>NZ_JBEUMK010000003.1:0-548217 GCF_040492155.1 Cytobacillus sp. T106 | reverse complement strand
CTCTTTCTCATCCGCCTGCTGTTTTTTACGGAAAGCGCTGGTCCATTTCTGAAGAGTGTGATAGGGAATATCAAGTTCTCTGCTTACATCCACGACCTTACGACCGTCTAAAACGATTAGTTTAGTCACGTATTCTCTAAACTCCGGTGCATACTTTTTTTGGTTCACTGCCATGTTTATACACGCCCTTTTTATTGTTGTATACGATTTAAACATGACGCCAGTACCTATGTCCACTTTTTATACTAATCTCCATTTTACTTTGCATAGAGGGAGAAACTTCCCTTATTTTCTCCAAAAACACTATTAATCTGAATTTAACAGTAAATACTCCCCTTATATTTCTGTCACCGGTTACTGACTCTTCATCTTCCCAACTTTCTTATCTGCTGGCATATATAGCCACTGCTACTTAACGCGGATGGCAAGCCTTCTTTCTTTATAATCAATTAAGCCGGTGCCGGACAGGTGGTTTTCCAGACGCCTTTTACACAAACCTTATCCTTGGGCACATAGCAATCAATGATTGTTTTGCCGGCGCACAGCAGCCTGCCGACTGAATATTGTGAGCCCGATGAACAGTAGCTGCCGACCAAATTGGCACATGGAAGAGAAACGCTCCCATTGGTATAGCTTGTACATTGCCAGCAAAGATAGTTGCTTCCGTTCACACCTTCTTCACCTGCAGGATTCCCGCTTTGCAGCCCCGCTGAACTGACCATGCTTTCTGCTTTTTCCTCCGTCTGCACGGCAAGTTCTGCGTATAAATCTGTCTCAGACACATCAATTGCAGTGGTGGTGCCGGTGGAGAGTTCTTCAAGATAGATAGCTTGATCTTTGAGAATGCTGCTATAGTCTATAATATAAGCCTGCATATCATCATTGATGCTGTCATAAGCAAACGTAAGGATGGAGGAGAAACTGACCGTGGCTGCACCGCCTGCGGCAAGTGAAGCTTCTTCCTTATATTTAATCTCATACTGGACAATCCAGCCATACTGCTGGTCTTTTTCGTCTTTAAGCGGATTCAGGATATAAGGATCGTTTGAGAGAAAGTCATCTTTAAAGTCCTTATACTCTTCTGTCTTCTTTACGAGCTTAAGAAATTGTTCTTCAGAGGGAATCAGGCTGGCAGTTTCCGGCTGGGCAAAAGCAGAGGTGGAAAAAGAAAACAGGATGATAAGCAGAATCAGACCATATTTTTTCATTCAGCAGTCCTCCAATAAGTTTTTCTTTTACTGTACCTTATATTTCCATTTGGAGATATGGGGAAAATTTATTAAAGGAAAAATGGTTCTATACTACTAAAGAGATCAGATGTGTCTTTTAATATCCCATTCCTGTTTTACCAACAAAAAGCACCCTGCTTAAACAGAGTGCTTCTCATATTCTATAAAAATCCCTGGTATTTGTCAGCAGGAGCGTATATACCTCCGGCAATGCCATTTTTTTGATTTCAGCGATTTTAGCTGCTGAACGATGGATCATGAGTGGTGAAGTCATTTGTTTATTGAAAGGCCCTTCGAATGGCCAGGGACCGTCTGTTTCTGCCATCACCTGCCTGATTGGATAGTCTTTTACCAGAGATTGAATTTCCCCTTCGTACAATACATCAGGAGTCACTGAGATGAAATAGCCATTGGCGGCCATTCGTTCAGCCGTAAGAGCTGAGCCTTTGAACCAATGAAAATGGGCTTTTTCAATAGAATACTTTTCAAGCAGGCTGCATACTATCTCTGCATCTTCATAGATGCTATGGAGGATGACGGGGAGCTGCCACTCCTTTGCTTTCTGGACAAACAGCTCCAGTATTTCAAGATAAGGTTCCAGGCCCATAAAGGAAGCACCCTGTTCTTGTCTTAAATAGTATGGAAGGCCGACCTCTCCGATGGCTATCATATTTTCTTTATGATCCCCCATCCAGCCTATCAGATCAGCAAGTTCTGCTTCAGGAGGGAGGACCTGTTCCGGATGGTACCCAAAAGCCGGCTTTACCTTTGAAAACCTCTCTGCAAGGAGCAGGTTCTTTTTGCAGGAGCTGAGATCCCACGAGACAGTTACGAGTGATTCGAGCTCCGGTATGCTGCAGATATCAGCCATATCCTGATCAGCATAGCGGTCCAGGTGGATATGGCTGTCAATAATCTTGTTCATCCTTTTTCCCTCTTTGGCCGCAGCGAATGATGGACCTTTCTTTTCCATTCCAGAAATTCCTCTTCCAGGAACAGTTCTTCTCTCCTTGGCCGTGAAAAAGGCACCTCATATTCTGCTGCTGTATGGGCCGGCTTTTCTGATAAGACGATGATGCGATCTGACAGAAAAAGAGCTTCTTCTATATTATGAGTGATAAAGATGATGGCCGGCCGCTGCTCTTCCCAAATGGTCAGGAGCCACTTCTGCATATCAAGCCGCGTCAGTTCATCCAGCGCTGAAAAGGGCTCATCCAGGCAAAGAAGCTCCTGCGGGCTGAGCAGCGCCCTGATGAAGGAAGCGCGCTGCTTCATTCCGCCGGATAATTCATGCGGATAGGCATGCGCATACTGCCCGAGCCCTGCTTTATGTATCATTTCCATGGCTTTTTCCTTATCTGTTCTGCCTGTCAGTTCCTGTCCCAGAAGGACATTTTGCAAAACTGTCCTCCACGGAAGAAGGGAAGGGGTCTGCGGCATATAACTCATGAATCCTTTTTGGCCATTGATCGATTGGCCGTTCATCTGGATGCTTCCTTCATCGGGTAGAAGCAGTCCCCCAATCAGATTGAAAATGGTGCTTTTTCCGCTTCCCGAAGGCCCGAGAAGGGAGACGAATTCACCTTCATTAACTTCAAGGCTTAAGTTATTAAGGACCATCTGTTCCCCAAAAGATTTTGATATATTATCCAGGTGCAGGAGATTCATTTTATCTGCTCCTTTTTATTCCATTTTAAAAGCAGGCTCTCTGCCAAAAGGATTGCTCCGAAGAAAATCAGGCTTAATATCATAATGGCAAATATGGCTACAAAAACACGGTCTGTCCGGAAGGAGGAGGAGGCGAGAGTCATAAAAACGCCTATCCCTTTTTCCGAACCTAGCCATTCTGAGATGACAGCGCCCATAACACTGTAGGTGGCCGAGATTTTCAGCCCTGAAAATAGCGAGGGCAGGGAGCCGGGCCATTCCAGCTTCCAGAACAGCTGCCTTTTGGTGGCTCCTGACATGGCCATATAGTGCTTAAGCTCGGCTGGAACCTGCCTGAAACCGTCCAAAGCTGCCACAGTGATTGGAAAAAAACAGACAAGAATAATGACAATAAATTTCGGCAGCAGCCCAAACCCGAACCAGATGACAAGGAGAGGGGCAAGGACGATGACAGGGACATTCTGGGATAGTATCAGCAGCGGGTAAACAGATTCCCTTACAGCCGGCAGACGGTGAAGGATGATGGCCGCGGTGAGCCCGAAAACAGTCCCCAGTGAAAAGCCGGCCAGTGATAATAGCACCGTTGACGCCAGGTGGCCGGAAAAACGGGCCCAGCTTTCCACAGATTCAGCCATGATGTCAGAGGGCGGCGGCAGGAGCCAGGCAGGGACTTCTGCCAGCCTTACTGCTGCTTCCCAGAGAATGAACAAAAGGAGGAGAACCGCTGCCGGCTTCCATCCTTTTACAGCCACTTTCTTCATTTGTATTTATCCGTCAGGTCATCCATCGTGATCCCATCAGGCTGAAACAGAATTTTGACTTGAGAAATCACATTTTTGCTTCCCATTGCAATCATTCTTTCATTCATCCTTGCGATGATCCGGAATAGCTCTTCAAGCTCGCCTTCCATCGTTGTCTCCAGTGGATGGACCTCGTATTTCACTCCGGATTCTGCAATGATTTTAATTGCTTCATCTACATATGGAATAACATCTTCCCCGTTTTTTGTTTTAGGTATAATCTGAATGCTGATCAGTGTACTGGCCATTATGGTTCCTCCTATTCCGGCAAAAATTCATTGGTAAAAGCTTTTTCAGCGTCCAGCTCGCTGTCCAGCAGTTTATTTTCATACATCCATTGGGCATAGTTTTCCCAAACCTCTATACTCTGTTCTCCCCATTGTTCTGCATCATCCTGATATTTTGGAGACAGCCATTCCTGGCTTTTCTTGACCAGCTCGGCGTCTAAATCAGGTGCAGCCTCAAGCAGGATATCAGCAGCTTCTTCCGGATTCTTGATTGCAAACTGATAGCCCTGTGATGCTGCTTTTACAAAGGCTCTGACAGTATCAGGACTATTTTTGATCATTTTCTCATTTGTAGCCAGAACAGGTGTATAATAATCGAGTTTATCGGAATAGTCGGTAAGGTAGACCATATTCAGATCTTCTCCGCGAAGCTCCGCCTCGACGCCAGTCCACCCATAATAAATCCAGGCAAAATCGATATCCCTTTTAACAGCTGTAAAGAAATCGGCATCCCCCATGTTAACAAAGGAAACATCAGAGACATCTGCATTTTCCTGCTTCATTAATGAGGCGATAACAGATTCCTCAACAGGCGATCCCCAGCCTCCATATTTTTTCCCGGCAAAATCCTTTGGCGAGTCGATATTTTTTGCTGCAGGAGAAGCAAAGCCGGACGTATTATGCTGTATGACGGCGGCTACCGACACAAGCGGGACACCCTGAACCCGTGCCTGTGTAATACTTTCCTGATAGCTGACGCCAAAGTCGGCCTTACCGGAAGCAACCAGCTGGTCTGCTCCAGCGTCACCAGGCATGATGATTTCTGCATCAAGGCCATTTTCTTTAAAAAAATTCTTTGCCTTGGCAGCGTAAAGTCCAGTGTGATTAGTATTTGGTGTCCAGTCAAGGACAACCGTTATCTTTTCCAGGTCCTGCCCTTTATCAGCTTGTCTTTCTTCCTGACCAGTCTGTCCTCCGGTGCAGCCGGCAAGCAGCCAGACAGTGCACAATGCGCTGAGCCATTTCTTCATGATCAATCCTCCATGCTGTTTCTGATATTATTCCAAAAAGACCGCCGGTTAATGGCATAAACTAATTCTGGACAACCGCGGGCGGAGGTGCTGTTCCTTTATATCCCGATGCAAACAAAAAAGCGCCCGGATTTCAGAACCCGTGCGCAATAAAAAACATTCATCAATTAAGAATATGTTTCCTACGCTGGCATCTCTCCAGATCAGGTTCAAAGGGTCCTTTATTGTAAAAATAAAGTCTCAACCGTGCCCGGTTCCCCCACAATTCTCTCCTATTTACAGCCGCATAAAGCAGCCGGTCCGTTCAGAGCTCCCGCATCCATCCGGGAATCATGGTCCATTATAACAGATATTCTCTGCAATGGCATTGAAACAGCTTTCTTCCGGAAAATTCGGAGTTATCCCTATATATCCCTGTGCTGCCATGGAAAGAATTAAGTTTGGAACTGAATCTTTATCTGTGATAGGGTAAGGAATGTTGAAAAAAGATTGAATGGAGGAGAAGACATGAAATATCTTGCCTTAATGATTGCTGCATTCATGCTGATCTCATTCCAGATTGTCCAAAATCCCGGAAAACAAGCATTTGCCAAGACGATTGATAATGTCGATATATATACTGTAAAAGAAGAGGATAGCCTTTCGAAGCTCAGCAGGCGATTTGGTGTGGCTGCAGAGGATATACAGAAGGCTAATTATAAAAAGGATGAAAAGATATTTGCCGGAGATAAGCTCATCATTCCGTCTGCTCCAAAGAAAAAGAAGCGGATAACAGAACAAAAGGTCAGCTTATCTAAAGGAGAAAAAGATCTTTTGGCAAGGCTTGTGCATGCGGAGGCAAAAGGTGAGCCGCATGCCGGAAAAGTCGCTGTGGCTGAAGTGGTCCTCAATAGAATGAAGGACGAAAAATTTCCGGACACAGTCAAAGAAGTTATTTACGAAGACAGGCAATTTGAGCCTGTGGACAATGGGATGATCAATAAACCGGCAGGGAAGGATTCACAGAAAGCAGTCCAGGAGGCACTGACGGAAGAAAGAAAAGACGGTGAATCCCTGTTTTTCTTTAATCCTGACCAGACTAACAGCAAATGGCTCCGCACAAGGGCCGTTACAAAAGAAATCGGCAACCACCGGTTTGCGAAATAGAATAAAGAAAAAACTCTTGTTGCTATACAAGAGTTTTTTTGCTGTCTTCTTCCATATCTATAATATTGTCTGGCTGTGTTTCTCTCCATAGCTTAAATCTTTCAAGCTCATTGGCGATTTGCTTGATGATAAAGCCGATGATTGCGGCATCATCCAATATGCCGATTCCGGCAAGAAAGTCGGGGACAAGATCCAGGGGAGACACAAAATAGAGAATGCCAGCAATGACCGTAACAGCTGTTTTTGCAGAAATGTCCCTATACTGTCCCTTTGAGTAGGCTTTAATGAGTTCAAACAGGAGCTGAAGCTTGTCCCATACTTCAGATAGGGAATTTTTCCTGGAATCGGCTTTTTTGCTTGCTTTGGAAAGAAGCCCGCTTGTTTTGCCCGGATCATTTAAGTATTTTGCAGCGCGGCTCTCATATTTTTTATACTCCTTTTCGTAATCTTCCTTTTTGAAAGTCTTCATATATAACATCCTTCCGGTTAAAAGATTCTTTTTTATACTTTTATCCCATTTTCGGATGGTTGAACCCCGGAAAAGTTTATAATAGAGAAAAAAGCGAGGTGTCCTTATGCTTTTAGAGTGGCTGAAAGAGTCAAGCTATACGGTTATATTGACTGGTGCAGGCATGTCAACAGAAAGCGGGCTGCCTGATTTCCGGTCTGCAGGAAGCGGGTTAACGAATACAGTGGATTATGGGAAAATTGCCAGTACAGAAGCTCTCAACCATCATGTCAGCGAATTCATTGAATTTTATCGCCGCAGAGTTATGGGGCTGAAGGAATGCAGTCCCCATGCAGGGCATTATATATTGGCAGACTGGGAAAGGAGGGGAATTGTCCAAAGCATCATTACACAGAATGTAGACGGTTTTCATCAGGCGGCAGGAAGCAGAAATGTGGCTGAACTGCATGGTACACTGCAGCAGGTCCATTGCCAGACATGCGGGAAAATATTTCCGAATGATGAATACATAGATGAGCATTTCCGGTGCAGTGATTGCGGGGGGATTTTGCGGCCGTCCATCGTCCTTTTTGGGGAGATGCTCCCCGAGGAAGCTATTGATTTTGCTGCTGCAGAGTCAGAGAAAGCTGATCTTTTCATTGTCCTTGGCTCATCCCTCTCTGTCACTCCTGCCAATCAGTTTCCGCTCATTGCCAAGCAGTGTGGTGCAAAACTGGTTATAATTAATATGGATCCTACTGATTTGGACCTTTACGCGGACGAAGTCATTAACGGAGAAAAAGCTGGAGAATTGCTGAAAGAGCTTGATGCAGAAGTAGGAAAAATGTGAAGCCTTCCATTACATTGGAGGGCTTTTTTTATTTTAAAATTTTTCTAGTATAATAAATGATTGACTGCCATGTATATACAAGATATAATGAAAACGTAAACACCATGTATATACAAGTTATCTTTGGAGTGAATACTTAATGAGCTGACTTTGCAGCAAAGGATAAATTTGCAAGAGGGGCAGATAATATGAAGTATATGAGCTCCCGGCCGCATTTTTTTTGCTTGCTGTTGAAAACGGTAACAGGAGGAGAGAAGCATGAGCAATTACAGAGAATCTGCCGAGCGTATTGTAGAAGCAGTTGGCGGAAAAGAAAATATTGCAGCAGCTACGCACTGCGTAACCCGTCTGCGGTTTGCTTTGAAGGATGAAAGCAAAGTTGATAAAGAAGCATTGGAAAATATAGATAGTGTTAAAGGATCATTTTCTACAAACGGCCAATTCCAGGTGGTCATCGGCCAAGGTCTTGTTGATAAGGTATACAAGGAAATGGCAGCGGCTACAGGAATCGGTGAAGTGTCAAAAGAAGAAGTGAAAGCAGCTGCTTCTGAAAAAATGAATCCGCTTCAAAGAGCAATCAAAACGCTGGCCGACATTTTCATTCCTATTCTTCCGGCTATTGTTACAGCCGGCCTGCTGATGGGAATCAACAATATCATGACAGCGCCTGATATCTTTTATACAGGCAAATCATTCATAGACGTTCATCCAGGATGGGCTGATCTCGCTAATATCATCAATATGATAGCCAATACCGCGTTTGTATTCCTGCCGGGGCTGATTGGATGGAGTGCGGTCAATCGTTTCGGCGGAAGTCCGCTTCTTGGCATGGTGCTCGGCCTGATGCTTGTCCACCCCGACTTGCTTAATGCTTGGGGTTATGGTTCTACTGATAAGGTTCCTGTATGGAATCTGTTTGGACTGGAGATAGAGAAAGTCGGCTATCAGGGTCAGGTGCTGCCGGTACTGGCTGCGTCCTATGTTTTGGCAAGGATTGAGATATTTTTAAGAAAGAGGATTCCGGATTCAATCCAGCTGCTGACAGTCGCGCCGATTGCGCTGCTGATCACAGGCTTTCTGTCTTTCATTGCGATCGGGCCTGTTACGTTTACGATCGGAGGCTGGATCACTGACGGTGTTGTATCCATTTTTGATGCGGTTCCTGCTCTTGGAGGATTGATTTACGGCGGCCTTTATGCACCGCTCGTTATTACAGGGATGCACCATACATTCCTGGCTGTCGATCTGCAGCTGATCGGATCAATCGGCGGAACATTCCTCTGGCCGATGGTGGCATTATCAAATATTGCTCAAGGTTCAGCATCGCTTGCGATGTTCTTCTTAAATAAAAATGAAAAAGTAAAGGGACTTGCTGCAACTTCTTCGCTTTCAGCTTTCCTCGGAGTTACAGAGCCAGCCATGTTCGGTGTGAACCTGCGCTTCAAATATCCGTTCATCGCAGCGGTCATCGGCTCTGCCCTGGGCGGCATGTTCATTACCATTAAAGGGGTCATTGCTCCATCGATCGGAGTCGGCGGACTGCCTGCCTTCTTCTCAATCTTATCCGAAAACTGGGGGTCCTTCTTTATCGGGATGGCGATCGTGCTGGTTGTGCCGTTTGTGCTGACATTCCTGTTCGGCAAATTCAGAAAAGCTGAATGATTATTCTGGTACCATGGATAAAAGCCTATCCATGGTATCGCTATTTACATAACGTACTGAGAAATAATGGGAGGTTTTAAAATGAAAGGGCAATGGTGGAAAGAAAGCACAGTTTACCAGATATATCCGAGGAGCTTCATGGACAGCAATGGTGATGGCATAGGCGATTTGCAGGGCATCATTTCCAAGCTGGACTATCTTAAAAAACTGGGGATAGATGTCATCTGGCTGTCGCCTGTTTATCAATCACCCAATGATGATAATGGCTATGATATTAGTGATTATAAAAATATCATGGACGAGTTCGGGACCATGGATGATTGGGAAGAGCTGCTCAGTGAGTTGCACCTCCGCGATATGAAGCTGATCATGGACCTTGTCGTCAACCACAGCTCTGATGAGCATGCCTGGTTCATTGAAGCGAAGAAATCCAAAGAAACTCCTTACAGGGATTATTATATTTGGCGCAAAGGGGAAAACGGCAGGGAGCCGAACAATTGGGGTTCCAATTTCGGCGGATCTGCATGGGAATATGACGAAAACTCCGGAGAATACTTCCTCCATTTGTTCTCAAAGAAGCAGCCTGATTTGAACTGGGAGAATCCGGCTCTGAGGCAGGAAGTATATGATATGATGCAGTGGTGGCTCGATAAAGGGATTGATGGCTTCAGGATGGATGTGATCAATTTCATCTCAAAGGAGGATGGCCTCCCGGATGATGAAGTGAAACCCGGCAAGAAATATGCATCAGGAAGCAAATATTATAGAAATGGGCCAAGAATCCATGAGTATCTTCAGGAAATGAACGAAAAAGTCCTTTCGCATTATGATGTTATGACTGTCGGAGAGATGCCTGGGGTCAAGCCCGAAATGGCCCGTGATTATACAGGGGAAGACAGGAATGAACTGAATATGGTATTCCAATTTGAGCATGTAAGCCTCGACAATGGTCCGGGCGGAAAGTGGGATCTTAAACCGCTAGACCTTTCAGACCTGAAGAAAAGCCTGACAAAATGGCAGACCGAGCTTGAAGAAACGGGCTGGAATTCTTTATATTTCAATAACCATGACCAGCCGAGATCTGTTTCAAGATTCGGCAATGATGGGGAATACCGCAAAGAATCGGCGAAGATGCTGGCTACCCTGCTCCATATGATGAAGGGCACCCCGTATGTGTATCAGGGCGAAGAAATCGGGATGACAAATGTTGAATTTCCGGGTATAGGAGATTACCGGGACATTGAAACCCTTAATTATTTCCGTGAATCGACAGAAGCGGGAGTGCCGGCAGGGAAAGCGATGGAAAGCATATACGCAAAAGGAAGGGACAACGCCAGAACCCCTATGCAATGGAATTCTTCGGAAAATGCCGGTTTTACAACCGGTACTCCATGGATTGGCATTAACCCGAACTTCAGTGATATAAATGCGGCGGAAGCCCTGGAAGATAAGAATTCCATCTTTTATTATTATCAGGACCTGATCAGGCTCAGAAAAGAGCATGACATTATAGTCTACGGAAAATATGAACTGATATTGGAAGAAGATCCGGCGATTTTTGCAT
Organism: Cytobacillus sp. T106; assembly: GCF_040492155.1. Taxonomy (NCBI): domain Bacteria; kingdom Bacillati; phylum Bacillota; class Bacilli; order Caryophanales; family Bacillaceae; genus Cytobacillus; species Cytobacillus sp. T106. Next base: position 537,592 of record NZ_JBEUMK010000003.1, on the reverse strand, counting down.
TCACACGTACCCTGGGCAGTCAGGTGCTTGTAGTGCTGTGTAATTTTTATGGAAATACACGGAAACTGGCATTGCCTGAAGAGCTTAAAGAGATCAAATATTCCTGGCTGACAGGTAACTATGGCAGTGAAGGCAGGGAAGACATAGTGCCTCAGCAGCTTAAGCCTTATGAGGCGATTGTCTTGATTGGCGAAAAATAAGCAGACTAAACGAAAAATAAAATGGCAGGTGGCAAAGATGAAACAACCTTGGTGGAAGAAAGCAACAGTATATCAAATCTATCCGAAAAGCTTCAATGATACAACCGGCAGCGGCGTTGGCGATCTGCAGGGCATCATTGAAAAGCTGGATTATTTAAAGGAACTGGGCATTGATGTTATCTGGCTGACGCCGATCTATCAGTCTCCACAGCGGGATAACGGGTATGATATCAGTGATTATTTCAGCATCCATGAAGAATACGGGACTATGGAAGAGTTCGATTCACTGCTTAAGGAAGCGCACAGCAGGGGAATCAAGGTCATCATGGATATTGTTGTAAACCATACGTCAACAGATCATCACTGGTTCCAGGAAGCAAGGAAATCAAAAGATAATCCTTACAGGGATTTTTATATCTGGAAGGAGCCTAAAGAGGATGGAAGCGCCCCGACGAACTGGGAATCCAAGTTTGGCGGGAATGCGTGGGAGTTCGATGAGGAGACAGGGCAGTACTATCTCCATCTGTTCGATGTAACCCAGGCAGATCTGAATTGGGAAAATGAAAAGCTCCGCCAGGAAGTGTACGATATGATGGACTTCTGGTTTGATAAAGGGGTGGACGGATTCCGCCTGGATGTCATCAATTTGATATCCAAAGATCAGCGGTTCCCGGATGATGACGGATTGGTCCCGCCGGGAGACGGCAGAAAGTTTTATACTGATGGTCCGAGAGTTCATGAATACATGCATGAAATGAACCAGGAGGTATTTTCAAAGCATGACAGCATGACTGTAGGGGAAATGTCTTCTACAAGCATCGATCATTGCGTGAAATACTCGAATCCGGAACGGGAAGAGCTCAGCATGACCTTCAATTTTCATCACTTGAAGGTAGATTATCCCGGCGGCGAGAAGTGGGCGCTTGCAGACTTCGATTTCCACGCTCTAAAGGATATCCTTTCCAAATGGCAGGTGGAGATGAACAAAGGCGGCGGCTGGAATGCCCTGTTCTGGTGCAACCATGACCAGCCCCGTGTTGTATCGAGGTACGGAGATGATGGGAAATATCACAGCAAATCAGCCAAGATGCTTGCATCTGCCATTCATATGATGCAAGGCACCCCTTATATTTATCAAGGTGAAGAGTTTGGGATGACCAACCCTTATTTTGAAAAAATCAGCCAATACCGGGATGTTGAATCCTTGAACATCTTTGAAATCAAGAAGAAGGAAGGCGTGCCTGAGGAAGAAATCCTTAAGATACTCCAAAGCAAATCAAGAGATAATTCAAGGACGCCTGTCCAATGGAATGACAGCAGAAATGCCGGCTTTACAGATGGAACTCCATGGATCGGCATTGCCGGCAATTACCAGGAAATCAACGCCGAAAAAGCGGTAAAAGATCCTGATTCCATTTTCCATCATTATAAAAAGCTGATCGGCCTCCGCAAAGAATATGATATTATCACTTACGGGAATTATGAGCTGCTGCTGGAGGACCATCCGGAAATTTTTGCGTACCTCCGGAATGGCAAGGACGAAAAACTCCTTGTACTTAACAATTTCTATGGTGGTGAGACAGCCTTTACACTTCCTGACAGGAAAATAGCTGATGAATATACAGCAGAGCTGCTGCTTTCAAATTACAGTGATGGACCCTCAGACATCAGGGAAATTATCTTAAGGCCGTATGAATCAATCATTTTTCATTTGACTAAATAAGAAAAAGACAGGCTGCCGGCCTGTCTTTTTCTTTAATTGATTAGAAAAGCATCCCTGCAATCGCAGCACTGAGGAGCGATGCAAGCGCTCCTGCGATGACGGATCTTATCCCAAGCCGGGCGATATCGGCCCTTCGGTTCGGGGCAAGATTGCCCAGCCCGCCAAGAAGGATGGCAAGGGAAGAGATATTCGCAAATCCGCAGAGAGCAAAGCTGATGATGGCAACGGTCTTATCCGTAAGCTCCGGAATTACCGGAGCGAAGGAGGAATAAGCAACAAATTCATTCAGGATCAGTTTTTGACCGATAAAGTTCCCTGCCTCCACAGCCTCTGCCCATGGAACTCCAATGGCAAAAGCAAGCGGGGAAAAGATATAGCCGAGAATGAGCTGAAGCGTCAGATCCCCAAATCCGAACCAGCTGCCGATCCAGCCAAGCAAACCATTCAGCAGTGCAACAAGTGCAATGAACGCAAGAAGCATGGCACCGATATTGAGAGCCAGCTGCAGGCCGACACTGGCACCTTTTGCGGCTGCATCAATAACATTCGTCGAATCGCTGTCATTTTCCATTTCCAATTCTTTTGGCTCTTCCTTCTTCTCTGTTTCTGGAAAAATGATCTTAGCCATGATCAGCCCTGCCGGAGCAGCCATAAAGCTGGCTGCGAGAAGGTATTCAAGCGGTACACCCAAAAGTGAATAGCCGACAAGAACTGATCCTGCTACAGAAGCGAGCCCTCCTGTCATGACGGCAAACAGCTCAGAGTTTGTCATTTGGCCGATATAGGGGCGGATAACGAGAGGAGCCTCTGTCTGTCCTACAAAAATATTTGCCGCCGCTGACATGGATTCCGCCTTTCGGGTGCCGAGAAGCCAGGATAATCCCCCGCCAAGGATTTTTATGATGAACTGCATGATCTTCAAGTAGTACAGGACCGATATAAGGGCGGAAAAAAAAATAACAATCGGCAATACCTGAAAAGCGAAAACATATGTAACCCCGGATCCTTCAGCAAAGAGCCCGCCAAATAGAAAGTTAATGCCTTCATTGGCATAATTGATGATGCTGTTGACTCCCATAGTCAGCCAGTTAAGTGCCTTGCGTCCGGCTTCCCATTTAAGGACCGCAAATGCAAACAGGATCTGAATGGCCAGGCCTCCCAGGATTGTACGCGGATTGATTGCCCGCCTGTTGTTGGAAAGCAGCAAAGCGATGACCAGCACGGTCAGTATTCCGGCAATTCCCCAGATAAAATTCATAATAGCACTCCATTCTATGTTAATAGACGAATTCAATTAGTGCTATTTTGCCCGAGATTAAAAAAAGTATGGGCTCTATTTTCTCTGCCCATACTTTTTCGTTGTTAACGAAATTATAAATGGTAAGTCTTGTGGATAACTATCAATTCTTGATCAACGTCCAGCAGCTGCGCCGAGGTCACAAGCCAAACCTCCCAAAAAGGCAAAGAACGCCTTTCCGGGAGGTTCGTCTTGAGGCCCCCAGGAAGCTGGTCATGCAGATGTTGCCACAGGACGCGGCGTTCTTAGTCTTCGTTCCTTAAAGTGATCAAGGCGCTTGCGCTTTTGTTCTTTATTGCCCTGCTTCTTTTTTTATCGCTTCGAATAAGAAGGATTGGCCATTGATGTAGAATCGGGGATCGTAAAGCCCCAGCTGTTCGTCATCATCTACTATCACAACAAATGGAGACCATTCGTAAAGAGTCTTTGCTTTCGGGTTTTCTTGGAAAAGCCTGTCCATATCTGCATCCTCTGCAGACACAAGGCTATAAGTCTTTTCCCTGCTGGTAAATAATCCATCTTTATAAAGAGAGACTTCCGGGCCATTTTTGGTGATAACGGTAAACTGCCATGGCACAAAATCGGCTGAAAGTGCAACCTCGCTGTCCTGGCTGCTGTATTCCTCATAAAGTATATATCCCTGGATGCTTTGGCTGGCCAGATGAAGGAGCATCAGCACCCATGCCGCCCTGAAATAAATATGCTTCCTCCATTTTTTTCTTTTCCGGACAGAGAGGAGAAAAGCCGCAAGGATAATTGCCCAGAAGACAAGATCGACAATCGGGATGGTTCCGAACGTGATCCTTCTGTCAGAAAACGGCTCAAGATAACCGGTTCCCCATGCATTGAACAGGTCACTCGTATCATGTATAAAGACGGCTATCCAGCTCAGGAAAAAGAGTTTGGGATCTTTTACCTTGAAAATCCAGCGGCATGCCATGTAAATCAGCAGTGCCCAAAGCGGCGTAAGGAAAACAGAATGAGTGATGCCCCTGTGCCACATCTGATAAAGTCCCTGTGTATCCCATAGCTGTGAAATCACATCGATATCAGGTATTTGGCTCGCCGCAACAGCAGCTGTCAAATAGGCGGCCTTTTCTTTTTTCTCAAGCCTGCTTTTATCAACTGAAGCATAAAGGGCAAGCCCGAATAATGTATGTGTAATGGTATCCATTTTTCCCCCGTTTCTGTCCCGGCTGTCTGCAGTCCAGCCTGGCAGCTTGTGCTTTTCAATAAATCGTAGCAAAATTTGTTCAGAAGAGCCATTCTGAATGCTGGAAGTTGATTTCCCAGATTGCAAACTTTCCTGCAGGAAGATAAGATAGATGTTATGATAATAAACGAAGTTAATTAAGAGAGGAATACAACATGTCTAACAATTTTTCAGATGAAGTTCTTTCACGGCGCACGTTTGCGATCATTTCCCACCCGGATGCCGGAAAGACTACGTTAACAGAAAAACTGCTCCTGTTTGGCGGAGCGATACGCGATGCCGGTACCGTTAAAGGAAAGAAAACCGGCAAATTTGCCACAAGCGACTGGATGGAAATCGAAAAGCAGCGCGGCATCTCCGTTACATCAAGTGTGATGCAATTTGACTATAAAGATGCCCGGGTAAATATCCTGGACACTCCTGGGCACCAGGATTTCAGTGAAGACACATACCGCACCTTAACGGCTGTGGACAGCGCCGTCATGATCATTGATTCGGCCAAAGGTATAGAAGCCCAGACATTGAAACTATTCAAAGTCTGCCGGATGAGGGGCATACCGATCTTTACATTCATGAACAAGCTTGACCGCCAGGGGAAAAGTCCTTTGGAGCTTCTTGCAGAGCTGGAAGAAGTAATGGAAATCGAATCATATCCGATGAATTGGCCGATCGGGATGGGCAAGGAATTCCTCGGTATCTACGACCGCCATCATAACCGGATCGAACAGTTCCGTGTAGATGAGTCTGAGCGTTTTCTTGACCTGAATGCAGATGGTGAAATTGATGGGGACCACCCGATGAAGCAGTCTTCCCTTTACGACCAGACGCTTGAGGAAATCATGCTCCTGAATGAAGCAGGAAATGAATTTTCACGTGAGAAGGTGGCAAATGGAACGCTGACGCCTGTATTCTTCGGCAGCGCCCTGGCCAATTTCGGTGTACAGACCTTCCTTGAATCTTATCTGGACTTTGCGCCGTCTCCGCAGGCCCGCAACTCCACTGAAGGTAAGATTGATCCGCTATCAGAGGATTTCTCAGGCTTTATCTTCAAGATCCAGGCAAACATGAATCCTGCCCACCGTGACCGGATAGCATTCCTCAGGATCTGCTCCGGCAAATTCGAGCGCGGGATGACCATCAATATCCCTCGTACAGGCAAGCAGCTGAAGCTGAGCCAGTCGACACAATTTATGGCAGATGACCGCAGTACGGTCGATGAGGCAGTGAGCGGGGATATAATCGGATTGTATGATCCAGGCCTGTACCAAATAGGCGATACCTTGACAGTGGGAAAAAACAAGTTTCAATATGAAAAGCTGCCTCAGTTCACACCTGAGCTGTTTGTAAGAGTCACTGCAAAGAATGTGATGAAGCAGAAGCACTTCCACAAAGGGATCCAGCAGCTCGTCCAGGAGGGTGCCATTCAGCTGTACAAGACAGTTAAAACAGATGAATACCTTCTTGGTGCAGTCGGCCAGCTCCAATTCGAGGTCTTTGAGCACCGCATGAAAAATGAGTACAATGCGGAAGTCAGGATGGAAGGGCAGGGAAGCAAGATTGCCCGATGGATTGAGGGAGATGTGGACGAGAGTCTTTCCAGTTCACGGAGCCTTCTGGTTACAGACCGATATGACAAAAAAGTGTTCTTATTTGAAAATGACTTTGCCCTGAGATGGTTCCAGGACAAAAACCCGGATGTAAAACTTTACAATCCGATGGATATGGAGCAATAATGTAAAAAAAACGATTCCTGTGCTGGAATCGTTTTTTTACATTATTACTGGGTATAAGAGACTAGCGTATTATATGACGAAACTGTAATAGTTTGCTAAAATAGGTAAAAAGACGAGGAAGAAGGGATCTGTTATTCGACACCTATGCGCACAGTGCGGCCTGCCTTTCCAGCTGGCAGAAGAGGGCTTCCTCTTTCACCAGAATGTTAATGGCGTGCAAAAACAGGAGAGCTGGATCAAAGCTCCTTATCAAAGCCTTGATGAACTTGAAACGAAGCTTGAAGCCATATGCAGGCAACTGGGGGATAGCGCCAAAAAATTAAAAGCGGGCATTTCACAATATGGCACTAAGCCTGCCCAGCTCCTGAATGCATCTGAACTATTCTCCAGGGTCAGCCATCGGGAAATGGTCCATACCATCCAGCATGGTGAGTTTCACAGCTATCAGCAGCCGATTATAAACCTGAAAGAGGGAGACAGGATTTATGGCTATGAATCCTTGCTGAGAACGGCAGGGAGCAAGCAAATACCGCCTGGCATCCTTTTCAAGACAGCCGAGGAAACTGGCCTGATGTCCATGCTTGACCAAAAGGCGAGGGAAGCCGCAATCAAAGCAAGAAAAAATATCATCCCGCCGGGAATCAAGAGCTTTATCAATTTCCTTCCTTCTACAATTTACAATCCGGATTTCTGTCTTCAGCACACATTCCAGATTGTCGAGAAATATGAAATCAATCCGGCAGATCTTGTTTTTGAAGTAGTGGAGACTGAGAAAATCAGTGATATTGACCATTTAAAAAAGGTGTTGAATACATACAAAAAAAGAGGCATGAAAGTGGCGCTCGATGATGTCGGGGCCGGATTTTCAACCCTCGAAATGCTTGAAGCACTCCAGCCCGACTATTTGAAAATAGACAGAAGCTTCATCGACCGCTGCGACCAAAGGCCTGAAAGCCAGCAATTTCTGTCCAAGGTCATGAATATTGCAGACGGTCTTGGTATCATTGTCCTTGCAGAAGGAATCGAGAGGAAAGAAGAGCTGGAGTTCTGCAGATCGATTGGCGCCGATCTTGCACAGGGCTATTATATTGGGCGCCCTGCAAAGGAAATAGAGTCCGCATTGCAGGTGAATTCATAATGAGGATCATCCCCGCAGACCAGCTTGATAAAGAAAAGGCAGCAGCCTTTTTCCAGGAAAACTGGGGGAGTCCTCAGATGGTTATTTCCACTGGCATCTATCATTGTGATGAGCTCCCCGGGTTCGCAGCCATAGACAGTGCTTATAATATCATTGGCCTTATTACTTTTGCAGACAGTGCGGAGGGTCGGGAAATCATCTCCCTGGATGCCGGCATGGAAGGACAGGGGATCGGATCAGGACTTCTGAAAGCTGCTGAAGCTGATGCAAAACAAAAAGGCATCAGCAAAATGGCGTTGATAACAACCAACGATAATTTGAATGCTTTGAGATTTTATCAGAAAAGGGGATATCAGTTAATGAAGGTGCTTCGGAACGCCGTGGAAGAAGCCCGAAAAATTAAACCGGAGATTCCTGTGTTTGGTATTGACGGGATTCCGCTCAGGGATGAACTGATTCTGGAAAAAGAAATTTGATTTGCGGCAGGTCCTGGGGATTCAGGGCCTGTTTTTTTATGGTAACGATCATGTCTGCTGCTGATCCGGATTATTTGGGAGGTTTGTGCTCATACTGACGGAATTTGTTGAAGAAGGGGGCTGCTTTGGCGGGCTGTGACAGCATGAATTTTCGGTTGTTAGCAACTTTTCCGGCTTATTAGCAACTTTTTCCTTTTATTAGCAAGTTTTCAATTATACTAGCAACTTTCTGGATATATTAGCAACTCCCAAATTATATTAGCAACTCCTTCCCCCGCCTCATGCTTCTAAAAGAAAATTTGACAAAATTTCTGATTGAGATTATAGTAGTATTACAAATAGACGCTTTAACGCTAAAAAGCGTTTAAGTATAATAGTTTTGCCGGATAGACAATAGTAGAATCGCCGGATGCAGCAAATAGAGACTGGGCGGCTGGTGAAAGCCCGGGCGGCGCCGATTTGAAGTACAGCTATCGATTCAAAGGCATTATGTGTGAAGAGAGGGAAGGCCGATGTGCCTTTCAATTAGGGTGGTACCGCGGAGCTCCTCCGTCCCTAGCCGGCGAGAGGGCTTTTTGTGCTGTCTTCAGCGCAATAATGAATTTCTGCCGACCGGAGCCAGTCATACAACAGGAGGAAGTACCATGCATCAGGATCAAGCGGTTATCAAAATCAGTACAGCGGAGGCTGTGGTAATATCCCTGCTTTTGCTCGGAGTAATCAGTTTCTCAATTATAGGCGCAGGGGCGGTTCCCCATGTGCCCATTATAGGGGCAATCATTGCCCTGCTCATATACGGACTTTTAAAAAAGGTTCGGATGAAAGATTTGGAGGAAGGTATGGCTGAGGGTGCAAGGTCAGGATTGGGCGCTGTGTTTATCTTCTTTTTTATCGGAATGCTTATCAGCAGCTGGATGGCCAGCGGTACGATTCCGACTTTTATCCACTTGGCGCTATCGGCAGTTAGCGGGAAGTATTTTTTTGCCATTGCCTTTGCGGTGACAGCAGTCATCGGAATCAGCATCGGCAGCTCGCTGACGACAGCGGCAACGCTTGGAGCGGCCTTTGTCAGCGCGGCTGCTGCACTCGACCTTAGCACAGCAGCTGCTGCAGGCGCCGTTATATCAGGGGCGTTCTTCGGAGACAAAATGTCACCTTTATCAGATACAACCAATCTCGCTTCTATGACAGTAAAAGTAGATCTGTTTGACCATATTAAAAACATGGCATGGACGACCATCCCGGCATTTGTCATATCCATTATTCTCTTTGCTATCATTTCGCCGGCAGCAGCAGAGACCGATTTCCGAAAAATCGCTGCAATCAAGAATAGCCTTGAGGAGCTTAATCTCGTCAGCTGGCAGTCTATAATCCCTTTTGCAGTGCTCGCTGTCCTGGCTGTGAGTAAGGTTCCAGCTATTCTCACCCTGTCTGCCAGTACATTGTCCGCCTTGATCCTGGCTCCATTTATTCAGGGAAGCTTCAGTTTCAGTGACATGGTGAATATACTGTACTCCGGCTACAAGTCGAATACCGGGATGGAGGAGCTCGACTCGCTGCTGACAAGGGGCGGAATTGAAAGCATGCTGTTTTCGGTATCACTGGTCCTCCTTGCCCTCTCAATGGGCGGACTGCTATTCAAGCTCGGCATATTGCCGGCACTTCTTGAAGGCATCAAAGGACTGATTGTAAAGGCACCTGCGCTTATAAGTGCCACCGCTGCATCAGCCATCGGAATCAACTTCCTCCTTGGCGAACAGTATCTGTCCATCCTGCTCACCGGAAATGCATTCACAGAGTCTTATAAAAAGGCCGGGCTGCATCTGAAGAATCTTTCCAGAGTCCTTGAGGATGCAGGGACAGTCATCAATCCCCTTGTTCCCTGGAGTGTTTGCGGGGTATTCCTGACAGGGGTGCTGAATGTGCCGACTGCCGAATATATGCCCTTCGCCTTTTTCTGTCTGCTATCGCCAATCATCACTTTGCTGTTTGGATGGACAGGGTTAACTATCACGAAAGCTTCAGGCAAATGATTTAAAATAAGAGGAGCGGCAATCGCCGCTCCTCTTACTTTTTCCCTTCTCATTCTTCCAGCAAATGGTGCAGCATCCTCTCCCGGTTTTCAAAAAACTGCTTCATAAATTGATAGTGACCGGTATCCTCAAGCCGGACCACCTGGACCCCTTCTTCTGTCAGCTCAATAATTTTGGCAGAAGGATACGACATGATGATGGGGGAGTGGGTTGCGATGATGAATTGAGAACGGTCTTTGGCCAGTTCGTGGATGCGCGAAACCATCGAAAGCTGCCTGAGCGGAGACAGGGCTGCTTCAGGCTCGTCAAGAATATAAATCCCTTTTCCGCGGAAGCGATTCAGAAAGGTGGCAAAAAAGGCCTCGCCGTGCGACTGTTCATGAAGGGAAGTCCCTCCGAAAGATTCGATCAAAGGAATACCGGGAGATTCCTTATCAAGATCATCAATATAAGAAGCCACATTGTAAAAGCTCTCGGCTCTTAGAAAAAAACCATCCTCAGGACGCTCCGATCCCCTTGAAAGCCTGATGTACTGCTCGAGCTCCGAATGGGAGTTATGTGTAGAAAAACTGAAATTAAGCGACCCTCCTTCCGGATTAAAGCCTGCTGCGATTGCAATAGCTTCCAGGAGAGTGGACTTTCCCATCCCATTCTCGCCGACTATAAAGGTTACATCAGGATGAAGGGGCAGGTTGTCAAGGTTTTTCACGGCAGGAAGGCTAAAGGGATATCTGGAATATGAAGGAATATCATTTCTTCTGAGTATAATGCTTTTAAAATAATGGCCATTATCAAATTCCATCATCTAAGCCTCCAATCCATTCTCTTTTTTTTTATCATAACATTTTTGGGAGAACCAACATACATCCCCGATGTCGTTAGCTGAACCCTGATACAGGGCTCGACTTTGAAAAAGGTAAAGGATGTATCCTAAAGGGTTTCTCGGTTACATAACACGGCTGAGAAAAGAAGAAGTCATGTATCCCGCCGGGCATCCGGGATACATAACCAGGCTGAGAAAATAGAAGTCATGTATCCCAACAAGCATCCGGGATACATAACACGGCTGAGAAAATAGAAGTCATGTATCCCGCCGGGCATCCGGGATACATAACACGGCTGAGAAAAGAGAAGTCATGTATCCCGACAGGCATCCGGGATACATAACCATGCTGAGAAAAGAGAAGTCATGTATCCCGACAGGCATCCGGGATACATAACACGGCTGAGAAAAGAGAAGTCATGTATCCCGCCGGGCATCCGGGATACATAACACGGCTGAGAAAAGAAGAAGTCATGTATCCCGCCGGCATCTGGGATACATAACCAGGGATGAAAAATGGCAGTCACACAGCCTATGTTGAGGGAACATATTCACAGGCTCCTCCATACTTGCATCCCGTTTTTCCCTCTTATATAGTTAAACTATTGCACAATATTGAATGCCGGCCCGTGTCCGGCTCTGCAGACGAAAGGAGCAGCATAAGTGAAGATAAGCAATTTTTCGATCCGAAGGCCGATTTTTACACTTGTTACGATGGTTCTGGTTCTCGTTTTAGGGGTGGTGTCCCTTTTGAACATTCCTTTGAAACTGATACCGGACATAAATCCGCCTGTCGGTGTTGTAGTGACCAATTATCAGGGAGCAAGCCCGGAAGAGGTATCTGAAAAGGTGACAAAACCTTTGGAGCAGAGTCTTGCTACACTTCCTGGTTTAAAAACAATGACCGCAACGTCACAGGAAAGCGCCAATCTTGTACTCCTGGAATTTTCCTGGACGACTGATATTGACGAAGTGCAGTCGGAAATCATCCAGCGGCTGGATCAGACTCCGCTGCCGGACGATGTAGATAAACCGCGCTTCCTGAAATTTGATCCTTCCCAGTTTCCGATCATCCAGCTTTCTTTGAGCTCTGACAGCGATGAGGAATCATTAAGGAGTATTGCCGAACAGCTGGAGCTGGAGCTCACAAAGGTAGACGGTGTGGCCAGCGTCAACCTTTCCGGCACCAGTATTAAGGAAGTAAGGGTTGAACTGGACCAGGACAAGCTGAGGGAATACCGGCTCAGCCAGTCTGATATCGTAGATACCATTCAGGCAAACGATATTTCCCTTCCGGGGGATACGATTTTAACAGGCGGCAAGGAGCTGACTACCAGGGTAATCAGCAGCATTGATTCAGTTGATATCTTAAAAAAACTTGTGGTAGCCGCAAATCCGTCCAATGGAAATGAAGTTCTCCTTCAGGATGTGGCCAGTGTCCAGCTTGTCAACCAGGACGACCGTACGATAACAAGGACGAATCAGGAGCCTTCCGTCCTCTTAAGCGTCCTGCAGCAGTCTGATTCAAACACTGCAGAGGTGTCGAAGGAGTTCATCAGCCAGCTCGACGAACTGCTTGAAAAAGATCAATATGAGGGGATTGAGTCTGATATTCTGTTTGATCAGGGAGATTATATCCAGCAGGCGATCGGTAATATCTCAACTTCCCTTCTCTTAGGCGGCCTGTTCGCGATGCTTGTTCTGTTTTTCTTTTTGAAAAATGTCAAAAGCCCGCTGATCATCGGGATTGCCATCCCGTATTCTGTTATCTTCACATTCGTGCTGATGTACTTTTCAAATTTCACCCTAAATATCATGACCCTTGGCGGATTGGCGCTGGGGATCGGAATGCTCGTTGATAACTCAATCGTTGTGATTGAGAATATCTACAGGCATCTATCGATGGGGAAAGATCCAAAAGAAGCGGCAAGAGACGGTGCAGGAGAAGTAGGTGCTGCAATTACAGCCTCCACCCTCACCACTGTGGCAGTGTTCCTGCCTGTCGTTTTTATTACAGGAATCATCGGCCAGCTTTTCACTGAATTTGCTTTGACCATTTCATTCAGTCTTTTTGCTTCGCTTATCGTTGCTTTGACTGTTGTGCCGATGCTTGCCAGCAGGCTGCTGAAGGCGCCGAAAACCAATCTGGAAGAAAAGCGCCAGGAATCGGCCATTATGAAGGGGCTTGAGCGTTCTGTCAAATGGGCTCTGCGCAACAGGCTTGCTGTCCTGATTATCATGCTGGTCCTGCTCGCCGGAGGCGGATATGGGATCACGACGGTCGGCACACAGTTCCTTCCTAATTCGGACGAAGGTTTCTTCAGCGTCAGGGTCAATCTTGAAAATGGCTCAGCTCTTACAGAAACAGAAAAGGTCATGGCTGCACTTGAGGAGCAGCTGAAGGAAGAAGACGATGTTGAGACATATGTCAGCCTGATCGGTACAACCCAGGAATCTTCTTTCAGAGGCTCCGGTAATCCGAATGTGGCTGAGCTTTATGTAAAAATGAAGGATCTGGAGGAGAGGGACCGCTCTACATTTGAATTTGTCGACGATGTGAAGAGGGACTTGGAGAGAGCGGCAGAGAAGGCCAACAGCACGGCAGAGGTCTCATTCAATCTGCAGTCTTCCGCAGGATCCGCGCCGAATACTCTCTCGTTCAGCGTTCGTGATACAAACGAAAAGCGGCTGAATGAATCGGTAGACAAAATTTACAATTCACTCAAAGACCTTGATGACGTGAACGAACTTTCCACAGACCTGATGGATACGGTAGAAGAAATCCAAATCACGGTCGACCGGGAAAAGGCAAGGGCAGCAGGGCTGGCGCCTGCCCAGGTTGCCATGATTGTCAATGATGTGACACGAGGAAACCAGGCAACCCAGATCATTGATGAGAGCTCCAATATTTATGGCGTTTTCGTAGAATATGATCCTGAAGTTACCCAAAATCTTGATAATTTAAAAAAACTCCTGCTGCGTAAGCCTGATGGAAGCTATACAACCCTGGACCAGGTAGCGGCTATTGAAAGAGGCGAAGGGCCGGTCAATATACAGCGGATCAACCAGCAGGACGCTGTCCAGTTTACCCTGAAATATAAGACCTCAACAAACCTCGGGGCTATTTCTAATCTGGTTGATGATGAGATTGCTGATTTGGATTTGCCGGAAGAAACAGAAATTGTCTTCGGCGGTGACCGGGAGCTCCTGGAATCTTCCATTGATGATATGCTCCTGGCATTCATCCTGGCGGTTGTCTTTATCTATCTGGTGATGGCGGCCCAATTCGAATCACTGAAATATCCGTTCGTCATTATGTTCACAGTTCCGCTGATGGTCATTGGCGTAGCGATTGCATTGACCGCGACACGCACTCCTGTCAGCCTGACTGCCATCATCGGCATCATAGTCCTTGCCGGCATAGTGGTCAATAATGCCATAGTCATTGTTGACTATATCAATCAGAAAAAGGCAAGCGGCATGAAAACCTATGACAGCATTGTCGTTTCTGTAAAAGACAGGGCAAGACCTATCCTCATGACAGCACTTACGACGATCCTCGGATTGATCCCGCTTGCGCTGGGGATTGGCGAGGGGGCTGAGATTAACCAGCCGATGGGCATCACGGTAATCGGCGGCCTGATCAGCAGCACCTTCCTTACGCTGTTCGTCATCCCTGTCGTCTACAGCTTCTTTGATAAAGATACAAGGAAGCTCAACAAGATGTATGCTACACCTGACGGCCACTTGATTCCTGCCTATCTCCTTGAAGAAAGGTATGAAGATCCAAAAGGGCAAAGTGACGTTCCGCAGGTTCCTGCAGAAAGCAGTAAAAATTACAGCCGCGAAGATATGGCTGCCATGCTTGAGGATTTGCTGAGGGCAGTAAAAGATGACGAAAGAAAACAGCAGGACCAGGATCAAAAGGACAAATAATTTTTTAAAAACTCCATAACGCTGAAAAGCCTTTCTCTTTGGAGAGAGGCTTTTTTGCGGGGTTAGATATTTGAATTATCAGAAATATATTGTTTGAAGCTGGTATGACCGGTTACAATTTGTGTAAATCTATGATAGAAAGAGGCGGTCCAATGAAGGAGAGGCATTATTTTTTCACGGGGTTTCCTGGTTTTATATGCTCCCGGCTAGTCAGGGAGGTACTTATTAAAGAGCAAGGGAATGTACATATCAGCGTTTTAAGCCTGTGGGAAATGGAAGCGGCCGCAAAGGATGAAATCAGGAAGATCTGCGGCGAGACCGGTGCAGGGCGCGAGTGCTTTTCAATCATTACTGGAGATATTACCAGGGCTGGGCTTGGTATCGGCCAGCAGGACTTAGCATTCCTCAGGGAAAGCATCACCCATCTTTTTCATCTGGCCGCCATTTATGATTTGGCGGTGCCTGAGGATATTGCTTATAAGGTAAATGTTGAAGGGACGAGGCATGTAACAGAATTTGCAGGAACGTTGGAGATGCTTGAAAGATACGTCTATTTCAGTACTGCCTATGTGGCTGGAAAAAGGGATGGGCTGCTGATGGAGGATGAGCTGACAGAGCCGCCCGGGTTCAAAAACCATTATGAAGAAACAAAATATCTTGCCGAAGTCATTGTTGAAAACGCTAAAGGTGAAATACCGATTACCATCTTAAGGCCCGGGATTGTAAAGGGGCATTCTGTAACAGGGGAAACCATCAAGTTCGACGGGCCGTATTTTATTCTGAATTTTATGGACCGCCTGAGCAGGCTGCCATTCCTGCCCATGCTCGGGAAAGGGGAAGCTTTTATCAATCTGGTGCCGGTGGATTATATCATTAAAGCAGCCGTATTCCTTGGGACATCAGCTGTTGGGAGGGATAAGACCTACCACCTTACAGATCCGAATCCATATCAAGTTTCCGATCTGTACGAAATGCTGATGGTGGAGCTTTGCGGGAAAAGACCGGCTGGCAGCTTCCCTCTGAGTGCTGCCAGAGGGGCGCTGCGCATCAAAAAGCTGAGGAATTACCTTGGTGTGGAGCAGGAAGCGCTTGACTACTTTACCTGGCAGGGACGCTTTGATTGTTCAATAGCACAGACCGATCTGGAGGGATCAGGAATTCGCTGCCCTGATCTGAAGGAAGGCATCCCGTCGATGGTTTCTTTTTACAGGCTGCATAAATCTGATCCGCGTTTCCAGGTGCATAAGCTGTACTCCTAGCAGGCATTTTGAAGCAAGTTCAGGTATTTGTGATAAAAGAGAGATCTTTGGTGCATGATACCACTATAGAAATATAGCTGGTGATAATGAATGAAAAAAGTCGGAAAACTAGAAGCCATTTTTTGGAGCATTGCTTTGCCCGGTTTCAGCCAGCTGCTGACGGGTCACTATGTAAAAGGTGTTCTCTTTGTGGCACTTGAAGTTCTCATCAACGTTTTCAGCAACTTTAATCTGGCTATCATGCACAGTTTCCTGTGGGAAATTGATAAGGCGGCTGCAGTCCTTGATTATCAGTGGCTGATGTTTTACCCTTGTCTGTATATGTTTGCCATGTGGGATGCTTATAAAGAAGCTATGCCTGCACAGGAAGAATTGTCTTTTCTCCCCTTTGTCTTCGGAGCCTATTTTGTAACTGTCGGTCTTATGTATTCGGTGAGGCTCAAGCTTTTTGGCATCTTGTTTGGCCCGGTCTTTTTGCCGATGATTTTCCTTATTCCCGGGCTTGTGGCGGGCTTTGCGCTAAGGGCCCTGCTATTGTTCCTGCGAAGAAAAGCAGCGTGAAATGCATACAGGGGGGCCAATAAAAAACCTTTGCTGAATCAGCAAAGGTTTTCGCCGTTCATGAGCAATCACCAAACCACCCCCAAAAGCTCCTCTTTCCGGGCGAAGCTTTATGTTAGCAGTGAAAATATTCCTTATTTCTCTCTTCAATCCTTCCCCTTGCTGGCTGTTATTTGGCATATGATATAATGTGCTGGTGGAGAGGTGAGGATATGCTCGGTTATTTATTCATCACTAAGAAAAAACAGACACTAGAAAAAACCGTAATAAAAATCCAGCAGGGCGACAGCCGGCTGCTTAATGAACTGATAGAGTCATACAAACCTTTTATTGCAAAAACCGTATCCTCCGTCTGCAGACGCTATATCCATGAGTCTGATGATGAGTACAGCATCGGGCTGATTGCCTTTGATGAAGCGGTCCGTAAATACAGTCCCGAGAAGGGCAGTTCCCTCCTGGGATTTGCCGAAATCATAATCAAGCGAAGGGTCATTGATTATATCAGGCAGCAGGCAAGGCATATGAATGTCAGCTTTGAAGGCAGCAGTGGAAGTGCTGATGAACAAGCTTCAGCCAGTCTTGTGGAAGACAGGCTGTCGATTGAAGAGTTCGTGAAAAAAACAGAGCAAGAGCTTAGACGGGATGAAATCATTCACTTTACAGCTCTTCTCAAAGAATATGGATTAACTTTTGCTGAAATTGCAGATCAGTCCCCAAAACATGCAGATGCGCGGAAAAATGCGATGGAAATAGCATCGGCACTTGTCAGGGACAAAGAGCTGGCTTCCTATTTGCAGGAAAAAAAGCGCCTTCCCATCAAGCAGCTGGAAGGCACTGCAGCAGTGAGCAGAAAAACGATTGAAAGGAACAGGAAGTATATCATTGCTGTTTCCCTTATTTTAATGGGAGATTATGTGTATTTACAGGAGTATATAAAAGGGGTGCTGAAAACGTGAAAAAAGGGGTCATCCTTGAAATTGAGGGACGTTTTATGACGATGCTTACTCCCGAAGGCGAATTTCTTCGTGCCCTTAATACAGAAGGACATCATCAGATAGGGGAAGAAATCTACTTCTACCCTGTTGAAAATGCAGAAAAAGACGGGAAAGGGCTCTTTTCACGCCTGGCGGCAAGAAAGAAACTGATTGCCGCTGCCGCCATGGCCTGCCTTCTTGTTCTATCTCTTGTCATTCCTTTTAATAACAACAGCGAAGTATACGCCTATATGACAATTGATGTAAACCCGAGCATCGAGTTGGGTGTCGACAAGGAACTGTCTGTAGTGGAGCTTCAATCTTATAATCAGGAGGGCAGGAAATTGCTCAGTCTCTTGGAGGATTGGAAGGGAAAAAGTGCCGGCTATGTAACACGGAAGATCCTTAGTCTGGCACAGCAGCAGGGATATCTGAGAGAGCACGAAGAAATGATTATCGCTTCTGTACTGAAGAAAGAAGTCAGCAAGGATTCCACTGAAAGCAAGAAGCTGAACAGTCAGGTTGAAAGCATCAAAGAAACTGCAGAAGCAGAAAATCTTGAAGTCAAAGTGGTCGAAGCAACTGAAGGTGAACGGGAGAAGGCCAAAGAAAAAGGGCTGACTGCCGGTAAATTTAAAGAAGAGGAAATAGAAAGGAAGCAGCAGCTGGAGGAAAGGGAACGGGAAAAAGAAGAAGCTGCAAGGGAGAAAGCTGAAAGTATTAAAAGGAAACAAGAGCAGCAGAATAGCGGGAGCGCCGATAAGGCGAAAGATAAGAAGGGGGCAGGCGATATAAAGCCTTCGTCTCACGTTCCAAAACGTCCTGTTTCCAAGCCGGAAGGAAAGAATAAGGGAGCAGACAGGAAAGATGATGCCCGCAAAGCAAAGCCTGAAAAAAGGCAGGACGAAAACAAGGAGCGGGACAAACAAAAAAAGGAAGAACAAAGAAAACAGGAACATGACAAGCATGAAAAGCACGAAAAGCCGGAGAATAGTGGCAATATAAAAGGTTCCCCTCCGCCCGGCAAAGATGGACATGGGAATGGCAATAACGGACATGATAAGGGGCAAAAAGGGAATAATGGAAAATCCGGCTGAAGGCAGCCGGATTTTTTGCCATTTATATTTTATTATTATTGTTCGTTCCGTCCAGCAAGCTGGGATTGGGCTTGTTGTACAAGGCGCTTTGTAATCTCTCCGCCAACAGAACCGTTTGAGCGGGAAACTGTATCTGAACCCAGATTAACGCCAAATTCCTGAGCAATTTCGTATTTGACTTGATCAAGATACTGCTCAATGCCGGGAACGAGCAGTTTATTGCTGCTTCTTGCCATATTGAGTTTCAGCTCCTTCCATATTGATGCAGAGCTTAAGGCCCTGTATCAGTAGTATGGAGCTGTGGAGTTTTTTCATGTTTGGTAATGTTATCTTGCTGTCTGTGCCCCGGCTGCGGCATATTCTGCTGCTTCTAAAAGCAGGTCTGCAATATGGACTGCCTTGACATGGCCTGCCGCCCCTTCACGCTCAATCCCAAGCTTCATCTGAAGAAGGCAGCCGGGATTTGAAGTGACAATGACTGCCGCTTCTGTTGTTCTGGCCTGGTTCATTTTGTAATCAAGAATCTGCATGGACATTTCCGATTCAACAATATTATAAATTCCCGCTGAGCCGCAGCACCTGTCCGCATCTTTCATTTCCCGGTACTCTGCCCCGGTGATAGAGCCCAGGAGCATACGCGGTGCAGCTGCCGTTTTCATCACATTGCGGAGGTGGCAGGAATCCTGGTACGTAAGAATCTGATGGGGAAGGGTCAACTTATGGTTTTTATGGAAATCCAATTCAAATAGGATCTGGGAAATGTCCTTGATCTTATTTGTAAAGCTCTCAGCGCGGATTTTCCATTCCGGTTCATCTTTCAGGAGATGATCGTAATCTACAAGGAAAGCTCCGCAGCCGCCTGCATTGGTTATGATATAATCTGCTCCCGTATCCTCAAAGGCAGCGATGTTCCGTTTTGCCAGCTCCCTGGCTTTTTCTTTTTCCCCGCTGTGTCCATGAAGGGCCCCGCAGCAGGCCTGTGATTTGGGTATGACGATTTCACAGCCGGCCATCTGCAGCAGCTTCATGGTCGCGTCATTTGTCCCCATGAAAATGGTGTCCATCAGGCAGCCGGAGAAAAATGCTGCCTTTTTCACTGGCTTCCCATGAGCTGGCAGCTTTTCGGGACGCTTCTTCATATCCTTGTAGGAAGGGACAGCAGGGAGTACTTTTTCCATTGCTGCAAGACTGTCAGGGAAGAGCTTCATAAAACCGATTTTCCTAACAGCGGTTTGCAGGCCGGTCCGCTGATACACGGAAAGGAGGCCGGCTGCTGCCGTCATTCTTTCCTGATGCGGGAACAGCCCATGGAAAACAGTCTTCCTGATCGCCTTGACAGGGAGTGAGTACTTTTTATTCTGGCTGATAATATCCCTTGCTTCCTCGAGAAGGTGCCCATAATTAACACCTGAGGGACAAACTGGCTCACATGCCCTGCAGCCCAGACATAAATCCAGGGATCGCTCTACATCGCTGTCCGGCTCGATCAGCCCGTCCGCTACAGCTTTCATCAGTGCGATTCGGCCTCTTGGAGAATGCTCCTCCTTAAAGCCTGAAGTGATGTAAGTGGGGCAGGAGGGGAGGCAGAAACCACATCGCATGCAGTTCAGCATTTCATCCTCATCCATCCTGCTGCTGAACTCACTTTGGATCTTTTGCCGTTCAATTGCTGTACTCATTTAGATACCACCACACGTTTCCTGCTGTCTTTG
Organism: Cytobacillus sp. T106; assembly: GCF_040492155.1. Lineage (NCBI taxonomy): Bacteria > Bacillati > Bacillota > Bacilli > Caryophanales > Bacillaceae > Cytobacillus > Cytobacillus sp. T106. The sequence goes on along the minus strand of NZ_JBEUMK010000003.1, from coordinate 517,417 downwards.
GCAAATATTTTCCCCGGGTTCATTATATTCTTCGGATCAAGGGCGGCTTTGACGGCCTGCATGGCAGCAATGCCTTCGCTTCCCAATTTAAGTTCAAGATAAGGGGCTTTCATGACTCCCACGCCATGCTCGCCTGTTATAGTTCCTCCAAGCTCGATGGCTTTTGCAAAAATCTCAGCAAAAGCATTTTCCACCCTTTCCATCTCTTCTTTATTTCTTGCATCCGTCGGACAGGTAGGATGGAGATTTCCATCTCCGGCATGGCCGAAAGTACAGATTTTCAGGTTATATTTACTGGCAATCTCATTGATGCTCCTTACCATATTGGCAATTTCAGAGCGGGGGACCGTAGCATCTTCAAGAATGGTGGTGGGCTTGAGCCTTGCAAGGGCTGAAAGGGCGGCTCTTCTCGCAGCCGTCAGCGCCTCTGCCTCGGAGGCCGTCTTGGCCACCTGGACAGAAACAGCACTCTCTTCCCGGCAAATGTTCTCCATCTTTGCCATGTCACGCTCGACAACTTCACGAGGTCCATCCTGCTCAATCAGCAAAACTGCTTTGACATCTGTAGGCAGTCCGATCTGTGCGAACTCTTCCACAACTTCGAGTGTCGGCTGATCCAGGAATTCTAATGTTGCAGGGATGATTTTATTGGCTATGATTTTTGAAACCGTCTTCGCGGCTGCTTCAAGGTCCTGGTAAAGGGCAAGCATCGTCTTTTTAGTTTCCGGCATCGGGATCAGCTTCAAAGTCGCTTCGGTTATAATCCCAAGTGTACCCTCAGAGCCTGTGAAAAGACGGGTGAAGTCATAGCCCGCCACATCCTTTGCGAGCTTGCCTCCCGTCCTGATGACATCCCCATTGGCCAGGACCACTTCAAGGCCCATGACATAATCTCTGGTCACACCATATTTAAGGCCTCGCAATCCGCCGGAGTTTTCATTTATATTTCCTCCGATTGTAGATATTTTCATGGAACTTGGATCAGGAGGATAAAAAAGTCCTTTTGCTTCTGCTTCGCGTATCAAGTCAAGTGTGACAAGCCCGGGCTGAACAGTAATGGCGAGATTCTCTTCATCAAGGTCAAGAATTCTGTTCATATGCTTGAACAGAATAACAAGCCCGCCCTCGGTCGGGCATGTGCCGGCGCACAAATTTGTGCCCGAGCCTCTTGGGACGATGGGAATGGAATACTCGCTGCATACTTTTACAATTTCAGATACTTCGCCTGTATTTCGCGGGCTAATGACCGCATCAGGGAGGGATTGAAAATTCGGGGTGGCATCATAGGAATAAACCAGGCGCACCGCATTAGAGTCATCATATTGGTCTTTGCCTGCAATCGCTGTCAATTTCTCTTTAGCAGCTTTCGGTATCATAACAGGAGCCTCCAGTTGCAGCCGGCTTCTGCCGGCAGTACTTTTAGCTTCATTATATGGAAGGATATTTAGAATTTCTATAGATATTAATACGAATATTATCCGCTTAATTAGTGATCATTTGTATGTTCATCCAATAGCAGGCATGCCATATAAAGGATGAACAGCTGCTGTGCATTTCCCGTGCCCAGCCCAGTCAGATCCTCAATCTTCCTAAGGCGATAGTGAAGTGTATTGATATGTATATGCATGCTTTCAGCAGTCTTTTTCAATGAATGGTTCTGCCTGAACAGCTCTTTCAGTGTTGCAAGTACGTCGGGGTGCTGCTGCAGGGGTCCGATGGTCCTTTTAATATAATCCAATTTGGTTTCAGGCTTGATTTCATCCATCAGCATCTCCAAGGTAAGATTTTTATCAAATCTCAGGCCCCTGGCTTTCTTTGCAGCCTTCACAGCCCGTTCCGCCTGCCTGAAGGAACGGGAGAGTGCAGAGGAAGCGGCCGGCTGCCCAGCCCCTCCAGAAAGCGGAGAACCGGAACTTCTGTCGAGATACCAGTAATACCTGGATACTCTGTCCTCAAGCCTTTGGATGTGCTCTTCTGAATGATGTGCGAAGAGCGCAACAATTCGATCATGACCCCAGCGTATGAAAAGGTCATTACTGTTTTTTTCTGGCCAGGATAGGAGCCTTTGCCAGATTTCCCTTGAAGGAATCTTTTCAGGTTCGAGGAATTCTGCTATAAACACCAGCCGGTCAAGCCTGGTATCGACCTTAAGCATAAGCGCCCTGTCTATAAAAGAACTGCCGTGCCCCCGCTCCTGCAGCCAATCAAAGACAAAGCCTTCAAGGGCCCTTGACTGCCAGTCAATCTGTTCGCTGTAGAAATTTTCGCTGATTAAAAGCTCTGTCATTTTCCTAATAATTTCTCCGTAAGGAGCTACCTTTTCCGGGTCGCCTGTGATCCCAATCACTGCGGCAACTTCTTTTTGAAAGAAAACAGGAAGATTGATCCCGGCTTTGACGCCTTTCAGCTTTTTTTCATCATCTGCTGTGATGATTCTTTTATCCCGTTTTTTAACAGACTGGAGTGCTCCTTCATGGAAGGCTCCAACTCTATCTGGAGATGTGCTTGAAACGATGATTCCATCTGTATTGACCACGATGATTTCTTCTTTCAAGACCCCCCGGACCTCGCGAAGGATCTTTTCGGCAAGTGCTGGCAAAAGCATGATCGAGCCTCCTGATTTTGTTGATATAATTATTATCTTTATACTTAATTATATAAAAATAAAAAAAATCACGCTAATAGCCTCATAATCCTTTTAAACCCTTCTGTTTTTCTTTATGATAGGGGATAGGCAATTTAGGAGGGAAAGATCATAATGTGGGATGAAATAAAAGAAAGGCTGGATAAATTATCCCCTGCCCAGGTTATCACCGGCTACTATTTGCTTGCTGTCACCATTTCGGTGCTGCTGCTGCGCATTCCTGCAGTCCATCAGCCCGGTGTTGAGGTTTCCTGGCTCGATTCGGCCTTCACGGCTGTCAGTGCCGTTAGTGTAACGGGGCTTTCAGTTATAAATATATCTGAAACATACAGTACCTTCGGGGTCTTTATGCTGATGTTCGTCCTGCAATTCGGGGGAATCGGCATCATGACGCTGGGTACTTTTTTCTGGATCTTGCTAGGCAAGAAAATCGGTTTAAGGGGAAGGCGGCTCATCATGGTCGACCATAACCAGTCGAACCTGTCGGGCCTGGTCAATTTGATCAGGGAAATCCTGAAGCTGATCCTAATTATTGAAGCGGCGGGGGCACTTATACTGGGTGTGCACTTCCTCAGTTATTATGATACATTCCAGGAAGCCATGCTGCACGGCCTGTTCGCTTCGGTCAGTGCTACGACAAACGGAGGCTTTGATATTACCGGTGCTTCCTTGATCCCTTATGCGGATGATTATTTTGTACAGCTTATACATATAATCCTGATCACACTTGGGGCAATCGGCTTTCCTGTTCTGATAGAAGTAAAGCATTACCTTTTTGACCGGAGAGATTATAAAAACTTCCGCTTTTCCTTATTCACAAAGCTGACGAGCGCCACCTTTGCCGTGCTGCTGGTGGTTGGGACGGTTCTAATCCTCCTCCTGGAAGGAAGGCATTACTTCAGCGGAATGAGCTGGCATAAAACGTTCTTTTATGCTTTCTTCCAATCTGCCACAACCAGGAGCGGAGGCCTTTCGACTTTGAATGTCAATGATTTTGCGGAGTCTACCCAGCTGCTTCTGAGCGGGCTAATGTTCATCGGAGCTTCCCCAAGCTCGGTCGGTGGAGGGATCAGGACCACGACTTTCGCCCTGAATGTCCTCTTTCTTTATCAGTTTGCCCATGGGAACAGGGATATTAAAGTATTTAAAAGGGAAGTCCATCAGGATGATGTATTAAAATCCCTGGTCATCACCATTTTAGCTGTCGGCATGTGTTTCTTTGCAGTTATTGTGCTCAGTCTGACTGAGGCCCATAGCGTGACAGCTATTATTTTTGAAGTGTGTTCGGCCTTCGGAACGACAGGATTGTCGATGGGGATAACCCCCGATCTGTCAGCGGTCGGGAAGTGCGTGATCATCATACTGATGTTCATTGGAAGAATTGGGCTGACTTCCTTCTTATTCATCATTGGAGGAAAAGAAAAGAAGTCAATCTATCATTATCCAAAGGAAAGAGTCATCATTGGGTAAAAGCATATAACCATGGTTATATGCTTTTTTATCTGGGCAAAAGCCCCAAAACCCGGGCCTCGAGTCATCATAAGCCACGGGATGTGGGTTATGCAGACGTTGCCGCAGTACGTGGTTTTTAGTCTGCGTTCCTTAGTGGGCAAGCCGCTTCCGCACTTCGTTTAGTCCGTTCCCCTGCTCACGTCTTTTTCTGGGTGCATGAAGGGGGAGCTTTGGGGTTTTTGTTTTTTTTCGAGTAGTTCTCTGTTTTCGTCTGTATTCCAGCCGATGTCGTTTGTCGGGTGGATCCATTGTTCCCCTGACATGACAGCAGGGTCGGTTTCATCGGTCCATTGTTCCAGCGGGGAGTTTTCTGAAGCGTAGAAGCTGTCGCCGATTGTAACCCCAAAAGAGTTTTTGAATGGCTCTTCCAGCTTCAGATGCGTCCCTTTTAAGCTGGGAGCGGATATTTGGTGGGGCAGTGTGCCATCAATGCCAATCTGCTTCCCTTTTTTCATCTGTTATGTGCACATCCTTTCTTTAATGCGAAGAGGTTAGGCTACAGAGCTGGACAAGTATTATTTTTTCAAGCTGGCTTCTATTTTATAAAGAAGCAGGACCTGCAAATAAAGGAAAGAGCAAGAAAGAATTCTTTCGGGGTGGAACGAAGAAAATATAGGAGAAACAATGACTTAGGAGGAATCAATATGGCGAAGCGAAAAGCTGAACATGATGCGGTAGAAAAATATTCTAAAACGCCGAAGAAAAATGTTGCAGAATCAGAATTCTCCGCAGAGTTTACACATGGGGAAGAGACTGCTAAAGGAGCCAACCGGAATTCCAAGCAGGGAAGAAAGGGGAGGGGCTGATGAAAAGGAAACCTGAGGGTGACTTGAAGCAGGAGACCTCCAATGTTGAGTTCGGCCTGGAATTTGGGGACATGAACGCAAGCAAATTCTACGAACATCCAGATGCCTTCAGGGAGAAGAACCAGAAGGAAAGAAACAGTAAATAAGAGATGACCGTGCGGCCGATTTGGACCGGTTTTGAGGATTTGGTAGAAAAATTCAGGAAATGATTAAAATATCCGGGAAATAACTAAAAAAACTTTATCTTTAAACAAATAAAGGCTTCAATTGGTAAATAATAGATCCGCGCCAGTTACAAAACCTAAATTCAGCCGGCTATGAGCACAGCACACGGCTTGAAACGGTCATTCTGAACAAAAAAGCCTGAAACTGCAGCAGTTTCAGGCTTTTTTTCAGAAATTAAGCTGGTTTAAGTGTATTTTTGGTGCAAGAAAAAATTTGTGTCTGTTCATTTGAAGCATCGAAAAAGGCGATGATACTGGAAGCTTCCCGTATAATTTCTCCCGTTTCCAGATACGCGCTGATATTAAATTCAACCTGGTCAAGAAGAGTATGTTTGTGAAGGTCCTTCTCGCTCAGGCGCAGATTTTCAAATTGGCTGCCCAATGAAGCTGGGTTCCTTGCAATTTCCTGATAGATAGCGGATCGATCGCTCTTTTCATAGCCGGCTTCCCACCATGGTTTTCTAGGCTTATACTTCTGGTTTGCAAGATAGTCCAATTTCATAAGGCCTTCAATGACCCTTAGATCTTCCAGCTGCTTATATTCGAGGAATTGCTGCAGCCTGCGGAATAGATCTTCGAGCTGATGACCGATCCTGGACCAGCCCATCTCTTCCCAATAACCTCCAAACTCCTGGAAAAAGTCAAAAGGGGTCGGGAACGAACGGGTAGTCAAATACTCAATAGTATGGTCCATGCGATGGTCATTCCAGTATTTTTCCAAAACATCTTCAACCTGTTTGATCCTGATAATATCTTCAAATGGCAGTACATTATTGCCGAGGATTTCATATGGCGAATGATCCATATAAGTGTATCCGTGCTTTTCTGCACTCAGCCTCAGGCCTGTTCCGCGCAGCATTTTTAGGAAACCAAGCTGAAGCTCTTCTGGCCTCATGGCGAACACATCGTTAAAGGTCTTCTTAAACGATTCATAATCTTCCTCAGGCAGACCCGCAATCAAATCAAGATGCTGATCGATTTTTCCGCCGTCTTTGACCATTGTAACCGTCCTTGTCAATTTGGCAAAGTTCTGTTTTCTCATGACCAATTCATTTGTTGCATCATTTGTCGACTGGACGCCGATCTCAAAACGGAATAGTCCAGGAGGGGCTTCCTTGTTGAGAAAATCAATGACTTCCGGCCTCATGATATCAGCAGTGATCTCAAATTGAAAGACAGTCCCCGGCCGATGCTCATCAATCAGAAAACGGAACATCTCCAGCGCATAGCTTCTGCTGATATTGAAGGTACGGTCCACAAACTTAATCGTTTTAGCTCCATTATCCATTAAATATCTGATATCTTCTTTAATTTTCTCTCTGTCAAAATAACGGACGCCAACTTCAATGGAGGAAAGGCAGAACTGGCAGGAGAAAGGGCAGCCTCTGCTCGTTTCTATATAAGTGACGCGTTTGGAAAGATGCGCTTTGTCTTCTTCAAATCGGAAAGGGGATGGAAGTTCGCGCAAATTCAGCTTATTTCGCTGCGGGTTGAACTTCACCTGGCCATTTTCCCTGTAGGCAATACCATGGACATTTTCCATTTTTTTATCACCATCAAGCTCTGCAAGAAGCTGCTTAAACGTTTCTTCTCCTTCACCGATGACGATATAGTCAAATGCTTCTACCTTTCCCATCCATTCCGGCACATCGTAGGAAACCTCAGGGCCTCCGGCAATAATCTGGATGGCAGGATCGATTTTTTTGATGATATTAATGACCTTGATTGTTTCTTCAATATTCCATATATAACAGCTGAATCCGATAATATCCGGTTTTTTTCTAATCAGATCGGTCACGATATTCATGACAGGATCCTTAATGGTGTACTCTGCCAGCTGAATGTCATACTCAGGCTCGGCGTAAGATTTTAAATACCTGATGGCAATATTGGTATGGATATATTTAGCGTTCAATGTGGTGCAAACGATATTCATAATAGTAGAACTCCTTTAAGAGTAGTGCAGTTCAGAACAACTTATTATTATACGTTATTGTTGACAAAAAAAGTAGCTGTAAATCATCTGACCCGCTTAGGCAATCTTCTTTTTTCCAGCCCGGGGATTCCCGATCCCCGGGCTGCCCAAAGTAAAAAGCCCGCCGTCCGGCGGGCTTTCAATCAGCTTAACAGTTTTCTCCTATAAAACTCCAGCCATGTTTTTCCCCGCAGCTGAAGCTGCTTCAGCCTGGAGGTGTTAAGCTCTATAAGCGGCTGGGCAAAAGAAGTTGCAATCCTGCTTGAAAGGATAAGCGTAAGGATCAGGGATATCCCTGCTAAAAGCAGGAAATTCTCGGGCTCATGGAAGTAATCCTGAACCACGCTCTCCCGGAAAATTCTCACAAAGAACCCATGCAGAAGATAGACATATAAAGTGTTCTTGCCGAGATTCGTAAAGAAATATTTTTTTCTTGGTACGAAAGCCAGGAACGAAAACACCATGATGAGGCTGAGAATGTAAAAGGACAGCCTGGTCAGCAATGCTTTAAAAGAAGCTGCGCCCATTTCAGCGTATGGCTTTGATCCAAGCAGCCATTTATAATTGATATCCGGATAAAAATAGAAGCCGATGAACACGATCGCAAAGATGCCTAATGCAGCAAACCTGAATTTTGGCCTGAATAGCATATATAGCTGTTCTTTCCGTAAAAAGTATCCGATCAGGAAAAGCGGGAAGAACACAAACGTCCTGGATAAGCTTAAATAATTGGATACCGTGTCAGCATAGCCGATCAGCAGCCCAATCAATATAGCAGCTCCGATGGAATAAGCAGGCTTGAATTTTGCGAACAAAAGCAGCATGATATTCCAGCAGAACAAGCTCAGCAGAAACCATAGTGACCAGTGCGGCGTAAAAGGATCGAGAGAGATTGTTGATTTGTTATAAAGATAATAATAGAACACAGAATAAATTGCCTGGAAAATTAAATAAGGCAGAATCAGCTTTTTGGCAATTTTCTTCACATATCCCTGTTTCCATATCCCTCTTGCAAAAAATCCTGAAACCAGAATGAAAGCCGGCATATGGAAGGTATAGATGACCTTGTACAGGGTGTAGATTGTTTCATTATCTTCAATAAAGGAACGTAGCAAATGCCCAAAGACAACAAAAAAGATCAAAATGAACTTGGCGTTGTCAAAGTAATAGTCTCGCTGTTTCATAACTCCTCCTTGATTAAAGACCCCCATAAAACTTTTATCTATAATACCCAGCCTAACATGCAGCTAAACAGTTGTGCCGTGTTAATTAGAGGATGGCATACCAGTAAATTCTAAAACAGAATCTGCCGGTTTTTTCTGAAACTTTGGAAAGTATTTCTTCAAAATCAAAAATCTATATATTATAATGAATGTTAATAGTCTAAAAGTTACATAGTTTTATTTCTGCTTATTAGGACAATAGTTTGGTTCAGCGAAGAAGAAATAGGGGGAATAGATGTGAAAGGGGAAAAAAAGGCAAGGGTTAAAAAGGCTAAAGCCAAAAAGCCGAAGATAAAAAAGGAAAGAGGCAGGAAATGGCCCGCCTTGGCTGCAAAGCTGATGAATACTAAGTTCTGGAGAAAGCTTAAGCTGGGACAGAAATATGGAGCGGCTCTATTCATTACTATTGGTCTTTTTGCCGTTTCAACCATCATTACGTTTGTATTGCTGACGATGGTTAATGTAAAGATGAATACAGTTGAAGAAACAGGGGATAAGACGATCCAGACAACAGAAATCGCAGCCCTGTTCAATAATAAAGGAAGCACTATCGGAAATTTCATCATTGATTCTAATCCTAAACACCTCAATAGTTTCAAAGATCTTGAAGAAAGCATGGACAAGCTCAAAAAACAGGTGCAGCCTTCACTCAGGAATGAGGAGACAAAAAGCCTCTATAAGCGGATTGATCAAAATGACAAGCAGATAACAAAGATTTTCAATGATGTCATCATCCCTGAAGTAAAGCTTCAGAATGTCAGGGGCTACCGCCTGGGCAAATTACAGGTGGATAATATTATCACAGAAACAGTCGGCCAGTTGGACGAGCTGCGAAGCATTCTCAAGGAAGACCAAAAAAGTGCTGTTGCATCAGCCAAAGCCGGAACCATTCTGACGATGATTGTATTGGCTGTCTCCGTCGTTGTTTCTTCTGTTCTGGGAGTGGCGAGCATCCTCCTTATCGGGCGACTGATCTCCGGCAAGCTGAGCCAGATTGTCACCTTATCGAATGAGGTTGCAGCAGGAAATCTTAATGTAGAATCGGTGGAAATGGAAGGGGAGGATGAACTCGCAGAGCTGAGCCGTGCCTCTAACTCCATGAAAGAAAAGCTTCAGGCAATGATACAGGAGATTTCAGCCGTGTCCACTTATGTGACTGACAGAAGCGGGGAGTTGAATATCTCGGCGAATGAAGTCAGATCGGCAAGCCAGCAGGCAGCATCCACCATGCAGGAGCTTTCAGGTGGAGCAGAAGAGCAGGCCAATTCTGCAACAAGCCTTGCTGAAATGATGGAAGATTATCTGGGTAAAGTTGAGTATGCCAATAAGAGCGGCGCTGCCATCAGGAAAGATTCAGGCGAAGTTCTGAATATGACGAAAAATGGCGATGAGCTTATGAAAGAATCACAGCAGCAGATGCTGCGCATCAACGAGATCATGAAATCTTCTGTACAAAAGGTGCAGGGACTGGATGAGCAGACTAAGCAAATCTCTAAGCTTGTGCAGGTTATCCATGATATAGCAAACCAAACCAATCTGCTTGCCCTTAATGCTGCCATTGAAGCTGCAAGGGCTGGTGAGCATGGTCGAGGCTTTGCCGTGGTGGCGGATGAGGTAAGGAAACTGGCTGAACAGGTATCTTTCTCTGTGTCAGACATTACCAGGATTGTTAAAGGGATTCAGGCAGAATCCAATGACGTCGTCCTTTCCCTTAAGCATGGATATGAGCAGGTAGAAGAGGGGACCGGCCAGATTGAGCATACAGGCCAGACATTCCAAAATATCTATCAGTCTGTCAACAGGATGTCTGAAAACATCAATGAAATTTCCAGGAGCCTCGAACAAATTTCAAGCAGTTCTGCGGTAATGAATGACTCAATTGAAAATATTGCATCCGTTTCCGAGGAATCTGCAGCAGGGATTGAACAGACGAGTGCCTCCATCAGCCAGACAAATCATTCGATGGAGGAAATTTCTGATAATGCCCAGTCATTGTCCGAGCTCGCAGATCAGCTGAACGAGATGATTTCTAAATTCAGGCTATAAATGAACAAAACAGGCTGCAGGCAAAACTCATTTTTGCCGCAGCCTGTTTTTCATAGAGTCTAAGCTGTTTCGTCTCAACAGAAAAGGGAAAAAATTGCTGGTAATTGTCTAAAAATTGTTTTTTTTTAACCCCAACAGTAATAAAATGTAAGTGTTGTAGTATACAAGCCATAAAAGCCGATAGAATTTTCCAGCACAGTTGGAAAGGTATAAGATAGATGTCAGGCAAGTCTATGTCTTCGAGGAGGAAAATAGGTGGGGGCTTTATCTGATATAGCAAGAAAACAAATGGAGGAAAGGATAGCCGTGCTTGAACTGGAAAATGAAAGGCTGAAACAGGCGGCAGAGCAAATGGGAAAGTCTGTAGTAGCCAATCATGTTTTTGATTCCGCAGCAGATGGAATGATCATCTATACTGAACAGCGGGAGATTATTGCGGTTAATCCTGCCATGTCTCGGTTTTTAGGTACTGAGAAGGGACAGTTCGAGGGACTTAGGCTGGATGACCTGGTTCCCGTCGATTATCATTTTAAGCTGGAAAAGCAGAAAAAGCTGCTGCAGTCCCAGGAAAAAGTCAAAGGTGTTCTGCCGATGGCCAATAACGGCAGCCTTGCCTACTTTGAATTTACAACGAGCCGCCTTCCTGATAGCCGCCTCCTTTTGTCCATATTCAGGGATGTTACAGAGAAGAGACGGCTGGAGCAGAAAATCCGCAAACATGAAGACTTGTATAAAGACCTGTTTGTGGAAGCGCTCGATGGGATCGTTTACTGGAAGGATAAAGGGACAATCATCAATGCAAACCAGGCAGCATGCAGAATATTTGAAAGCACCCATGATGAACTTCTTGCCGGGAAGGTGGATGATTTTGTTCTTCACAAGGATGAAAGCTATTTCCAAATTCTCGAGGAGCTGTACAAAGAGGGACAGGTAAGGAATGAGCTGTTTTTTCTCATGCCAAATGGGCAAAAGAAGCTGCTGGAATTCACCGTTAAGCTGAACGCCGTTGAAGGCTATCATATGACGATTTTCAGGAATGTCAGTGAGCGGCATAAAATGGAAGAAGAACTGCGGGAAAGCGAAAGGAAATTCCGCAGCATTTTTGAAGGTGCCCTGGAGGGGCTGATACTGTGGGATGAAAACTTTACCATTGTCGATATCAATGCTTCAGGAGAAAGAATGCTGCAGATGAGTCAGCATGAAATTGTGGGACAGTCCCTGCTTGCGCTGCTGAATGATTGTAATATAACAGAAGAGGAGCTGCGCATGCATCTGGAGGAACTGTCAGGCAGCGGCCAATCCAACGGGACGATTTCTTATATTTTGAAATCCGGCAGAAAAATGCATTTTGAGTTCTCTTTGAAGCAAAATGTCTTCTCAGGGCTCAGCCTGACGACTTTTAAGGATATTACAGAGAAGCTGGAGATGGAGGACCAGCTGAAGAAGTCTGATACACTGAATGTGATTGGGCAATTAGCAGCGGGAATCGCCCATGAGATCAGAAATCCAATGACAGCTTTGAAAGGGTTCATTCAGCTTCTGGAAGACAGTGCAGGGAGCGGAAATTCCATGTACTTCAATATTATTACCTCTGAACTGCAGAGAATCGACTCCATTATAAATGAATTCCTGATTCTGGCGAAGCCACAGGCCATTCAGTATGTCGAGAAAGATATTATCCAGCTGATGAAAGAGACAGTTGAGTTCCTGACTGCCCAGGCAGTTCTCCATAATGTCCAGTTCAGGACAGATTATGCCAAGAACCTTCCCCTGGTCTTCTGTGAGCCGAACCAATTGAAGAAAGTGTTCATAAATATTATTAAGAATGCGATTGAAGTGATGCCAAAGGGCGGAATCATTACCATTTGCATTCAAAAAAACAGGACAGGCAGCATCCGGATTTCCATAAGGGATGAGGGATCCGGCATTCCGCCGGAAAAATTGCGAAAGCTGGGAGAGCCGTTTTATACAACGAAAGAACGGGGGACCGGGCTGGGCTTAATGGTCACATATAAAATAATTGAAGAGCATGAAGGTAATATTGAAGTGGAAAGCAAAATGGGGGAAGGAACCGTTTTTCATATCGATCTCCCCATAAAGCGGGGCGGGTACCAGGATCCAGGCGGCATTTTTACTTTATAGCAAAAAAGAAATACCGATTGTTCAAATTTGTATCATTCAGCAGAATGATGCATTTTTTTTGCAAAAGAATTGACTGTTGTAATCTAATTTGATATAAATCTAATTAGACATACATCAAATTTGGAGGCTGATCTCATGCAGTTAGACAGACTGGTGGCATTTCATAAAACGATGGGCGACCCTGCCAGAATACGGATTATAGCACTATTATCGAATGGGCCTCTGCATGGCCAGGCAATTGCAGGCAAATTGGGCCTTACTCCCCCGACGATCACCCATCATTTAAACAAGCTAAAAGCTATTAATAGCATCTATCAGCGCCGTGATAAGAACACCATCTATTATTACGTGAATGAATCGGTTATCAAACAGCAGGCAGAGGTTCTCATTAACCTGTTTGATAAAAAGGAAGGAGAGATGGAAGAAATGCTGGAAATGCATAATGAGAAACAAAAGGTTATCGAAAATTTCATCACAAAAGAAGGGAAGCTCAAGAATATACCGGCACAGCGCAAGAAAAAGCTGTTTATCTTTGAGCATATTGCTTCAGGTCTGAAAATGGGAAAGAAATATCCTGAAAAAGAGCTTAATGAGTATATAAAGAAATTCCATGAAGACTATGCGACGATCAGGAGAGAATTTATCGTCAATCATTTCATGTACAGGGAAAACAGCGTTTATGAGTTGAACCCCCGTGAAATGTGGGCTAAGCCGGAGTAGCTTGATATGGCCTATATGTATGAGCATATACCTGGAACTGATTTTGTCCCAGTCTTTGCTTCGGCTGTTCTTGATGGCCTTATACCAGGTGAGGTACAGGAGAGGCAAGGAAGTCTGCTGATATCCCTCACTAGCGGCATCCACTATGCCGCGGGACGAGCGGGAGAAGGGTCATTTGACCTGCTGGCAGGAAAATTGGATGAAGCAGAGAAAAATGGGAGGCGGTTCACACTTTTTTCCGGCTCTGCCGAACTGGATCAATTCATATCCGGCCAGTTTGGAGAGAGGCTCAATAAGCATCACCGCCATTCCTTTCAAAATTTTTCGCCGGTTCCTAAACTGTCTACCAAAAGCAGCGAAGTCTCCTTTTTTCCGCTGGATAGGGAGTCAGCAGGTGAATATCCTGAGTTCCGAATGGATTATTTCAGCACATACTGGGGATCCATTGAGCATTTTCTGAGATCCGGATTCGGCATCAGGGTGCTGATGGGAGAGCAGGCAGCCGGTGAATGTGTTTCTATATTCAGGAGCAATGAATTTGCCGAAATGGATATCCATATAGCAGAAAGTGCCAGGGGAAAGGGGCTGGGAGCCATGCTTGCTGCGAGATTCATTAAAACTGCCCTGGGAAAAAATCTGCAGCCGCGCTGGGATTGCAGCGCGGCCAATCTGGCAAGTAAGAAGCTTGCAGAAAAACTGGGTTTTTCTGAACCTGCGGAATACCTTGTTTTCACCCTGCCGAAACAAGGCTGACAATCCTGCATAAATCCTTTGCATCTGCGATTTCCCTGCGCTGAAGGATCAGGTTTCTCCCTGCAGCCAGTGCAGCTCTCTTGGCAGCCAGGCGCGCCTTTTTGTCTTCTATCCCGTCAAGGTCAGCAACATGGGCCAGTCCGATTGTCCTTCTTATCAGCTCACAGCCTGCAAAGCCAACCGCATCTTCCCAATATTTCTGAAGCACAGCGGATAGAAAACCTTCTGTTCCAGCAAAAGGATCTTTATTATCCTTCTGCCATAAAAGAGAGAAATCATCTGAGAAAGTTCCCCAGAATGTTTCAATATGATGATCTATAAGTCTCGTTTTCTCAGGATTGGCGATAGACTGGAATAACAGATTGGCAATCACCTGTCCGATATCAAAACCTGCAGGGCCGTAGAAAGCAAATTCCGGGTCGATGACTTTTGTCTCCGCATCGGAAGCAAAGATGCTTCCTGTATGCAAATCACCGTGAAGCAGCGCCTCCGCTTCATTTAAGAAAATTTTCCTGAGGCGCGCTGCCTCGAGTTTCAATGCTGAATCAGCCCATAAGGCTTCTGCATCGCCTTTCAGCTCTTCTTCAAAATCATTGGTCGGGCTATTGAAATAAGGATCTGCAAATATCAGGTCTTCCGTAATTTTGCACAGCTCCGGGTTGTAAAAATCTTTGGCAAGCTTTTTCTTATCAGCCTGAAGAAGGCCGTAGTCCGAGGTATAGAACAAAGTTCTTGCCAGGTAGTTTCCAAGATGGCCGGAAAGCAGCGGATATTCTTTTCCAGAGATCAGCCCTGTACGGCTGATCTCCAGGTGTGAAAGATCTTCCATCACAGTCACCGCGAGCTCTTCATCATTGTAGAAAACTTCCGGCACAAAATCCGGAGCAAGCTTTTTAAAAAGTTTAAGCGCTTCTGCTTCAATAGCAGCCCTTTTCAAGGTCAGCGGCCAGCTTTCGCCTACTACCTTGGCAAAAGGGAGAGCCTGCTTGATAATCAGGCTTTTTCCTGTCCCGTTTTCCTTGATCCTAAAGACAAGGTTAAGATTTCCGTCGCCTATTTCTTCCGTGGCTAAAGATGCATTTCCGGGAAACTGGCCAAGGCTTACAGCGAGTTCCGCGGCTGTTTTTTCTGTCAGCGGAGCATATTTATTTTTTACGAGTGTCATCATTTTTCCCTCCTGAATTTGGAGGCTTTATTTATCCATCAGGACATAAAAAGGCCTCTTTCTCATGCTGAAAGAGGCTTGAAGTATTGAGCTTCGCACCTCTTATCTGCCAGAAAGCCAAGCTTTCTGCTGGAATTAGCACCGTGCCTTATGGAGGAATTCTCCGGCGCAAGGATTGCGCCCCATCTCACGATGGAATTACGGTCGGTTGCTGGGCATCATCGGGCCAAGTCCCTCTGCCTGCTCTTGATAAGAGAATATAAGTTTGTATAAACGGCTGCCGCCAGCCATTTGAAAAAATAGTAACAGCGGCATATGTTTTCTGTCAATAAAAATTTAAAAAATTCTAATAGAATTCCGGTTTGCGGTCAGTAAAAACCGGGATGCGTGCCCTCACTTCCTCTACAAGCCTGAGGTCGAGATCTGCTGAAAGGATTTCTTCGTGCTCTGAAGCCTCTGCAACGACTTCGCCCCATGGATTGATGATGATGGAGTGGCCGGCAAATTGATTGGCCGGATCAGATCCGGCCCTGTTGCAGGCAACCACATAGCATTGATTTTCAATGGCTCTTGCAATCAGCAGCGCGCGCCAATGGGCGAGGCGGGGCAGGGGCCATTCAGCCACGACGAAAATGGCTTCTGCTCCTTCAAGTGCATGCTTGCGGATCCATTCAGGAAAACGGATATCGTAGCAGATAAAGCCGGCCATGGGATGGCCATTCAGATTGAAAGAAGCATCCCCGCTCCCGGGTGACAGGTGGAGATGTTCATCCATCAGTTGAAAAAGGTGCAGCTTGCTGTATTGGTGCAGCAGTTCACCTGTGCTGCTGACTGCAAGCAGGGTGTTGAAAACACCATCCTCTGTTTTATTTGCGATGCTTCCTCCAATGAAGGCAGCATGATGCTTATGGGCCATAGTCTGCAAAAACCGGATGCTTGATTCTGCGTGCCTGTCCCCGATTTCTTCCAGTCGGGTTAAATCATAGCCCGTTGTCCACAGCTCAGGCAGCACGATGATATCGGGATTGTCTTTGCTTGCGCGCTCGATCAGCGTTTCAGCTTTTTCGTAATTTTTCTCAGGGCTGCCAAAGGAGATGTCCATTTGGATGCAGGATATTTTCATAGGGTAAACCTCCGTATGCAAAGGATAAAATAATAAAATTTTAGAATATTTCTTTACTTCCTGCCTTTTACGTTATATCTTTGTCATTGGTTTTTCAAATAAAAATTTAATCCACATGTAAAGCAGGTGACTATGTGATGAAAATATTTCCTCAATCTGAACTGTTGCAAAGTCTGCCAAAGCAGTTCTTTGCAACATTGGTGCAAAAAGCAGCCAGGTATGCCGGGCAGGGGCATGATGTCATCAATCTTGGCCAGGGAAACCCTGACAGGCCCACACCGCCGCATATCGTCAGGAAACTTCAGGAAGCAGCCGAAAATCCCCTTAATCATAAATATTCCCCTTTTCGCGGTCAGCACAGCCTGAAAGCTGCAGCAGCTGAATTTTACAAAAGGGAATACGGTGTGGACCTTGATCCGGAAAAGGAAATAGCTATTTTATTCGGCGGGAAGGCTGGCCTGGTTGAAATTCCTCAATGTCTTCTCAATCCAGGGGAAACGATCCTTGTTCCTGACCCGGGGTATCCTGATTATTGGTCAGGAGTGGCCCTTGCGAAAGCTTCTATGGCTGTCATGCCCCTGAAAGAAGACAATCATTTTCTGCCGGATTATGGTGAGCTTTCTGAGCAGGACATCGAATCAGCCAGGATGATGTTCCTCAATTATCCGAATAATCCGACCGGAGCCACGGCTACGAAGGAATTTTTCGAAGAAACGGTCCGCTTTGCAGCGGAAAATGAAATTTGCGTTGTTCATGATTTCGCCTACGGTGCAATTGGCTTTGACAGCAAAAAGCCAGTCAGCTTCCTGCAGACGGAAGGGGCAAAGGAAACAGGCATTGAAATTTATACACTCTCTAAAACTTACAATATGGCAGGCTGGAGAGTGGGGTTTGCGGCTGGGAATGAAAGTGTGATTGAAGCCATCAATCTTATGCAGGATCATCTGTATGTCAGCCTTTTTGGTGCTGTGCAGGAAGCGGCAGCAGAGGCTTTGTCCGGGCCGCAGGCATGTGTGGATGAACTGGTGCAGGTCTATGCTTCCAGGCGGAAAGCTTTTATTGAAGGCCTTAGGGAGATAGGCTGGGATGTTAAAGCACCGCAAGGATCATTTTTTGCCTGGCTGAAAGTTCCGGAAGGCTGGACGTCTGAGCAATTTGCCGATGTTCTGCTCGAAAAAGCGCAAGTAGTTGTGGCTCCCGGCATCGGATTTGGCGAATATGGAGAAGGATATGTCCGCGCAGGTCTGCTTGCAGATGAAGAGAGGCTTAAAGAGGCAGCAGCAAGGATCGGAAAGTTGAATATTTTTTGAAAAATCAATTGACATGTTTTAATAATCATGTCATAATCCAAATGAATTATTGATTATCTGAAAACTTTAAATTCCACATAGATTTCGTTTTCTTATCAAGAGCAGGCGGAGGGACTAGCCCTATGAAGCCCGGCAACCGACTTTGTAAAAAGCACGGTGCTAATTCTTGCAGCGTTTGAGCTGATAGATGAGAAGATGTTGGACACAGCTCTGACCTCTTCTTTCTGAAGGGGTCTTTTTTATTGATTCTATTTTATTATCGTAACTATTCGCAGGTGAGAGAACCGCGATCAGCATGACCATACATAAATGCAGGGGGAACAGGATTATGAGTGAAATTATCGCGTCATATTTACTGAATGGTTCCAGCGGTGATCTGGAGAAAAAGGCAGAGGAAATTGCCTTGGGATTGACGGTAGGATCGTGGACAGATCTGCCGGATCTAGAAAAGGACCAGCTTAAGAAGCATAAAGGGAGAGTCGTTTCTGTTGAAAATGGGGAGCAGGATGGAAATGATGGGGCTGCGCTGATTAAAATTGCCTACCCGGCCGCAAACTTCAGCGCCGACCTGCCTGCTGTTCTGACAACTGTATTTGGAAAGCTTTCGCTCGATGGAAAAATTAAGCTTCTCGACCTGGATGCAGCAGAGAGCTTCAAGCGGAATTTCCCGGGCCCGCTTTTTGGCATTGAAGGAATCCGCAATAAGCTTGGTGTTCACGGACGGCCGCTGTTAATGAGCATCTTCAAAGGCGTGATTGGGAGAGATCTCAATTATCTTATGAAGCAGCTGAAGGAACAGGCACGCGGGGGAATTGATATCGTTAAGGACGATGAAATTTTCTTTGATAATGAGCTTGCCCCTTTCTCAGAGAGGATTACAGAAGGCAAAAGGGTTCTTAGGGAAGCTTTTGAAGAAACAGGGCACAAAACACTTTACGCAGTGAATCTTACGGGCCGTACGTTTGAGCTGAAGGAAAAAGCAAAAAAAGCGGCTGAGCTTGGCGCTGATTTGCTGCTGTTCAATGCCTTTGCCTATGGACTGGATGTTCTTCAGGCATTAAGGGAGGATGGAGATATCGCCCTTCCAATCATGGCTCACCCGGCAGTGAGCGGTGCAATGACTTCTTCTCCTGTTTACGGCTTGAGCCACAGCTTACTGCTTGGAAAGCTGGCCAGGATGGCAGGTGCAGACTTATCCCTGTTTCCGTCGCCATATGGCTCGGTGGCATTGGAGCGGAACCAGGCATTATCCATCAGTTCCGCGCTGACAGAGGATGATATTTATAAAAAAAGCTTTCCTGTTCCTTCAGCCGGGATTCACCCTGGCCTGGTCCCTTTGCTTGTCAGGGACTTCGGGATGGACAGCGTCATAAATGCCGGAGGCGGCGTCCATGGCCACCCTGATGGTGCTAGAGGCGGGGGAGCAGCGTTCCGGCAGGCAATCAGCCTTGTGCTGGAAGGAAAAACCTTGCACCAGCCTCAGCAGGAGTTTCCAGAGCTGGCAAAAGCAATAGCGCTCTGGGGAAGCAAAGAGGTGGCGCAGCATGGATAGGATTGCAGTGTTCTGCGACTTTGACGGGACGATAACAGAATCAGATAATATCATCAGCATCATGAAGCACTTCGCCCCGCCTGAGTGGGAATCGCTGAAGGACAAGGTCCTTGCTGAAGAAATTTCCATTCAGGATGGCGTCGGTCAGATGTTTGCGCTTTTACCGAGCAGCCTGAAGGAGGAAATCACTTCCTATGTCCTCAGTCAGGCAAAGATCAGAAACGGATTTGAAGAGTTCATTGCGTATCTGAAAACAGAAAAAATCCCTTTATACATCGTCAGCGGGGGCATCGACTTTTTCATTCACCCGCTGCTTGAACAGTTCGGCCCTTTTGAAGCCATCTACTGCAATCATTCTGATTTCAGCGGGGAGATAATTAAAATCAACTGGCCGCATGAATGTGATGAAGAATGTGACAACGGATGCGGCTGCTGCAAGCCTTCGATCATGAGATCGCGGGACGAAGAAGGGTTATATAAAATTGTCATCGGCGACAGCATTACAGATCTGCAGGCCGCGAAGCAGGCAGATTTTGTACTGGCAAGAGATCTGCTGCTGCAGAAGAGCAGAGAGTTTGGCCTGGATCACAGGCCGTTTACCGACTTTTTTGATTGCATTACAGAATTAAAGAGATTGATAGGGGTGAAACTATGAGCCTCATCCAGGAAAAATGGGACCAGCTGGCAGATATAAAGGAAGAACTTGCAGGCCGTGACTGGTTTATGGGAACAAGCGGGAACCTTGCGATTAAGGTTGCTGCCGAACCGCTGCAATTCCTCGTTACGGCAAGCGGGAAAGATAAGCGGAAGCGGACAGAAGAGGATTTCCTGCTGGTCGGCCATGATGGGAAGCCGGCAGATGAAACCGGCCTGAAGCCCTCTGCAGAAACGCTTCTCCATGTAGAAATTTATAAAAGGACCAAAGCGGGATGCAGCCTGCACGTCCATACGGTTGACAATAATGTGATTTCTGAATTGTACGGGGATGCAGGATCTGTTGCTTTTAAAGGCCAGGAGCTTATCAAAGCTTTTGATAGGTGGGATGAGGATGCAGTCCTGACGATCCCGATCATTCCTAATCACGCCCATATACCGAAGCTTGCTGAGTCTTTTTCAGAGCATATACTGGCCGACTCGGGTGCTGTCCTGATCCGCAACCATGGCATTACAGTATGGGGCCGAACACCTTTTGAAGCGAAAAAGCTTTTGGAGGCTTCAGAGTTTTTATTCCGTTATCAGCTGAAGCTGCTGCAGCTGAAGCAGATTCAAACCGCTATATAAAAGTTGAAGGGAGACTATAAAGATGGCTTATATCGTATTGCAGGAAACAAGAGAAGAAATCAGGAACCAGGAAGAGGTGGCCTCTTTCCTTGACAGCCAGGAAGTCATTTATGAAAACTGGGATATTCAAAAGCTGCCTGTGGATCTGAGAGAAAAGTATAATCTTTCAGATGAAGAGAAGGAAAGGATCCTTGAGAGTTTTGCCGCTGAAATCAAGGATATCTCTGAACGAAGGGGCTACCAGGCGCAGGACGTTATTTCGCTGTCTGAAAGCACGCCGAATCTTGACCAGCTGCTGAAGAATTTCCAGCAGGAGCACCATCACACAGACGATGAGGTCCGTTTTATTGTCAGCGGGCACGGCGTTTTCATTATACAGGGGAAAGACGGCGGCTTTTTTGAAGTATTCCTGGATCCGGGCGACCTGATTTCTGTGCCGGAAAACATCAGGCATTATTTCACCCTCCAGGAAGATCGCAAGGTTGTCGCCGTACGCATCTTTGTTACCTCTGAAGGCTGGGTTCCAATCTATGAAAAAGAAGGCGCAGAAGCTTAATTAAAGAGAATAGAGGCAGCTGTTCTGCCTGTTAAAAAGGGATCGGGAAAAATACCGGTCCCTTTTTGTCTTTTTGGGAAGATGATATCTATGTGATTAAGAATATTTGCTCCAAAAGTTTGAAACCCTGTTGATTGCAGCGGCAGAGCTGAGACCCCGCAGGAGGCACGACGAGGAGGCTTAGCGCCGCCCCGCGGAAAGCGAAGTGCCTGGAACGGAAATCAACCGCCCCATTCAGGAATAAAAACTATGTACAAAAACTAAATGCTAATCGTAATTATGGTCTCTTGAGTTCCCTCAATAAAAAGTCATATAGGGTTTTTCCTTGCGGTAATAATCAAGACGATCCTGCAGGGTTCCGGTGTGATATTCGAATTTATGCCCATCCGGATCCTCAAAATAGATCGACCGGCCGTCTTTTTCATGCCTGCTTCTGCCTGAAAGAATGACAGCCCCGGCTTTTATAAGCCTTTTTTCCAGCCCTGCCAATTCTCCTTCTTCTGCATGAAATGCAATGTGAGTATAAGAATCCTTTATTTCTCCTCTTGGTATATCTTTTTCTTCATTTAAAGCTATCCACAGCCCATCTAAATCAAAGTAGGCAGTTGTCCTGCCGGAAATCAGCAATTTTGCGTTGAATGCTTCCTGATAGAAAGAAATGGATCTCTCAAGATTTGAAACAGAAAAACAAAAATGGTTAATTAGCTGCATTCCTTTTCCCGCTTTCTTTACTTTACCGTCAGAATAAAATCTGCAAAATAAAAAGAAATTTGTCGAAACAATATATTTCGGATTGTGAAACAACATTTTTTCTTGAAGAATTTGTCTAATATTGCGAATCTATTTACTTTTATAGAAATTCTTGTAATAATGCTTCAAGTGGCCTATTATTCCTTGGCATTCCGCAGATGATGTCAAATAGAGAAGGGAAGCTGGGGAAATCGCCTCTGTTTTTATTATTATATAAAGAGAGACATAATTAAAGAGGGAAGATAGAATGATTGGATTATAAAAAAAGGAATGGGACACGGATTAGGAGGAAAAGAAAGTTGTGCCAGTCAAATGAATATTTAATGAAAGAAATCCAGGTGAAAAGGGAAGCGATGATTAAGATTGCAGAGAGAGAAGGAATTTCAAGTGCGGCGACGATCCGCTGCAGCCAGGAGCTTGACAAGCTGATTCTGGAGTTTCAGCAAAGCATGAAGAAAGAGAGCAGAAATCATGAAACTGTTAAGGGACCCTATAAAGAGATGATCCTTTGGCCGAGGGAGCTTGCTAAAGTCTAAGCGGCAGATTTGACAGTTGTCAGCTCTAAAAAGGATTATCCGGGTTCTGCCCAAACATTATTGCGTATCTTATTACTTCAGCCAAAATACTCGCAAATTACACTTCACAGCTATTCTCCTCATAGAAGAAAACAGCACAGCATAAACATTTGGAAAAGCATAGGCTCTGCGGCGGGATCTCCCGGGGCTGATCAAAATCCGTTGAAGAGGGGCCTGTTTTATAAGGGCCCCTCTTCATTTTTACCCTGCAGTTAAAAAATATTGATCAGAAAGATCATGAAGAGCAAGCCTATGATGAAGGAATAAGTGGCAGTGCGTTCGTTTCCGTCTCCATGGCTCTCAGGGATCAGCTCTTTATAAATAATGAACAGCATGGCGCCTGCGGCGAAAGCAAGGCCATAGGGAACAAGAATGCTGATAAATGATGTAAGATAGAATCCGAGAAGCCCGGTGACGATCTCTATCGCACCTGTCAGGGTGGCAATAATAAATGCCTTGAATTTGTTTATTTTCTGGTTTACCAGAAATAAAGCCACAAGGAATCCTTCAGGGGCATTTTGCAATCCAATGGCAAAGGCGATCAAATTGCCTGTATCTTCTGTGCTCGAAGCGTAGCTGACCCCTACGGATAACCCCTCAGGAATATTATGCAGTGTGATGGCTGCGATGATCAGCATTGCCTTTTCATCAAATTCGAGCCCTTTCTTCGAATGCTGAAGATCAATATGAGGGATATTCTTCTCCAGCAGCGTCAAGGAGAGAACACCGAGGAAAACACCCGCAGCCAGCGGCAGAAATCCACCCGCAGCCAGCGCTTCCGGAATAAGCCCCATCATGGAGGCTGCCATCATGATGCCTGCTGTGAAAGCCAATAGGATGTCTCTCCAGCTGTGGGTGATGCTCCCGTGCATAAACAGTATGATCAAAGCCCCAAGTCCTGTTGAAAGGGCAGACAGTACGCTCCCGATAATTACCTCGCTCATGGTATAAAGCTCCCCGCCTTTCCTTTGAAGCATGATGAGCACCATGCAATCTGGTCTAACCGTATTTATGGGCTTAACGCGCAATACTAATATATACAGCAGAAAGAAAAAAGTTCCCCGTAAAATAATTGTGCAGCTGAAAAGAATATGAAAAAGGCTGTCCAAACCGGTACCAGGGTTCGGACAGCCTGCATAATAGCTGATCTTATATATCTTCGGCCTGCATTTCTGCAAGCTGGCGGTCTGATGGAAGCACAGCCGATAAAAGGCCTAATAGAGGAAGGAAGCCAGTGACAGCCAAAGTCAGGGGAAGGCCGATCATATCTGCGAGCCATCCGAGCGCAACCGAACCGATTGCTCCCATGCCGAAGGCCAGGCCCACTGTGAGACCGGACATGGTGCCGATTTTTCCAGGCACCAGCTCCTGCGCATACACTACAGTAACCGAAAAGCTTGCCATCAGAATAAAGCCGGTTAACAGCAAAAAAATAAAAGCAAGTTCTTTTGGCATATACGGCAGCAGAATTGAAAATGGTGCAGATGCAGCCATTGAGACAAAAATGATTCTCTTTTTTCCAAACCGGTCAGATAATGGGCCGCCAAAGAATGTTCCTGCAGCGCCTGCTGCCAGGAATGCAAATAAAAATACTTGTGCCTGCGTAATCGTGAAGGAATACTCCGTTATCGCGTAAAAAGCGTAGAAATTGGTGATGGCTGATATATACCAGGAACGAGCAAATATCAGGAAAAGGATGACGGCCAGTGAAAGTACTATTTTGTTTTTTAGGGCAGTTTGCCGTTTTTTGCCGGCCCTGGATTTTTTCAGCCCCAGCTGCTTTTCCTCCTTCAGTCTTCCTGAATACCAGAAGGCGATATAAACAAGAAGGCCGGAAGCGAGGGCTGCAGCCAATGTAAACCAGGAAGCTCCTCTTTGCCCCAGAGGCACAAGAATGAGGGCTGTAATTAGCGGTGCAAGTGCCTGTCCTGTATTGCCTCCCACCTGATAAATTGACTGTGCCAGTCCCCTTTTTGTCCCTGCAGCCATATAAGCGACGCGCGATCCTTCAGGATGGAAAATGGCTGAACCAAGGCCAATCAGCACAACAGACAATACTATTGAAAGAAAATTCCCGGCCAAAGCGAGGCCGAGCACCCCGGCCAGTGAAATGGCCAGCCCAATTGGAAGAGCGAATGGCATCGGCTTACGGTCAGTCAGTATGCCAGTAACCGGCTGGAGGAGCGAAGACACGATGTTAAGGGAAAAAGCAATGAATCCAAGCTCCGTATAAGTCAGCCCCATTGACTTTTCGAGGATGGGAAACATGGCAGGCACTACAGCCTGGATCGTATCGTTCAACAGATGGCAGAGCCCGATGATGAATAAAACTTTATAGGCTGTACCTTCGTTATATTTTTGCTTTTGGACTGCTGCAGGGTGTCCCATTGAATTCCCTCCTGGTGTTTATTTGCCGATAGAGTTCTTGATTGAAATAACACATAATAAAATAGCATAATATATTTTAGTAGATTTATCCATGATTCATTTACAATGGATCTGGGAGGATGTCATTTTTGGAGGCAAATATGGAAAAATATATTCAGGAATTGCTGGATGGCAGCTCCATCCTTAAAGACATGAAGAATACTTTTGGACTTGAAGAGGATTGCAGACTTCTTGGGGATTTTGAGAATTTTGTTTATGAAGTAAATAAGGGTGGAACGCCCTATATTCTCAGGCTGACTCATCAATCGCATCGGTCTTTTCACAATATTGCAGCCGAGATTGACTGGCTAAATCATTTATTCTCTGAGGGTATTCAAGTTCCTGAGGTGATGATGGCTTCAGGAGAAAGGATCATAACCGCCGGGTGCAGGGATGGCAGCAGTTTCTACGCCTGTCTGTATTCGAAAGCTCCGGGCAGGCCAATCAAAGTAACTGATAGAGAGTTTGACAAAGATCTTTTCAGGTCATGGGGCAGGATCATTGCCCAGATGCATGAAGCAACAGCCAATTATAAGGCAAATGCTGAAATTGGAGCAAGGCCGGGCTGGGATGAGGAAGATGTCCTTTTCCCTGAAAGGTATGTTCCCGCAGAAGGGCATGCAAGAATCATTGCGAACAGCAGGGAGCTCATCAGCAGGATTAAAACGCTGCCTGCAGGAAAAGACAGCTTTGGGCTTGTACATACAGATCTTCATTCAGGCAACTTCTTTTTTGATGGAAAAAAGGTCTATCCGTTTGACTTTGATGACTGTGCCTATCACTGGTTTGCCTCAGATATAGCCATCCCGGTGTATTACTCGGTCCTTTACCGCTTTAAAAACGGAACACAGCAGGAGAAAAATGCTTTTGCAGCAGGATTTCTGAAGGAATTTGCTTCAGGATATGAGGAAATCAGGCAGCTTCCTCCCGGGTGGCTTGATCAGCTCCCGCTGTTTCTGAAGCTTAGGGATGTTGTCCTCTATACTGTCCTCCATAAAAAGATTGCGCCTGAGGATAGAAGCACTGGACTGCTTTCAATGATGGCTGATTTGAAGGGCAGGATCGAGGACAAACAGCCGATTTTCACCCTTGAATGAGTAAAGCAGAGCACCGCATGGTGCTCTGCTTTACACGTGTTGATAAATTGGGCCTGACACCTTAGTCTTTTACAGGCAGCAGGATCTCAGCTTTTGTGCCTTCATTCACTCTGCTTGAGATGGTGATGCTGCCTCCAAAGGACTCAATGATCCTTTGGCATACAACAAGGCCTAGCCCAGTTCCCATATCCTTTGAAGTGAAAAATGGCGTGAATACCTTCTCAAGGTCTTCCTCACGGATGCCGGAGCCTGTGTCTTCCAGTATGATACTGTGCCATTTGCCGCCGGTGTGCAGGGAGATGGAGAGCCGTCCCCCGTCCGGCATTGCTTCAAAAGCGTTCTTTGCAAGATTGAGAAGTACCTGCTTCAGCTGATCCTGGGTACCCTCGGCAATCGCCGGGTTATCCGGAAGATGGTAGGTGCACTGTACATTTGCCAGGGACGCTTCTGATTCGAAAAGGGGAATCAGGTCAGAAATGATTTCTTTCAGATTGATTTTTTCCAATTTCAGGGCAGCAGGTTTTCCCAGGATCAGAAACTCACTTACAATTTCATTGATTCTGCTTATTTCCTTGTCAATCACTTTAAAGAAGTACTGATCGTCGGAATGTGTGTATTTTTCACTGAGAAGCTGGACAAGCCCTTTTATTCCGGTCAAAGGATTCCGGATTTCGTGGGCTGTACTTGCTGCAAGGGTGCCGACCAGCTCAAGCTTCTGCAATTCGTTTTTCTTCTTTTCCTCTGCCGCCTGCTTTTTAAGCATGAAATATTTGATAAAAAAGAAGATGATATGGAAGATGATCAGCAGTCTTGCAATAAATCCCGCAGCCTCTTTAAAGATTGCTGCGTTATCTCTGTCAGGGACTGCTGTTTTGATCGTCCAGGGGAGTCTCTCGATCGGGATCATGACTGTCTGCTTATTGCCAAATGAATCGGAACCGGCCATATTAAAGCTCATGATCGGCGCATCCTCCTGGTTGTAGACGACCAGCCTGGCATCGGGCGTCAGCATGGTCAATATATTTTCAATGTGGTCTACCCTGATCTGTGCTATGGCAATTCCGGCGATCTCCCGGTTCTCTTTAAGCACCGGCGCTGCCAGGCCAATAACCTTCTGGCCGTTTTCGAGCGTTTCCTGCCTGGAGGAAATGACGATATCCTTAGCATCCATCGCTTCCTGTATATAATTTTTTTCGAGCATATTTTTGTTGTCAAACAGAGAGTTTGATCCTGCGATGACTTCTCCGCCGGCATTGGCTACATATAATCCCCCATAGCGTGAATCCATCAGATGGATGCGCTGAAGCAGCGGTGAGATTTTAGCAGGATCCTGCATTTCCGCAGAGGCCGCAATAGAAAGGACCTCAAGGGTAGAAACGGTTTCCGAGATAAAGTCATCCCAATGCCGCTGGTGGATGGCTGCCGTCCACCTGGCAGCTTCCTGGCGGTCGCTGATATTCTGATCCAGCAGCTTGTTCATATAAAAGAGGCTGGAAATGACAGCAGGGATCATAACGGCTGCGAGATACAGAATATAGTTCTTTGGTTTTTTCATTTGTATGTACCTCAATAGATATTTGTATAATTGAGAAGAGCGCCTCGTATCCGGGCGGGCTTATTTGTTATTATACCACTTATGAACAAATCAAGTTTAACAGCAGCCAAGAATGATAAATAGGTACTAAAGGGAGGAGTTAGATGAAAAATAAAGAGATAGTATCGTTCCTGATTACATCTGATTTGCATGGCAGCATCTATCCTTATGATTACAGCACGGGAAAAGAACAAGCAGCGGGGCTTGCCAAACTGGCATCAGTGATCAGGCAGGAGAAGGCGAAGGCAGACCATACACTCCTTCTGGACAATGGCGACCTGATCCAGGGCACGCCGCTTATGTACCATTATTCCCGGTTCTTAAAGCACCGTGTCAATCCCATGGTCCAGGTCCTGAATAAGCTGGAGTATGATGCTGCTGTAATCGGCAACCATGAATTCAATTATGGCATCGAAATGATCAAGAGTGCAGCCAGCGAATCCAATTTCCCCTGGCTGAGCGCCAATGTGCTGCACCGGACAACGAAGGAGCCGTATTTCGGAGTGCCCTATATGATTAAGGAAATGAATGAGCTTAAGATTGCGGTCCTGGGGATTACAACAAGCCATATCCCGAATTGGGAAAGGCCTGACTATATCCAGGAACTTTTCTTCGATTCTGCAATTGAGACCCTTGCACGCTGGATTCCTTATGTAGAAGAAACTGAAAAGCCCGACTTCCTGGCGGTCGCTTATCATGGAGGCTTTGAACGGGATATGGAAACAGGCGCCAAAGCGGAGGAGGAAACAGGAGAAAATGAAGCTTACAGGATCTGCATGGAATTTCCGGAAATCGATCTGCTGATTACCGGCCATCAGCATAGGAGGCTGTCTGGCAAAGAGGTGAACGGGGTGCCGGTCATCATGCCGGGAGCCCATGGAAGCCATTTGGGCAAAGTAGAAGTGACTTTTGAAAAGGTCCGTCATGAATGGACAATCGCCGGCCTCGACTCATCTTTGATCAGCAATGAAGGTGAGTGTGATAAGGAAATCATCCACGATGCAAGCTTTTACGAAAATGAAACGCAAAAGTGGCTTGATGAAGAAATCGGCTCTCTGACAGAAAGTATGCTGATCACAGATCCACTGGAAGCCAGGATCAGGGAGCATCCATTGATTGAACTGGTTAACCGCGTCCAGATGGATGCTTCCGGGGCAAAGATATCCTGTACAGCCCTGTTCAATGAAGGAGCACCGGGGTTCAGCAGCACGGTGACCATGAGAGATATCATGACCAATTATATTTATCCAAACACACTTGCTGTATTGCAGATAACAGGCCAGGACATTAAAGATGCACTGGAAAGGTCTGCCTCCTACTTCAGGGTCGGTGAAGATGGGGAAATTGCGGTCAATCCGTCATTTTCAAAGCCTAAGCCGCAGCATTATAATTATGATATGTGGGAAGGGATCGAATATGAACTGAATCTATCCCAGCCTGAAGGAAGCCGTGTCACTGTTTTGGAGCACAGAGGAGAGGCCATGAAAATGGATGAAGTGTTTGAGGTGGTCATGAACCACTACCGTGCAGGTGGAGGAGGCGGCTACTGGATGTTTAAGAACAAACCTGTTATCCGGGAAATCCATAAGGACATGACAGAACTGCTGGCTGAATATATCAGGAAAGAACAGCCTGTAAAGGCAGAAGTGAATGCAAACTGGAAGGTTACAGCCAATTCTCATTTATTGCAGCCCAAAAATTGACACAAGAGGCAAGCTTCCTTATAATAATGCTGAATTTGAGATAAAATAACGTGTTAAAGGATCTGTTTAAAAATGGGGAATGAACAGGTAAATCAATCATTAAAGCTTTTTATCGTTTTATCAAGGGCCTGCAGGGCTGTTAATGAGAATGTCAATAAGCTGATTCAGACATACGGATTGAATCCGACTGAATTTGCGGTGCTTGAGCTGCTCTATCACAAAGGAGACCAGCCGCTGCAGCAAATCGGCGGCAAAATCCTGCTCGCAAGCGGCAGTATTACTTATGTTGTGGACAAGCTTGAGGAAAAAGGGTACCTCCGCCGGGTGGCCTGCCCGACAGACCGGCGCGTGACATTTGCCCAGATTACAGAAAAAGGCAAAGCGTTCATTGAGGAGATCTTTCCGTCTCATGAGCAGTTCATCCATGAACTGATGTCAGAGCTATCTAATGAAGAAAAGCAGACAGCGATCGATCTTTTAAAGAAGCTCGGCTTATCTGTCGGAAGATTTTAAAGCAAAGCACAGTGATCTTGCTGTGTTTTTTGTTTTTTAGGAGGATTTTCCTGCTGGATGTCGAATCTTTAGTATGGTTTTTTAAAATAAAGCTATTCGGGGGGAAAAGAATGAAATTCAGTGAATATACATATGTCCGTCCAGACATGGACGAAGCAGGAAGGAAATTTGAAGCTGCACTGGAGAGGTTCAGGGGGGCAGCAAGTGCCGATGAACAGAATGAAGCGATGAAGGAGATCAATCAGATTCGCAACGATATCGGGACAATGTTCAACTTATGCTATATCCGCCATTCAATTGATACTAATGATGAATTTTATAAAAATGAACAAGACTATATGGATGAAGTACAGCCGCAGCTGGAAGGGTTTGTAACAGATTACTATAAAGAACTGGTAGATTCCAAGTTTCGTTCAGAACTTGAAGGAAAATGGGGTAAGCAGCTTTTTGCGCTGGCAGATGCCCAGCTGAAGGTATTCAAGCCGGAAATCCTGCCACTTATGCAGAAGGAGAATAAGCTATCTTCTGAATATACGAAGCTGATGGCCTCCGCCAAGATCGATTTTGAAGGGGAAGAGCGTACACTGGCCCAAATGGAGCCATTTACCGAGTCGACCGACAGGGAAATGAGAAAGAGGGCCCAGGAGGCACGTTTCGGATTCCTTGCTGACAATGAAGAGGAGCTTGACCGTATCTATGACGATCTTGTAAAAGTCAGGACAGAAATCGCACATAAGCTTGGCTATAATAACTTTGTAGAGCTGGCTTACTACAGAATGTACCGGACGGATTATAATGCAGAAATGGTCGCCAAATTCCGCGGACAGGTCAAAGAGCATATAGTCCCGATCGCGACAAAGCTAAAGCAGCGCCAGCAGGAAAGAATCGGACTTGATGAATTAAAATACTATGATGAGCCTTTCCAATATAAGACGGGCAATGCAGCACCGAAGGGAAGCCCTGAGTGGATCATTGAAAACGGCCAGAAAATGTATGACGAACTCTCAGAAGAAACAGGCAGATTCTTTTCTTTTATGAATGAAAATCAGCTGATGGATCTTGTGGCGAAGAAGGGGAAAGCAGGAGGCGGCTACTGCACCTATATTGAAAACCATAAAGCACCTTTCATCTTTTCCAATTTCAATGGCACTTCAGGTGATATCGATGTGCTGACACATGAAGCCGGCCATGCTTTCCAGGTATATTCCAGCAGCCATTTTGAAATTCCTGAATACAACTGGCCGACATATGAAGCAGCAGAAATACATTCCATGAGCATGGAGTTCTTTACATGGCCATGGATGGAAAATTTCTTTAAGGAAGATACAGATAAGTATAAGTTTTCCCATCTGAGCTCTGCATTGCTTTTCCTTCCTTATGGCGTAAGCGTAGACGAATTCCAGCATTGGGTATACGAAAACCACACTGCTACTCCGCAGGAACGTAAGCAGGCCTGGAGGGAAATTGAGAGGAAATATCAGCCGCATAAAGACTATGAAGGAAATGAGTATTTGGAGAATGGCGGTTTCTGGCAGCGCCAGGGGCATATCTTTAATTCTCCTTTCTATTATATCGATTATACACTTGCACAGATTTGCGCTTTCCAGTTCTGGAAGCGTTCAAGGGAAAACCAGGAAGAGGCATGGAGTGATTATGTCAAGCTGTGCGGATTAGGCGGAAGCCTTCCTTTCACAGAGCTGGTCAAGGAAGCCAATCTTCTTTCGCCATTCGAGGAAGGCTGTGTAGAATCCGTAATTGGTGAAATTGAAAGCTGGCTGAATTCTGTAGATGACAAAAGCCTGTAAAATTAGATGAGCCGGGGATTCCCCGGCTCTTTCTTGCTGTTCAGGAAATTTTAAATCGTATATCCTGGGGACTATTTTCAATACCTGATCAATGTCCAGCAGCTGCGCCGGGATCACAAACCAAACCTCCCAAAAAGTCAAAGAATTCCTTTCCGTGAGGCACCCAGGAAGCTGGCCATGCCGACGTTGCCACAGGACTTGGCGTTCTTAGTCTGCGTTCCTAAAGGTGATCAAGGCTCTTGCGCTTTTGTTCTGCAGATATTACTATTTTACTGGCTGCTGTCCAGATCTTCTTTAAAAAGGGGGAGATGGATTTCGGCTGTTGTGCCGGAGCCCATCCTGCTTGTAATCGAGAGCCTGCCTTTATGCTGCTGGATAATCTGCTCTGTAATCATCAGACCGAGGCCAGTACCTGATTCCTTTGTGGTAAAAAAAGGTTTTTTGATATTTTGCAAAAGTTCTTCGGGCATTCCGCATCCGCTGTCTTCGATTAAAATTCTTGCTTCACCAGTGCTGGTCTGTCTGCATGAGATCTTTACAACACCGCCCTCCGGCATAGCGTCGATGCTGTTTTGGACAAGATTGATGCATGCCTGCTTCAGCTTGCCGGTGTCGCAAAGGACAGTTCCGCATCCAGGAAGAATATCCTTCAAAAGGTGCACATTTTTATAATGTGCCTCAGATTCAAACAGGAGCGCTGTTTCATTTAGCAGCGGTTCCAGCGGCTGAGGCTTCATGTTTGGTGTGTGCGGTTTGGACAGATATAGAAATTCATTAATAATTCCGTTCATCCGCTCCAGTTCTGAATGGATGATTGAAATATATTGCCTATAGTCATTCTCCTTTTCACCAATCATTTGTATAAATCCTGATATAACGGTTAATGGATTTTTAATTTCATGGGCGACGCTCGCTGCCATTTCACCGGTGACCTTCAGTTTTTCAGAATTCCGCAGATACTCTTCCAGCTTTTTCTTCTCAGTAACATCCCTTATGACCATCGATACTGCAAAAATTTTATGCTGAGCATTATAGACAGGGGATACGGTCGCCTCTAGCACGCTCGGCTCATCACTGACACCCGGAAAGGAAAGTTCAGCTCCGGAAATACTGCGGCCAAGAAGCGCCGAATCCAGCATATCCGAGATTTTACCATTTTCATCCGCTATGATGGTTTCAAGGCTGTCCCCAGGCTCTGGAGCTGTGGAGTGAAACAGCAGGGAGAAACTGTTATTCATTCTTAGAATCCTTTTTTCTGCATCTGCAATTACAATGGAATCGCTGGTATTGTCAAAAAAAGCGTCGATATAGGATCTGGTCGATTCCAGGTCTTTCCTTGCAGCCATTTCGCTTCTCTCTGCTTTTTCCCACAGCCTGTTCGCGTGTTTGATCATGAAAAACAGCAGAATGCTTGTGAGCAGGGCAAAAAGGAGGATATAAGGCAGGTCCTCAGGGCCGGACATTTCTGCAATTAAATGTCCATTTGCTGCATTCAGGATGATAAGGGCTGCAGCAGCCAGCGAGGTGGAAATGCCAAGCGCAAGATAACTCTGATAAAAGGCTGATAAAATGATCCCGAACACCAGAAAAATATAATTGACCAGATAAGGAAGCTGCAGGTTCAGGTAAAACAGATAACTGTATATACTGGCCAGGATTACAATCATCATGAAGTGAGGCTTCGGCTTAAGATAATAGAGGCCGGTGAGCAGCAGGCAAAAGCCAAGGCCGACAGGCGGCCACAGCAAATCATAGCGCTGATCGACCAATGTGTAAAAAGCTGTATCGATTATGTAAAACAGCCAGAGCAGCTGTATCAAAAGCAGATTCCGGCTTTCTATCAGGCTTGTTTTGTTCATGCTTAGGGTGCCTTTCGGTTAGTATATTAACCAATTTTATCACAATTTGTCAGATTTTGTTGAGCGACTTTCATGTCTAACAGAAAAAGACATACAGTAAGCCTGTATTAAGCTTCTGTATGCCTTTCGCAATTGATTTGTATCTTTATTTTCCAGTAACCACAATATTTCCATCCAAAAGGTCTGCATGCAGCTGTGTGCATGATGGATCTTCCAGAATAAAGTCCGCAATTTTGTCTTCCAGCTGCTCCTGGATTGCCCTTCTAAGCGGACGGGCTCCAAACGCCGGATGATAGCCAAGCTCGGCCAGTTTTTCAACTGCTTCATCAGTAAAAGTCAGCAGCATATCCTGTTCTTTGAGTGCTGTATTCAGCTCTTCCAGCATCAGCTGCACAATTTTCAGCAGGCTGTCTTTTTCAAGCTGTTTGAACTCTATGATGCTGTCGAATCTGTTCAGGAACTCAGGCTTGAAGAAACTGCCCAGAGAATCAAGAATTCCTGATTCCTTGACAGCTTCGCTGCTGCCGAAACCGACCTTGATTTCCCTGTGTCCTGCACCGGCGTTGCTTGTCATGATGATAACAGAATCCTTAAAGCTGACGGTCCTTCCCTGGCTGTCTGTCAGGCGGCCGTCTTCGAGTATCTGGAGGAACATATGCTGTACGTCAGGGTGGGCTTTTTCTATCTCATCCAGCAGAATGATGCTGTATGGATTCCTCCGCACCTTCTCAGTCAGCTGGCCTGCTTCATCATGGCCGACATATCCCGGAGGGGAACCGATAATTTTTGAAATGCTGTGTTTTTCCATATATTCGCTCATATCAAGCCTGATCATGCTGTCTTTAGAGCCGAAGAGCTCTTCAGCAAGTGTTTTTGTCAGTTCGGTCTTACCAACACCGGTTGGTCCGACAAATAAGAAAGAGCCGATTGGGCGGTTTTTGGATTTTAATCCAGCTCTGCTTCTGCGTACTGCCTTTGCGACCTTTTTAACAGCTTCTTCCTGGCCGATCACTTTTTCGGAAAGGGATTTTTCAAGGTTCTTCATCTTGGATTGTTCATCCTGCTGAATTTTGCCGACCGGAATGCCGGTCTTTCTTTCAATGATCTCCTGGATATGTCCCGCTTCCACTACCGGCCTCTTTGCCGAATCATTGTTCAATGCTTTTTCAAGCTTGATTTCCTGTTCACGGAGCTTGGCCGCTTTTTCATAGTCTTCTTTCTTCAGGACTTCTTCTTTGGCAGCTGATATTTCAGCCAGCTTCTGCTCGATTTCTTCCCCTGGTGTATATTCTGCTGTCAGATTGATTTTTGATCCTGCTTCATCCAGCAGATCAATGGCTTTATCCGGAAGAAATCTGTCCTGTATATATCTGCTTGATAGAGTGACGCATGCCGACAGCGCCTCTTCCGAATAGGTGACTTCATGGAAGTCCTCATATTTGGACTGGAGGCCTTTCAGGATTTCTAAGGCTTGTTCCTGTGTTGGCTCCTGAATGTGAACAGGCTGGAAACGCCTTTCAAGCGCAGGGTCTTTTTCAATCTGGCGATATTCTTTTAAAGTTGTCGCACCGATTACCTGAAGTTCGCCGCGGGCAAGAGCAGGCTTCAGGATGTTGCCTGCGTCCATGGAGCCTTCGGCGGATCCTGCTCCGACAAGAAGATGGATTTCATCAATGAACAGGATAATATTTTTCCTTTCCTGCAGCTCTGTGATAAGCTGTTTCATCCGTTCTTCAAACTGTCCGCGAATGCCGGTATTGGCAACAAGCGAAGCGACATCAAGAAGATAAACTTCTTTATTCAGCAGTTTGCGGGGTGCTTTCTTTTCAGATATTTTCAGTGCCAATCCTTCTGCAATGGCAGTTTTCCCGACACCGGGCTCTCCGATCAGTACTGGATTATTTTTATTTCTCCGATTGAGTATTTCAATGACACGGTCAATTTCTTCATCCCTGCCAATGACAGGATCTATTAAGCCTGCATTGGCTGCATTGCTCAAGTTCTTGCCAAACTGTTCAATAAAGCCGTTTGACTTTTTGCCTGGCTGCTGTTTCATTCCCTTGCCGGCACTAGCTTCACCGGCGCCCATTTGTTTGAACAAGTCTTCCATGCCGGAAGCCTCGAAGGGATTCTGGTAACCGAAGGAAGCGTTCATTTTTCGCTTTTCGGTCTGATAGCAGCTGCTGCAGAGATGTGTTTCTATTTTATTTCCATTTATATTAAACCTTAATTGGATGGTTGCCTGGTTTTGTTGACATTTTTCACAGTTCATCAATCAATGCCTCCTATATGTTGACTTTGACTATCTTTGACTAACTTTGATTTTATTATACTTTGACCTTATTTGACTTTCAAGCAATAAGACTTGGCAATTTAAGCCAAAGGAATGAATTGTTTTGAAAAGCTCGTCTTTGTTGGAAAAGCCGGTCATATACATGAAGGGGAGGAGGCGGTTTCGTGAAAAATTGGACTGGAGCCTTGCAGATTGCTGCTGTCTATGTTGGTACAGTAGTCGGGGCGGGTTTTGCAACAGGCAAGGAGATAGTAGAGTTTTTTACCCGGTTCGGGTTTATCGGGCTGATCGGAATTCTGATGAGCGGATATATATTTATTATGCTGGGAACAAAGCTGATGAGGATCTCAGCACGGATACATGCAAAGTCCTACCAGGAGCTGAATGATTATCTGTTCGGCAGATATTTCGGAAAAGTGATCAATGTGCTGACATTAATTATGCTCCTTGGCGTATGTGCTGTCATGCTGTCAGGCGCAGGAGCTGTATTTCAGGAGCAGCTTGGATTGTCCAAGCTCTCAGGGGTGCTTGCAACAATCATATTATCGGTGGTTGTAATGATTCTCGGCATTAAAGGGCTGTTTGCTGTGAATTTGTTTGTAGTGCCTATGATGATTGCCTTCAGTTTTATCTTAATGTTCATTTCTATAAAGCTCCCGGGCTTTAAGGAGCAGATGCTGTTCATTCCGTTTGCGGAGGATGGGTGGAAAGCTGTAGCCGCGCCATTTTCCTATACCGCGCTCAATCTGGCCCTGGCACAGGCGGTGCTGGTGCCTGTTGCAGCTGAAATAAAAGATGACCGGACCATCAGGATGGGAGGGTATATCGGAGGGGCGGCATTGACCATCATCCTTTTATCAAGCCATCTGACTCTTGTAATGCTCCCTAACCTGGAAGTATATGAAATACCAATGGCAGTCATCATGAAAAATCTTGCATCCGGTTTTTACGGCCTGTTTGTACTGGTCATTTATGGAGAAATTTTTACCTCAATAATAGGAAATATTTTCGGGCTGGAGAGGCAGATAAGGCAGTATATTTCAATCCCGGCCATCTGGTCGGTCGGGGGAATTTATCTAATTACCTGTTTAATCAGCATGATAGAATACAGTACACTGCTTTCCTATCTTTATCCGATATTCGGATATGTCAGCATTCTATTTATTGTCCTGCTCTGGATAAAACCTACAGAAGAAAAAGAAGCATGAAAAAAAACAGGCCGATGAGGTGTTTCATCGGCCTGTTTTCCTTATTTCTCTGCTGAAATGGTTTTTGCCATTTGAATAAAAGCATCAGTGTGATCAGCATCATTTTTTGTGTAGATGCTCAGCTTTAGGGGCTGTCCACCGTTTTTAATCAGGTATACCGCTGCTTTATCTTCTTTTGAAGCTGCTTCGTAAATGATTGCATCCTGCAGGAATTCATCATCAGAAGCCTCCGCAGATTGCACCTCACTGCTTACCGCTGTCAGCTGGGATTTTGCGTTCTCTTCAGCCATTTCCCAATCTGTATCTTCCGGCAGCAGCTCAATCCTCATGAATACTTGATCATTATCTGTCAGATAGAGTACATCTTTATTAGGCTCTTCAGCTGTCAGTTCGTATGAAGGAAGGACATACATAGAATAATTCTGGTTGTCGCTTTTTTCAAGGACTGCAGTTTCTTCCATCGTTTCTCCATTCACCTGGTATGACAGGGATTTTTCCTGCTCCATTTCAGAGCTGCCTGTCTCCTCGTTTTCTTCTCCTTCAGACTGATCATCCGTCTGCTCTATGTCTTCACCATTTGAATTGTCACCGGTTTCCTGGGTGCCGTCTGTTGTGCCCGCTGTTTCTTCTGTATTGGTTCCATTGTCTTCACTTCCTGTGTCCTCTGTAGTCCCGCACCCGGCAAGTGCAAGTGAAAGGATCCCTGTAGCCAGCAATAGTTTTTGAAGTGTGTTCATTTTGGCATTCCTCCTGTATGTCATGCAGTTTTATAATAGAGTAGACGATGTTATCTGCAGAAAGTTACAAATTTTGCTGATTTCATCAGTTGAATGGCAAGATAATAAAAATTAATAGATCGAATATGAGATGAGAGACAATGACCAGGGGCAGGCTTTTCTTCCAGGCATACAGATATCCCCAGAACAGCCCGGCTGCAAATGCTGCAAGGGCAAGGACCGGATAGCCGGAATAGAAATGGACGGAGGCGTAAAGCAAAGCAGCTGATATCACTGCCCATCCTGGTTTTATGTAGCTTTGCAGGCGTTTTTGGACAAAACCCCGCCAAAAAATTTCTTCGCCCGGAATGATGACAAGGATCAGGACGATATATTGCCAGATTACTTCCGGGGAAAGCCGGCTGTACAATCTCCCGATTTGGCTTGCGAATGGCAGGTTCAAAATCTCTATCAGAAAATGGCCTGTCCAGAATAATCCATAGAGGAGTACCCCGGAAACTGCTCCAAAGAAAAGGTAAGACCGGAAAGAAGCCTCATCCTCCACTTCTTCTGCCATAATTGAATAGCTGATCAGAAACAGCATGGAAGCGGTGAATATATACCAAAATACTGCCCTGTCCTGAAAAGTGAAAAACAGTAACAAATGGGCAATCATGATCCCCAGGATCAGTTTTATATCAATTGAGCCAATTTTCATTCATGATCTCCTTTCAGCCAGGTGGAAAATATAAATGCGGGTTTACGGTGCAATGCTTCTTCTGCTGTATAATCAGTAAGTAAGCTGTTGGCTCGTACAATTTATTGGTGTTCTAACAAACCAATCACTATTTTATCAAAAAATGAAAGTACTCTGCTACTACTTTTGTTCATACAACTGTTTTTAACAGCATACAGGAGGGAAAAAGATGCGAAAAGCACTAATTTTAGGAGCTACCGGCTTGACAGGGGGCCATCTTTTGGAGCTGCTCCTGGGCAGCGGCCAGTACTCAGAAATAAAAGTGATCAGCAGACGCCCGCTCAGCATAGAACATCCTAAACTGACGGTATACATTGGGGGCTTCAGCAGGCTGGAGGAGATGGGGGATGCCTTCAAGGCTGACGATATATTCTGCTGTATTGGCACAACGATTAAGAAGGCGGGAAGCAAAGACGCTTTTCGGGCAACCGATTTAGAGTATCCCTTAAAGGCGGCACATCTTGCACAAGAAGCAGGTGCAGCCAGATTCCTGATTATATCGTCAATGGGGGCAGACCCGGATTCTAAGTTTTTTTATAATAAGGTAAAAGGACAGATGGAAGAACAGCTTAAGACACTGAATGCTTTCAGCCTCCACATTTTCCGGCCGTCCCTTCTTGTCGGCGATAGGGCGGAGTTCAGGCTGGGGGAAAAGGCCGGCGAGGTTTTCTTAAGGGCGGCAGGGCCGTTTATGAAGGGAAAGCTTCAAAAGTATAAATCCATCAAGGCATTAG
Organism: Cytobacillus sp. T106; assembly: GCF_040492155.1. Lineage (NCBI taxonomy): Bacteria > Bacillati > Bacillota > Bacilli > Caryophanales > Bacillaceae > Cytobacillus > Cytobacillus sp. T106. The sequence goes on along the minus strand of NZ_JBEUMK010000003.1, from coordinate 478,354 downwards.
ATGTGGCAAAAGGGATGGCAGCGGCCGCAATCCGTGATAAGGAAGCCCGCAAGGCTGCAATGATATATGAATCGGATGAAATAGCCCGCCTTGCAGGCAAATAAAAAAACTCCGCCTGGCAGCGGAGTTTTATTTACTTTATATTATAGCAGCGCTTACATTTTACGATTAGAATACCGATTCTTTAATGACTTTATAGTTTTTATGGTTAACAACAGTCCTTTGCTCTAACTCAAGATCACGATAGTCATCCATGTATGTAAGATCGACAATCACCGAATTTTCGTTCACTTTTTCAACTATGCCCTTCAAGCCTTCCCTGAATTCAATCACGTTTCCGACTTCTGCTTTCTTCATACATCCTCTCCCTCTCCCGTGTTTGTTTCTTCTCTAAAAGCTTATTAACATTTTGCACTACTTTTTGAATTTCGTAAAGAATTTTGAACATTTTTAACTGAAACTTCCATTTTTCGGATTGAAACATAAGGGTATTGCATAACTGTGCTTCTGCAAGTATTTCCGTGGAAATTCTTATAGTAATTTGGTATACAGTAAGTATGTGAAAAGGAGGTATTGGCTTGGAACAAAACTTGGTGAATGAATTGCTAGATAAGCTCAAAGACGGTGAACTTGCGGAGTACTATGTAAAAAAGGAAGACTTCCTTGAGTTTCGCAGGGTGCTTGTCAGCCGCCCGGACTTTAAGCATTTCCGCGGCATTGGCCAGCGAGGCGGAGATGTATTGTATCAATATCTACCTGAGCCCCGCAGCTGAAGGCTCAATATAGATAGGAAGGGAGTCGATGGAGCAATGAAGTTTAAAGACAGGACAGTGTTCATAACCGGTGGTGCAAATGGGATTGGCAAGGGCATTGCCAAGTCATTTGCTGAAGAAGGTGCAAAGGTAGTTATTGCAGATATAGCCGAAAAGGAAGGGGCTGAGCTTCAGGAGAAGCTGGTATCCGAAGGCAGGGAAGCCTTTTTTGTGTATACAGATGTGAGAGATGAAAGAAGCATTATAACTGCCATGGAAAAGGCAGCCGCTCAGTTTGGAACTATAGACATCCTTATCAATAATGCCGGGATTTCAAAGTTTATTTCATTTACGGAGATGACATTGGATGAATGGGATGAGATCCTCCAGACTAATTTGCGGAGCGTTTTCCTCTGCAGCAGGGAAGCAGTGAAGCTGATGAAAAGTGGAGGCTCAATCGTAAATATGGCTTCGACCCGGGCGTCCATGTCTGAGCCTGACACAGAGGCTTATTCTGCATCCAAGGGAGGGATCACGAGCATTACCCACGCTTTGGCAAGAACCTTGGCAGGCAAGGGAATCAGGGTTAATTCCATCAGCCCGGGCTGGATTGAAACAAAGCATTATGATGAATTGCGGGAAAAGGACCATAAGCAGCATCTTTCAGGAAGAGTAGGTAAACCGTCTGATATAGCGCGCTGCTGCCTCTACCTTTGTGATCCGGAAAACGATTTTGTAACGGGCGAAAACATCGTGGTCGATGGGGGAATGACCAGGAAAATGATGTACGAGGAATAGCAGGATTCCTTCTAGTTTTTCCGCAGCAGCAGGATGCTGAAAATGAAAATAGTCCCAACGAAAATCAGGCAGCTTAAGAGATGGGAAAACATATGAAGCCTCCTCAAGTGGTTTATTCCATCATATAGGTGATTCATAATGTTTCCGTTGCATGAACGTAAAGTTCCAGTAAAAAAAACTCCAGCAGAATGCGCTGGAGTTTTTTATCTTGATTTGTAAGAGCCGGCAGCCTTTCTGGCATACTCTTTAAGCTGCTGGATAATCTCAAGGCTTTTTTCGCTGCCTTCTGCAGATACGAAGCCATAGGTGCTGCTATTCCATTCGTGCTTTTGCCATACCGGCTCACCGGTCATGGTGATAAGAGAATCGTTAATGATGAAAGACATTTCCATCAGCAGCTTTTTTTCTCTTACCGGAAGGTCCATGGAAGCCTTGAAACGCAGGCCGTTCGGGCTCAAATCCATTATCTCCGCTGTGCCTGGCCTTGCCTCAACCGGTTTATCGTCAATTTTTATAATCCTGAAGGACCCATGGAGCGGCTTAGGGAATTGAAACCGGAACGGCTCATCCCGTTTATATCTCATATGATCACCTTCATATATTTGTTTGTTAATTCTTGTAAGTTTATTGAATCACCAGACCGCCTTTTTTGCAACCATTTTCTCTGCTGAGTCTATTTCTTCCAATCACTTGCTATGCTTGTATAATTTCATGTTATATTTAAAAAGACAAAATATTAGAATAATAGAGGTGTGCAAATGCTTGATCAAATAGAAAAACTGAAAAGAGAAATAGGAAAGGTGATTGTCGGCCGGGATAAAGAAGCAGAGTTGCTGGTGATTTCGCTCATCTTCAATGGCCATGTGCTTCTTGAAAGTGTGCCTGGAACAGGCAAGACACTCATGGCAAAAACATTCGCTGAAACATTTGGAGGAAAGTTCTCGCGGATTCAATTTACACCGGACGTACTTCCGAGTGATATTACAGGAATCCAATTTTTCAATCCGAAAAACCATGAATTTGAGTTCCGCCCAGGACCCATCCTTGCCAATATTGTACTTGCTGATGAAATAAACAGGGCTACCCCGCGGACACAGTCAAGCCTGCTTGAGGCCATGGAGGAACGCCAGGTAACGATTGACGGACATACATTCAGGGCGGAAGAACCCTTTATGGTCATTGCGACGCAGAATCCGGCAGAGTCGCAGCAAGGGACCTTTCCGCTGCCGGCAGCACAGCTTGACCGCTTTTTCATGAGGGTTAAACTGGGCTATCCCAGCCTTGAAGAAGAAAGGATGATAATAAAGGGAAAAAGGAGGCAGTCAGCTGCCGTAAAACAGGCTGTAAGCCGGCAGGAACTCGCTTTATTGAGGGAGGCAGCAGCACAGATACATATATCGGAAGAGCTTGAAGGTTATCTGCTCGAAATTGTCAGGAAGACGAGGGAAACCCCTGCCATCGAACTTGGGGTCAGCCCAAGGGGGTCGCTTGCCCTGCTGAGGGCTGCAATTGGTGCTGCACTGATAAAAGGCAGAAAATATGCCGTCCCGGAGGATATCAAGGAAATGGCTCCATATGTGCTGGCACATAGAATCTATCTTACCGCCGAAGCATCCCTTACAAGCACAGAGGAAGAAGTGATTAAAAAAGTTATTGATTCCGTTGAAGTCCCTGTTGAAGCAGGTGCCCGCTAGAATGGAGTGGAAAAAGTATACGGTCGAAAACAGGTCCTTGCAGATTATGTCTGCACTTGCCCTGCTGCTGGTTTTGCTTAGCCTTTATCTGACCTCGGCAATTTTGTTCCTGATGTCCAGTTTGTTTTTTTGTGTCCTCCTTGCCAATAATTATTATTTGAAGAAAATGGGGGAAGGAGTCGAATTTGAAAATAAAGCTGTCAGGAAACGGATGTTTATTGAAGAGCATCATGAATGGGAGCTGGGTTTTGTAAATAACGGACTTCCCATTTTGAATGCACGGCTCTACGTCTATTTCGATGATCTTGTAATCCCCTTGAAAGGGGTTCAGCAGCCGAGATTTTCAAAGTACGAGCTATCCATCCCATTCACTCTTCCAAGAAAAGGGGAATATTCAGTCCGGATTCCATTTTCAGCCGGCAGGAGGGGGCTTGCGAAAATCCGCAGCATGGAGCTTCGGATTCCCCATTTCTTCGGTTTTGGCGAGACAGTGCTGGAATACAGGACAATGATCGCCCAGGAAGCGCTCATCTATCCGAAAAGGCTGCCTGTAGAAAACAAAGAACAGTTTGTATCAGCAAAACCAGGAAATGAGGCTGCCAGGCATACACTATTTCAGGATGTTTTGTCTCCTGCCGGCACGAGGAATTACGTGCCCACCGACAGCTTCAATCAAATTCATTGGAAAGCAACGGCAAGGAGCCGGAGCATCCAGACCAAGGTATATGAAAATGTTTCTGAAAAAGGCCTGCTGCTTTCTTTGAATCTTTCCGAAGGATACTCCATTACTCCGAGGCTTGAGGAGCTTCTGAGCTGTTCGGCCGAGCTTGCATACACAGCTGTAAAAGAAGGGATTCCCTTTGCGGTTTGCATGAATATCCGGACAGCAGGATCCGTCCCTTTTCAATATATTCCCGCCGGGACCGGAAAGGCGCATCTCCAGAAGGTGCTGGAAAGCTTTGCGGTTGCAGGCTATCATTCTGTCCTGTATCCATATGACAAGATGGCTGCCCATTATACAAGGCATTTTGCCCTTCAGCCTTATATTATCCATGGAGGCTTAAAGCCGCAGGCTGGAGATAAGTATTTTAAAGAATTGGAACAGAAAGGTTTTACAGTGCTCGAAATGCAGCTGCTGGAGCAAAAAGCCTGGATAAAGCCGTTTCCGAAACCTATCCATAAAGAGGTGATTTAATTGCCCGGAATCAAATGGCATCCCTATATGACGCTCATTTCGGAGGCTGCTCTTGCAAGCATGCTGCTCTGCCCAGTGTTTATGCCCTCAGGCGACATGCTGCCGGTGTTATATTCGTTTACTCTCCTGGCAGCATCAGCCGTGCTGTATTTCTTCCTGCTGAATGCCGGCGGCAGCAGAGGGAGCCTGCTGTTTTTTGCCGCTGTACTGCCTTTTATATTTATTGCTGGAACCCTTCTGGGCTTCTCCTGGTTCGCACTGCTATGTTTCGGGGTACTTGTATTCTGGAGGACAGAAGCTGCCTATAAAGACCCTGAAGGAAGTTCTGACAGCAATCTCTTCCTGCTGGTTTTCGCGGGAGGCTTTGCCGTTATCCTGGCGGCTGTTTTCCTGGATCGCACATGGATTGGCAAGTTGGTTTGGATGGTCGTCCTGCAGGAAGCCTTTATTATTGTAGCAGGATTTTTTTCAAGATTGGCTGCCTCCGGAACTTCCCGGAAAAACAAAGGGCTTCTGATTCGTGATTTTGTACTTGCCATGCTGGGGGTTTTTGCAATTGGAGCGGCGGCTGTGGCTGCTATTCCCGCTGTCACCGGGCTGTTCTTTTCTATGATGAGGGGCGTTGCTTATCTTTTTGGCGCAGCTGCATCCCCATTTTTCCAATGGGCCGAAAAACGCGACTGGAGCGTTTCTTTAAATGAAGAGCCTGAAAGCCAGGATCAGCAGCTGGGTGAGAGCAGGGAACAGCCTTTAATGGAAGAACAGGGCCAGGGATTTGAAATGGTGCTGGCAGCAGCTGCTGCAGCCAGTCTTATTTTTATCATGTACTATCTATATAAAAAAAGAAAGAAATCTTCCGGAAATGCGATGAAGGATAAAGAGAAATCATATATCACTGTCGAGCGGGAGCCTGGCAGTAATGGAGGCATGGACCGCGGAAAAAAACGGACAGAGGCGCCTTTAGACCCTGTCAGGAGGGAGATATACCAGCTCGAATCATACAGTGATAAACTGCAGCTCGGCAGAAGGCAGTCCGAAAGCTTTCCGGAGTGGATGAACAGGATCGGCCTGCATGTTGACCCCATTACCAGCAGCATATATGAAAAAGTAAGATACGGAGAAAAGCTGGCTGATGCCGCTGAAGCTGCTGCTTTTCTAAAAGAGATTGCCTTATTGAAAAAAGATCTGAAGCGGATCCATTTGCATCTTGTTAAGGAAGGGGAACTATCTTCAGCGAGGTTTCTTGGCATTTTCCAAAAAAAGCAGCTGAAAGGACGTAAATCCTAACATCTAAAGAAGCCTCCGGCATATAAATCTAAAAAGCACGGAGGAGGCGGCGGAATGGAATTAACAAAACAAGAACGTCTGAACAGGATCGTGGATCTTGCAGATTCAATACTGGAGCAGCTGGTCGAAGACCGGACTGAATTCAGGGCGAAGGATTTGAAGCAGGCAGCCGAACTGCTTGCAAGATGCGTAAAAGAAATCGCTAAGCTGCAGTCCCATGGGACAGGGAACACCCTATATGAATATGAGGCTGCCATTAATAAGCTGAGAGTAAGTTATAATATCCTCTTTTTGGGTAAAGAAAAGAAAACAATGGCAAATGAAAGCGTTTCATAAAAAAAATACCTGCAAATCCTTAAAAAATAAGGCATTAACGTTGTCTAAGACGGGAGGAAATGCTATTCTTTTTTTTGAGATGTTGGTTGTCTGATGACTTGAAAAAAAGGCGACTAAACTATACTTAATTTCATACATGAATAAACCATAGATGGAAAAAATACTATTGCGTAGATAAATAACTGCAATATGTACTGGCGCTTTTGGCCTGTTCCATTTAGAACGGGATGCGGCTTTTATGGGCGTTTCCGGCAACTGCTTAGTCGTTTTGGCATAAATCGGTTAGATTAAGTTAGTAGGCAACAAACTCATATACATCTTGCTATAATTATTAATTAATTCTAAAGGAGACTGATCTCAATGGTTGAAAAACAATTCAAAGTAACGGCTGAAACTGGAATCCATGCTCGTCCAGCTACATTATTGGTTCAAACTGCAAGCAAATTCGATTCTGATGTGCATTTAGAATATAAAGAAAAAAAGGTTAACCTAAAGTCAATCATGGGTGTTATGTCTCTTGGTGTCGGCCAGGGCGCTGATATTAAAATCATTGCTGAAGGAAACGACGAAGCTGAGGCTGTAAAAGCACTTGAAGACACTCTAACAAAAGAAGGACTTGCTGAATAATGAGCTTTCTACAGGGAATTGCAGCTTCAAGCGGCATTGCGATTGCTAAAGCATACCGTTTGGTAGAACCTGATCTGTCTTTCAGCAAAAAGACGGTTGAGGATGCAGACAATGAAGTCGGCCGCTTTCAGCAGGCTTTGGCCACTTCCAAATCAGAGCTTGAGGCCATCAGGGAGAAAGCGGAAAAAGACCTGGGCGCAGATAAAGCGGCCATCTTTGATGCACATCTCCTGGTACTCAGCGATCCGGAATTAATATCACCCATCGAAGACAAGATCAAGACAGAAAAAGTGAATGCTGAACAGGCATTGAAGGAAACAGCTGATATGTTCGTCAGCATGTTCGAACAAATGGACAATGAGTATATGAAGGAACGCGCAGCAGACATCCGCGATGTCACCAAGCGTGTGCTTTCCCATTTGCTTGGAGTCCAGGTCGTCAACCCTAGCATGATTGCCGAAGAAGTGATCATCATTGCAGAAGACTTGACGCCATCTGATACTGCGCAGTTGAACAGGCAGTTTGTTAAAGGGTTTACAACTGATATCGGCGGAAGGACGTCCCATTCAGCCATCATGGCCCGTTCAATGGAAATACCTGCGGTTGTCGGCACTAAGACAGCTACAGAGGAAATCCAGAATGGCGATATGGTGATTGTTGATGGTCTTACCGGCCAGGTTCATGTAAATCCTACACCTGAGGCGATTGAAAGCTACAAAGAGCAAAACGCTGCCTTTGAAGCTCAGAAAGCTGAATGGGCAAAGCTTGTCAACGAAAAGACGGTTTCTGCCGACGGACATCATGTAGAACTGGCAGCCAATATCGGAACGCCTAAGGACCTTAAAGGAGTCATCAATAATGGCGGTGAGGCTGTAGGCCTCTACCGTACAGAATTCCTTTATATGGGCAGGGACCAGCTTCCGACAGAGGAAGAGCAGTTTGAAGCCTATAAAGCTGTCCTTGAAGGGATGGAAGGAAAGCCTGTTGTTGTCCGTACACTGGATATCGGCGGGGATAAAGAGCTTCCTTACCTGAACCTGCCGAAGGAAATGAATCCTTTCCTAGGCTTCCGTGCGATCCGCCTTTGCCTCGAAGAACAGGATATCTTCCGTACGCAGCTGAGAGCCTTGCTTAGAGCGAGCTCTTACGGCAATCTGAAGATCATGTTCCCAATGATCGCCACTCTGGATGAATTCCGCCAGGGGAAAGCAATCCTTGAAGAGGAAAAGCAAAAGCTTTCATCTGAAGGCGTGAAAACAGCTGACAAGATTGAGCTTGGCATCATGGTCGAAATTCCATCGACTGCGGTCCTTGCCGATCAGTTTGCCAAAGAGGTTGATTTCTTCAGCATCGGCACGAACGATCTGATTCAGTATACAATGGCAGCTGACAGGATGAATGAAAGGGTATCTTATTTATACCAGCCATATAATCCGGCTATTCTGCGCCTTGTAAAAATGGTGATCGATGCAGCTCATAAAGAAGGCAAATGGGCTGGCATGTGCGGTGAGATGGCAGGGGACGAGACTGCCATTCCGCTTCTGCTCGGCCTCGGTTTGGACGAGTTCTCCATGAGTGCCACTTCCATACTGAAAGCACGCTCGCAAATTCTTCGCCTGTCAACGGAAGAAATGAAAGAGCTTGCCGAAAAGGCGCTTCAGATGGGGACTGCAGAGGAAGTAGTGGCAGCTGTTAAGCAGGCCACACAAAAATAAAAACTTTTTTAAAAAAAGGTTTTAACGGGATAATCACGGGGTATATGCAGAGTAAGCACTTAAGCAAGATGTAAGTAAGCTGATCATTCTCATTTTCCCCCCTTACTGACCGACTGGCAATGCCAGTCGGTATTTTTTTGTCCATAAACCTCCGCCATAGGAGGAGAAAGCATTCAGACCACAGGATGAGAAAAATCCATCCTCTTGATTGTTACTCATCCGTTTCCAGGTTTTTATAATTAAAACATAAGAAACGGAAGGATGCTGATAAAAATGATTAGCATGATCATCAGCTTTTTTATTCATCAGGATAGATATCGCCAATTGAAAGAAAAACAGAGGAATGAACTGTATATTTCACAAAGCCCCTTTTTAAGCAGGGTCCTCCATTGAGCCGGACAGAGTGCCGGCAGGATGCCTGATGCACAATCTGTGTAATTTGCCTGTATATTCTGTATAATATTGCTATAACTACATGTACAGGAGGCTGACTAATGGAATTGAACCTAAAAGGAAAAACAGCGCTTGTCGCTGCTTCCAGCCAGGGGCTGGGAAAGGCAATCGCAAAGGCGCTTCTGCAAGAAGGCGCGAATGTTATGCTGGCAAGCAGGGATGAGGGAAAGCTGAAGGAAGTTAAGTCAGAGCTTGAGAATTTGGGCGGTGAGGTAGAGTTCATACGTGCAGACGTCACTTCTGAAAACGATATAAAGAATATGGTGAAAGCTGCAGCTGAACGTTTTGGAGGAATCGATATCCTGGTTAATAATGCAGGAGGCCCTCCTTCCGGCTCTTTTGAAACTCTTTCAGATGAAGAATGGTTCCAATCTTTCGAACTGAACCTGCTCTCATATGTGCGAAATATAAGGGAAGCACTGCCGTACTTGAAGAAAAACGGCGGGAAAATCATCAATATTGCCTCTTCCTCCATTAAAGAGCCGATTCCTGGCCTTGTGCTTTCCAATACATTCAGGACAGGGATAGTCGGGCTTTCCAAGACTTTGGCACAGGAATTTGCTCCATACGGCATCCTTGTGAATACACTGGCTCCGGGGAGAATTGACACGGACAGGGTGAAGCATCTGGATCAGGTGAATGGGGAAAAAGCGGGTGTCTCACCTGAGGAGATGAAGGAGAAATCAGAAAAATCCATCCCGCTCAATCGCTATGGGACTCCTGAAGAGTTTGCAAAAGTTGCCGTTTTTCTGGCTTCGGATGCAAATAGCTATATGACAGGAAGTTCGTTTCTTGTGGATGGGGGCATGGTTAAATCAATCTAAAGAAAAAGCCGGGAGAGAATCCCGGCTTTTTGATTGGTCTGAAATGACGGAATTTCCCTTTTTTAAAAATTAGCGTTTAAGACAGCAGACTATAGGAAATGGTAATGGCAAGGAGGTGTGTTTATGAAACTATTGATGCCGCTCCTCTTCCTATTGTCTGCGGCCATCTTGCCAGGCTGCATGCCTGCAGACGACAAGGCGATTGTAAACAAGCATGCAGAAGCTTATTTGACGAACCAGAATGAGCTTCAGTTCCGCTTTAAGCTTAACAGCCAGATCTTAAGCGGGGAAGAGCTGTTCAAGGTAAAGGTATTAATACATAACCAAAAGCTTGCAAAGGCGCTCGGTACAAAAGAAATCATTTACGGCGCAGAATCTGTTTATGATGGAGAGTATATGGAAGCTGAAGAAAATGGCGAAGAGAAAATGGTTTATATGGAACCAATCCCTCTTAAGCAAGATTTGCTCTCCTCGGATATTGAAAGGATGATCTCCATGGATCAGGCTGTATCGGTCGAAGTGTATAATGATCAAAAAGTCATTGCGGAAGCATATCTGACTAACTTTTCAACACAATTTTAGGGTTTGCGGTCCCATATAGCGGGTAAAGAGCTTTACGCGCATAAAATTGGGGATAGGCCGGGCAGGAATTGCCCGGTCTTTTGTCATTTAACAGAACAGAATGTGTCAGGGCTTCTGCAAAGCTGATTTTATGCCAATATGCTACAATCTAAATGCAGATATAAGCAGAGAGGGGAATGAAAATGGTGTCACCTGAAAAAACAGCCATCGGCTTCATTGGTACAGGGGTTATGGGGAATAGCATGGCTAAGAACCTGATTGCGGCAGGCTATTCACTGGCTGTGTATACGAGAACAAAGTCCAAGGCGGAAGAGCTTTTGGAACTGGGCGCCCAATGGGCAGAATCCCCCCGGAAGATAGCCGAAACGTCTGATATCATCATTACAATGGTCGGCTACCCGAAGGATGTGGAAGAGATTTTTCTTGGGGAAGAAGGCTTGATTGCTCATGGGAAAAAACATACATATTTGATTGATATGACAACATCTACTCCGACTTTAGCCAAAGAAATCTTTGAAAGAGCCCGTCAGAAGGGGCTGAGAGCCATTGATGCACCTGTCTCAGGCGGCGATATCGGCGCGCGGGAAGGCAGGCTGTCCATCATGGCAGGCGGGGAAAAGGATGACTTTGACACTTTGCTTCCTTTGCTGGAGGTGCTTGGTAGCAATATTGTCCACCAGGGACCGGCTGGTGCGGGCCAGCATACGAAGATGTGCAATCAAATTGCCATTGCATCCAATATGATCGGTGTCAGTGAAGCGATTGTCTATGCAGAAAAGGCAGGGCTTGATCCAGAGACAGTGCTGAAAAGCATTTCTGCAGGGGCAGCCGGCAGCTGGTCGTTGTCCAATCTGGCACCAAGAATGATTGCAGGGAACTTCGAGCCGGGATTTTACATAAAGCATTTTCTGAAAGATATGAATATCGCCCTGGAAGAAGCAAGGAAAATGGGCATGGATACTCCCGGACTTGCTCTCTCGGAATCGCTCTACAGGGAGCTTGCTGAAAAAGGGGAAGAAGACAGCGGAACACAGGCCCTGTACAAGCATTGGAACAAATAAAGAAACTTAAGGCCAGGATGGTGCAGCAAGAAACCCGCAGTCTAAGGACTGCGGGTTTCTCCAATTCTACCTGTCGAGCCTGCCAAGATAGGCTTCAAGCCTATCCAGCCCTTCTTTAAGCGTATCCTTCGAATAGGCAAAGGAAAGGCGGAAATAACCTTCTCCTAACTCCGAAAAAGAACTTCCGGGAACGAAAGCGACTCCTGCCTCGTTTACAAGCTTCAGGCAAAAATCAAAAGAAGCAATATTTTTCTCCGGAATTTTGACGAACATGTAGAAGGCGCCGTCCGGTTTGACAACGTCCAGCCCCATGTCTACCAGGCGGCCGTACACATAATCCCTTCTTGACAGATATTCTTCCCTCATGGGAACAGCATCATCGATTCCCTCTGTCAGAGCCTCCAGGGCGGCCATCTGGGAGATGGAAGAAGCACAGGTAACATTATACTGATGCACCTTGAGGATATGCCTTGCTATGGCTTCCGGCGCAAACAGCAGGCCGATTCTCCAGCCTGTCATGGAGTGGGATTTAGAGAGTCCGTTAATGACGATTGTCTGCTCCCGAAGCAGGGAGGAAATTGATGTATGAGGCTTGCCGTAGTTCAGCTCGCTGTATATTTCGTCGGCCAGTATAAAAATGTCCCTGCCTTTTACAAGGTCCGCTATTTCTGCCAATTCTTCATCGGTGAGGCTGACGCCGGTCGGGTTCGAAGGATAAGGCAAAACGATGCAGCGGGTCTTCGGGCTGAGATGCCTGCGGATGACTTCTGCAGTAAACCTGAACCGGCTGTCCCTTATATCGGCGTGTACCGGCACAGCACCGCACAGCCTTATAATCGGTTCGTACCCAGGATAGACCGGCCCGGGAAGGATCACTTCGGCTCCTTCCTCGAGAATGGTTCGGAACGCAATGTCGATCGCTTCGCTGGCGCCAGTTGTCACAATCACTTCATTTTCCGCATTATAATCCATTTTGTATTTTTGCCGGACAAAAGAGGCAGCCGCTTCTCTCAGCCTAATATCACCGGCATTATGGGTGTAGGATGTAAAGCCGCTGTCAATCGCTTTTATTGCAGCATCCCTGACATGAAGAGGGGTAGGGAAATCAGGCTGTCCAATGGTGAGGGAAATCATGTCCTTCGTCCCTGCAACCATATTAAAGAATCTCCTGATGCCTGATATTTCAATTTGCTGCACGTTTTTATTGATCAAATGTTCCAAAATATGTACCTCCTACAGAAAGTGCTGGAGAGAAGATGATGCCCAGCTGTGGTATTCAATAGCAATATTTTATCAGATTTAATGAATTGTAACCATGCAGGCTGTTTCAGATATTTAGCTTCGGGGTAAAAGGTGGTGGTTCGATATTCCAATTATGGCTTATTTAAGGAAAAAACAGCTATTGAATATCGGCAGGGAAACCTTTAACATGAAATTGATAATGGTAAGGGAGGTATTTTGGTGGAGGCAGCATTTGAAAAACAGAATTATTCAGAACCAAAGGAGTATGGGGGTTTTTGGCTCAGATTCGGGGCCTACCTGATTGACGGCATCATAGTGGGAATTCCAATCGGCATTATAACAACGATCATCTTTGTCGTCTTTCTCGGCACCTCAGATTCAGTCATGTCCTCATTCACTGACCCGGCCTATATGGAATCCGGAGAGATGACAGAGGCAGAGACTATAGACTTTATCAGCCGCTACTTCGGGGCGCTGCTGCTGACATTACTGATCGGCACTGTAATCGCGGTAGCATATTTTGCAGGAATGCACGCATCTAAATGGCAGGCGACTTTAGGGAAGAAGCTTGTCGGCCTGAAAGTAACAGACCTTCAAGGGAACAGAATTACTTTCTGGAGAGCGCTTGGCAGATATATGGCACAAGCCTTTTTATCGCAAATTTTGCTGATTGGCTATATTTTGGCAGCTTTTACGGAAAGAAAGCAGGCTCTGCATGATATGATTGCCGGCACGGTTGTTGTAAGAAATTGAGAATGATAATGCTGGGGAAAAGGTGGCGCAAGCAATTGCGGCTGCCTTTTTTTTTAGGGAAAAAGGATTTTATGAGTAAGCTGATGAATGTATTAACTAGTAAGAGGAGGTGCATCTCAGGTGAAGAAACAAGATTTGATAGAACATAATGAAAGTATTTCAGAATGGGTTCTTTCTCTGGAAGAAGCGGGTGATGAGGCATGGCTTGCACCGACAGCCGAGGGTAAATGGCCGCCGGCTGCTATTGTCAGCCATATGCTGTTCTGGGATCAATATTCCTTAACTGAAAGGTTTCCGTACTTTGCAGAAGGGGCTAAGCTTCCCGGCTTTCCTGATTTTCAAAAGATCAATGATGAAGCAGAGGCTTACGCCCTGAGCGGGACCGCCAAAGAGGAGATTCTCCGCCGGTTTGCCGAAACGAGGGCCAGAATCATTCAAATGCTTGCAGGCCTGGAAGAAAGCGACCTGGATAAGGAATTCTTCATTGGCGGCAATAAACTTTCGGCAAGAGAATATTTCATTGATTTTGCTGAACATGATCTGCACCATAAAGAGCAGGTGGAGCAGTTCTTGAATGCCCGAAGCAGCTGGGCCTCCCAATAGCCAAAGGAGATCAGCCCCTTCGCTAATGGTGTGAGCTCTTCAATCTGAAAAGATAAAGCCCAGCCATGCCGGCCATCAGTTCTTCCAGTGATTCCTGCTCATAATGATGGACCCAATGAAAAAGGGTTCCGAAGAAAGAGTTGACAATCATCTGCGCAAAGGGCTCCGCATCTATGGAGCTGGAAAACTCGTTGGATTCCTGGCCTTCCTTAATCATGCTGGCCAGGAACTCCTTGAAAAATCCGGTCATTTTGAGCTCAGAATGCTGAAAGTCTTTCTGAACCGTCATTATATGAAAAATAGATAGCAGCAGATTCGGGCCGTATTCTTCATTGACGGCTGCCATTTTGCTGAAGAGCGCCATAAACGCCGCCTCGATGCTTGTACAGGATTCGTATTCCGATTTAAAATCCTTCAGCACAGCTATTTGATGTGATCCAATTGCGTGCAGCGCCGCTTCTTTGGATGTGAAATAATTAAAGAATGTCCCTTTGGCAACCCCTGCATGATTGCTGATTTGCTGAACGGTCGTATTTTGAAATCCCTGCTTTTTGAATAATTCGATCGCACTGTCAAATAAAAGCTGTTTTGTCTGTTCTTTTTGTTCCTTCCTCCTCATCGTTCCCCACCTTTAAATTAATTCCTGTCATTATACCATATTCGTCCTGAATAATTATTGAAAAACTTAAATTAATATGAGTTGCGTTTCCTTGTAAATTAATTGTAAAAAGAAAGGTGTTTTGTACTAAGAGATTGAATATATGATGGGTGGAGAGAGGGGGATAAAAGAGAAAGAGGCTCTGCAGCCTGTTTACCGGCAAGTCAAGCAGGTATACAATGAAACTGGGAAAAGAAAAAGAGAAATGAAAAAAGAAAAAAGGGGTTGTAAGGATGCCTGCACTGGAAAAGAAGCAGACAGCTAAGGCAGGAAGCGGCATAAGCCCATGGAAGCTGTATTTCACACTTCCTGTTATATCCTGGGCTTTATACGATTTTGCCAATACGATATTTTCATCCAATATCAATACTATTTTCTTTCCGTTTTATCTGGATGAAGTGGTCGGAACGAGCGAAGTGCTCGATCAGATTGCCAGCACTTTTATCTCTTATTCAAACGCAGTAGCAAGTTTCTTTTTAGTTTTATTTTCACCGCTGTTCGGTGTCATGATCGATAGGACCGGAAGAAAGAAGAAATACATTGTCATATTTACGCTCATTTCCGTGGCGGCCATCATCCTGATGGGAGTTTTTGCAGGAAGCAGCATGGACAGTACCCTATTCGGGCTGCCAATGTCCCTGGCGCTTGTAGTGGTTTCCTTTGTGATAGCCAAGTTCTTCTTCCATTCCAGCCTGGTTTTCTATGATTCTATGATTACGGATATAGGGACCAAGGAGAATATCCCTCTCATTTCCGGCTTTGGTGTTGCTGTCGGCTATATCGGTACTTTAGTAGGGCTCACTGTCTATCCTTTTATAGGAGATGACAATTTTCATGAAGCCTTCATTCCTACCGGGATTTTATTCCTTGTATTTTCCCTGCCGCTATTCTTTTTTGTAAAAGATAATCCGAAGCCTGCGGCTAAATTAAAGAAAGAATCTTTTTTGTCGGGATACAGGGAAATCTATCAGACTTTTAAAGAGATGAAGCTGTATAAACCGGTCTTTACCTTCATGATTGCTTATTTCTTTTTGAATGATGCGATAGCTACAACCATTGCCATGATGGCTATCTATGCAAAGGCAATCATTGGCTTTTCCACCGGCCAATTCATCCTGCTATATCTGGTGTCCACCTTATCAAGCATCATCGGTTCATTTGTTTTCGGGTATATCACGAAAGCAAAGGGAGCGAACAAGGCTGTCAAATATGTCGGCATATTGCTTCTGGCAGCCCTTATCATAGCCACTTTTGCTGTCAACGAAGCGATGTTCTGGGCAGCCGGCAGCATGTTTGGCATTTCCCTGGGAGCCATGTGGGTGACAACGAGGACCTATATTGTTGAGCTGACACCCGAGGACAAAAGAGGCCAGTTCTTTGGGCTGTTTGCTTTTTCCGGGAAGGTTTCCTCCATCATCGGCCCTTTCCTATACGGCAGCATCACACTCATTTTCGCGGACTGGGGAGATACTGCCAGCCGTATGGCTCTTGGATCACTCATGATTCTTACTATCATCGGCCTTATTGTCCATTCAAAGATCCAGCAGCCAGATGAGGTAAAGCAGGGTTGATATCCGGAATGCTAAACTGAGACGTTTTCTTGCCGATATAAAGAATGAGACCAGTTTTTTTGAAGAGGGCAGGAGATTAAAATGGAATCTAATAATGGTATTTTGCTGGAAAGCGGCACAAATGAACTTGAAATCGTCGAGTTTACAGTTGGAGGCAATCAATTCGGAATCAATGTCATCAAGGTGAAGGAAATCATCAATCCTCTTCCTGTTGTGCAAATTCCGCGTTCACACAAAAATGTAGAGGGAATCATTGAGCTGCGCGGAGAGGTGCTTCCAGTCATCAATGTAGCGGAAGCTCTCGGGCTTGCCGCGGGCGGGAGTCCGGAAACCGATAAATATATCGTGGCAGAATTCAACCAGCAGAAGGTTGTATTCCATGTCCAGAATGTTACCCAGATCCACCGGATATCATGGGATAAAATTGAGAAGCCGTCAGAACTGTACCAGGGAGCTGAAAGCCAGATCATCGGGGTCGTTAAGATAAATGGCGGCATGGTATTATTGCTCGACTTTGAAAAAATAGTCGTCGATATCAACCCTGAATCAGGAATCAATGTCCAAATGGTGCAAAAGCTTGGTGATAGGGAGCGCAGCACCAAGAGGCTTATTGTTGCAGAAGATTCTCCCCTTCTCCGGAAGCTTCTGCACGATACCCTGGCGGAAGCAGGCTTTCAATACGTGGAATTCTTCGAAAATGGGCGGGATGTACTCGAATATCTCCAGAAGCTGGAAAGTGATGGAAAGAATCTCAAAGAAGAAGTCCAGCTGGTCATAACGGATATAGAGATGCCGCAGATGGACGGCCATCATTTAACAAAGCGGATCAAATCAAGCCAGTCCTTCGGGGAGCTGCCTGTGATTATATTCTCTTCGCTGATTACGGATGATCTGCGCCATAAGGGGCAAATGGTAGGGGCAGATGCCCAGGTGAGCAAGCCGGAGATTGCTGAGCTCGTTTTATTGATCGATAAACATGCATTATGATGGGAAACAAAAAAGACATCTGCGGATGTCTTTTTTGTTTGCGCAGGACTTGGTGCTTTTGGTCCGTGCCTTTATTGAGCGAGGTTTTTCCGCTTTTCTGCAGCTCCGGGCGCTAGCCCCTCGAGTCATAAGCCACTCCAGGATTGAAGGCAAAGAACGCCTTCTATCCTGGAGCGTTTTATGCTTGTCGGGGCTGAGCAAGCGCCCTCCGCTTTTCGATTTGTCCAGCTCCGGGCGCTAGCCCCTCGAGTCATAAGCCACTCCAGGATTGAAGGCAAAGAACGCCTTCTATCCTGGAGCGTCTTATGCTTGTCGGGGCTGAACAAGCGCCCTCCGCTTTTCTTAGTAGCTTTCTCCCAGTTTCTTGAATACCGGTTTTTGGTATTTCTTCTTTTTATCATGCTGCTGATTTTCCGATTCTTCCTTTAATCCTGTATAAGAAGACAGGAGTTTTTTTGCTTGTCCGAGTGGAAGCCGGGTTTTTGGATTGCGCACGGCGGAATCAAGCTTCCCGAGGTGGGGAAGGTCCTCGAAATCCTTTTTGGCAGGAGGGATGTGGAAGGTATAGCTCCCGCACTCCACCAGGACGTCTGATTGCTGCTGGCTGTATCTTGGATTGCCGGAATAGTGAAGGCCGATTTTACGGGCATCTCCGTTTTTAATCAGCTTCAGGATTGCTTCGTGCTTCAGTTTATATAAAAATTTAGGGTTTGTCGCTGTTTTCGCATGGCGGTTCACAGTGAAGATGGCTTGAGAGAGGTTTTCAACCGTTGAATGCAGCCGGGGGGTCTGACTCTTGTCCGAATTCAATGTTTTGGCTCCTTTCTAATCTTTAAACATAATAGAAAACATTGTACCAGCTTTTTCCGCAGATTAAAAGTCATGTCTTCCATAAAACTGCCAGAAGAAGAGATATAATTCATTATACCTGTTCCTTCTGGTTTTTGGAAAGATTATCAGACGGAGTGGCTGATTGATTTCTCCGGAGCTGACGCTTTAAGCTTCTTAAGAACGTAGAGCAGCACTAGAGCCCCCATTAGGCAAGTGGCGCTTCCTGCACCAGCCATAACATAAGATACACCCCATAATTTGGCCAGAAGGGCTCCCGCAGCAGGTGCAATCAGCATCGCGAAGGTCTGCAGGCCCATGGCTGCAGCAGATACCCTGCCCATCATTTTCTGCGGTGTTTCGGACTGCAGCACATAACCATATGGAACAGCTTCACCTGCTCCGAAAAAGCCGAGCAGGAAGGCACCTGCAAGCCAGACTATTTGGGGGAGATCAAGGATGCCGAAGCTGCCCAATCCGACCAGGATAATAAAAAGTCCGCTGATAAATGCTGAAGCAGACATTAAATGGATCGGACCCTTTTTCCAGAAAGTCCATTTTCCAAGCGCCAGTGACCCGGCAACACTCCCAAGGCCCACAGCACTGATCAAAAAGGTGAAACTTTCTTGCGTGAATCCGAGATTTTTTGCGACAAAGATAAACAGTCCATCATATAGGAAGATGATGAAAAATGCGGCAGAAGACAGCAGAATAGAAATCTTCAATAACCGTGTGCCGGCAATATGCCTGATGCCAGCTGCGAAATCTGTCCAAAAGCTTTGCTCTTTCTCACCGGTCCTTTTTGCGGTTTCTGCATCGGCAGGCAATCCTTTGGATGCCGGCAGCGAGGCCATAAAGAGGATGCTGACCAGAAAACCGGCCGCTTCAAACAGAAACGGGCTCTTGGTACCGAATACGGCCATGAGGAGGCCCCCAAGCGCAGGGCCGGCAATTTTCATGGTATTCACTGACAGCTGGCTCAGCGTCACAGCCTCCGGCAGCTTATCTTCGGCCACAATTGCCCGGATCATGCTTTGCCTTGCCGGGTCATAAAGAGCAGCAGCAGTCCCTTTTAAAAAGACAAACAGCAGCAGTACATACAAATTTGGCGACCAGAAAAGTCCTGCGACAAATACAATTTTGCAAAACATGCAAACCATCATCAAAGTTTTCTTTGGCAGTCTGTCAACAAACACACTTGCAAACGGCCCGATCAAGACCCAGGGAATACCAAGAGTGATGATAACGGCAGCAATGGCAGATTCGCCAAGCCCCCAGTAATAGACAACAATGACCTGCAATGCCACAAAATCCAGCCAATTACCTAAATCGGAAAAGACCTGCGCCCCAAAAAGGGAACGGAAGGCTTTATCTTTCAACGGGGAGAAAATGCCGTTTTTCATTTATTCATCCTCCGATTTCAGTCCGAGCGATTCCCTGCGCCTGGACAGCAATTTTTTCTCTGCCCCGGTTGGATCCTGGCCTTCGGGCAATTCCCCGGCTTTTAATATGGATATGCTCTCGTCGATCCATCTCAGCTCCGTCTCCAGCCGCATCTCTGCATAGCGGATCGTCAGCATGCCTATACTGCTGACATAGGAAATCCCGTTCCTTGGCCATTCTTTCACGAAACCAAGGATATCTTCGGATTCGCGTTTTCTTTTCTCGAGATGGCTGATTAAATGGCGGGTATCCATATCCTTGTGCCAGGTGCTCATTTTCATGAATAGTTCATCTTTGACTGCCGGGTATGCTGGCGGGGTGCACAGCCACTCTTCAAATTCCTGCCACCCTTTTTCAGTCAGTTCATACAATTTTTTATTCCGTCCATTTTCCTCTTTTTCCATTGAGTATACATATCCCTCTTCCTCCAGCTTTTTCAGCTTCGGATAAATGCTTCCATAGCTCATGCCCCAATAAAGCCCTGCTGCTTTATGTTCAAATTCTGATTTAATATCATAGCCAGAGCTGGGCCAAAAGCTTAGTACTGCAAGTAAGCTGTGTTCAGTTGACAAGATAATCCCTCCACATATCATATTGATATATCGATTTGATATATCAATATGATACATTAGATGGAAGAAAATCACAATAGGCTTTTTTATATTTTGGCTGTGTTAGTGTACCTTGTTGGTTTTGGGCTCATTTTTAGCCAGATATTCGTCCTGCGGCCAAAAAAGCGAGATTTCTTTCGGCAGGACGAATATCTGGCTGCAGAAATGCGCGCAAACGAGAGTTTCACACGATGAGCCCAAAATCAACAGCAATGTTTAACAAAGCCTATTTTTTGATTTGTTTGAAAATCCGGCAGGAAGAAACTAATAGAAAGATTACGGGCAGCCAATATTTCTAATCAAAATGGAAAACCCCATCCTGCCAATCTTTGCAGGATGGGGTTCTTTCAATTTCTAATCATAACCCGTGTTCCATTTGGTACAATTCCGGAAAGTTCCAGTACATCCTGGTTATTCATCCGCACACAGCCTTTGGAGACTGCCTTGCCGATGGAAGCAGGGTTATTGGTGCCATGGATCCCGTAGCCTGCTTTTGATAAAGAAAGCCACATGATGCCATAAGGACCGCCAGGATTGGGTTCGCGATTAACAATTACATAATCGCCTGGCGGTGTTTGTGTCAGCATCTTGCCGATGCCGACAGGATAGGTTTTTTGCAGGATTCCATTTTTAAGGAGAGACAAGCGGCGGGTGGATAACGTAATGCTTATTGAATACGGGATTGCTGAAGGCTCAGGAAGTCCGGGAATCATCACTCTTTGCCCTTGATAAATCTGATTGGGGTTGCTGATTTGCGGGTTTGCGGCCAATAACTGGGCAATCGGGCGGCGGTAGTCCATTGAGATGCTTGTCAGGGTTTCGCCTTGCCTTACTGTATGGTAGATAAGCAGCCACTCCATTCACAGGTTTATTACAGCATATGCACCAGCGGCTGTATTTTTCCTCCTGAGTGCAGATGTCTGCTCTCAGGAGGAATGGAAGGTGAAAAGTGTCAGCTCAGGCTTGGATAAAAATCTGAATGGAAGCCTTGTAGTGCCGAGCCCTCGATTGACATAAAGAGTCAAAGGGTCTGTGTCGCCGATTGTATAAAAGCCTTCATAGTATTTTTGTCCATAAGGCGGGGTGACCAGTGCCCCAAAAAACGGAATCTTAACCTGTCCTCCGTGGCTGTGGCCGCTCAGCTGAAAGTGGAAGGAATTTTCATATGCCTTGTCTGCCAGGTCCGGAGCGTGTGACAGGAGGATGCTGTAGTGTCCTTCCGGAATGCTTCCTGCCGTTTTTTTCAAATCGGGCCTTCCGAGCATGGCATCATCAACTCCCGCTATATAAATGCTGTTCTCTCCAAGCTTCACTTGATGAGACTCATTGAGGAGGAGTCTGAAGCCGCTTTTTTCAATGATATTTTTATAGATATCGGACCCGTAACCGCCGTGGTCATGGTTGCCGTAAACGGCAAATTTGCCGAAAGGGGCATTAAGCTGCTCAAGGATTGAGACAATCTGCTCTGCCTGCATGAATTTATTAGGCTCATCCATCAGATCCCCAGTAAAGAAGATGATATCCGGCTCCAGGCTGTTTATTTTGCCGGCGAGTTTTTCAAGCTGGCCGAGCGTGTACTGGAAGCCTATATGGGTATCGCTGAATTGCACAGCCCTGAAATTATTGAAGGCCTGCGGGATGGATGGATCTATTATCTTATGGACGGCCGTGTCCAGTAACTTCGGTTCAATCTCCCGCGCGTAATAATAGCTTCCGGAGCCTGCCGCCAATGCTGTCAAAAGAGACCCGGCAGCTGTTTTCAGAAATGATCTTCGTGATATTTTTTTAGTCATATATCTACCAGCCTATCTATATATGAATATACGTATTTATACTATCAGACAAGTGCGGGGAAAAGAAGGCGGCAATTCGCAGCAAATCGAAGAACAAGGTGACATTAAAGGAAAAAATTAGAAAAAAACTCTGTCCAAATCTCTTTCTAATAATTTTATATTAAAAATATTAGAAAATTCTCCATTTATGTTAAAATAGAATAATGAACGACTATTCATTTTTTGAGGGGGATTTTCATGGAAGGCAAAACAGTCATAGTGACCGGCGGATCGAGCGGGATGGGCAAATATATGGCAAAAAGATTCTCGGAAGCTGGAGCAAATGTCATGATTACCGGCCGCAACAAGGAAAAGCTGGAGGAAGCTAAAAAGGAAATCGAAACGAAGGGAGAAGTGCTTCCTTTTCAAATGGATGTCAGGGAGCCTGAGCATGTTAAAGCGATGGCGGAAAAAGCACATGATACTTTTGGCAGCATTGATTTTCTTGTCAATAATGCTGCTGGGAACTTCATTTGCCCGGCAGAGAGCCTGAGCGCCAATGGCTGGAATTCAGTCATTAATATCGTTTTAAATGGAACATTTTACTGCAGCAGCGAAATCGGAAAGTATTGGATTGAAAAGGGCATTAAAGGCAGCATCATCAACATGGTTGCCACTTATGCCTGGGATGCCGGGCCGGGGGTGATTCACTCGGCGGCTGCTAAGGCGGGGGTTCTTTCAATGACAAGGACGCTTGCTGTTGAGTGGGGCAGGAAGTATGGCATCCGTGTTAATGCAATAGCGCCAGGTCCTATTGAAAGGACAGGCGGTGCAGAAAAGCTTTGGGAGTCAGAGGAAGCAGCGAAAAGAACCTTGAACAGTGTCCCTTTAGGCCGGCTTGGAAAGCCGGAGGAAATTGCCGGGCTTGCGTTCTTCCTCTTTTCTGAACAAGCTGCCTATATTAATGGTGAATGTATTTCAATGGATGGGGGCCAGTGGCTCAACCAGCATCCTTTTTAACTGCTATGAGAACAGCGGCCTATCAGGCCGCTGCTCTTTCTTATTTATAGCTAATTGCCCTGGATTTCAATGCAAGCCATGAGGATTTGAATTTTTCTTTTGTGATGCGCACCTGTTTTTTGCCTGACAGCGGGTCATTTATATAAACAAACCGTGAGTCATAGCCTACAAGGGTTACCGCATGCAAATCGAGCGGCGTTTTAATTAACTCTCCTTCATGCGTCCAGGATTCCCATCGGTCAGGAAGCCTGTAATCACCTGTTGTCCATACTACTGCAGGATAGCCCTGGCTTACGTGTGACAGAATGTCTTCAAAGGATTTCCCCGTCAGATTCACTGCTCTGCCAGGAAGGTACTGCAGGGCCAGTTCAAAGATCGGTTTATCAAAGGCTGCATAGCCCGCTTGCTTTCCGGTCATGTCCCCGACAAACCCGTGGGCAGGATTTCCCCATTGAACAATATCCCTGTTTGATTTTATAATTGGATCAGGATCTTTTTTTATTTTGTGATAAAGGTCCATTTTATCAGCCTTGACTCCTGCGTATTGGAGCATCATGGCAAGGCTCGTCACTTCACAGCCATATTTCAGCTCAGGATTCTGCTTTATCAGCGGAACATCCAATATAACCTTCTCCCTGCCGGCAGCATTTTCAGGCTGCCCGGCAGTCTCCTTGCCTGCTGACAGGTTTTCTTGTATCTCACCCGAAGACTGGCCCTTCATTGCAGACCCCTGTTTGTCGAGGTGGCTGCTGCAGCCCAGCAGCGGAAGCATTAAGATGATCGTATACATATTTTTCAAGGCTGGCCCTTCCTTCTATCCGGCGTTCCGAAAACAGGCCATGCCAGATCAAGAAACGGCTCCAGTTTTATTTTTATCATGGCCGGCCAAAGTTATTCCGGCGGTGTTGAACTTGGCCATATGCCTGCTGCGGGGAGTGCTTACATCCTGTTTGGCAGGCTCCAATAATTTAAAAGAAAGGCGGGGAAAAGCGATGGATGCATTGGATATAATAACAGAACTTGACCGCGTTATACCGCATTTCCAGGCCATATTCAGTGCTGACGAACATAAGGTTATCGGTTATGAGGTATTGGGGAGATTTACTGCCGGCGGCTCGGCCGAAAGCCTTGGCCCGTTTTTTCTGGATGACAGCATCCCCGAAGAATACAGGCTTGAAGTGGATAACACGGTCCTGATGAAAGCACTCGATCATTTTGCCGGCAGGAAAGGGGAAGAGCTCATTTTCATCAACCGGGACGCTAGTCTTCTCATGCACGATTCCGGGGAGCATTTCCTGCAGCTCCTTTTGCAATACCAGGATAAAGGCATCAGCCCCGAAAGAATTGTACTCGAGATTACCGAAAGAAATTATAAGGGAGATCTTGAACACCTCGATCACCTCCTTAATTACTACAGGACGTACGGAATCAAGATAGCCGTTGACAATATGGGGAATGACAGCAGCAGGCTTGACAGGATCGGCCAGCTTTCCCCTGATATCATTAAAGCGGACCTAAAGGGTCTCAGGTCGAATGCGTCAGCTGCATCTTACCGTGATATTTTGTATTCTCTTTCCCTCCTGGCAAGAAGAATCGGGGCGACTCTCCTGTTTGAAAATATTGAAATGGTGTACCAGCTGCAGTTCGCCTGGAAAAATGGCGGAAGATACTACCAGGGATTTTATTTGTCCACACCCCAGGCTGCTACTATCGAGAAAGATTACCTGAAGGAAAAGCTGAAAACTGAATTCCATCGTTTTATCCTCCATGAAACAAAGAAGCTGGAAAAGATCCATGCAGCTGCTGAAGGATTTCAGACTAAAATCCAGGAGCTTTTGTCCAAGTACAAGAAAATTCAGGAATATGAAGAGCTTCTGCTGGCATTGTCGGGGGAAATGGATGGAGTTGCTTTCAGGATGTACGTATGCGATGTGGAAGGCTTCCAGCAGTCCCCCAATATCTTCAAAAAGGATGGAGACTGGATCATCCAGCATAAATATTACAGGAAGAACTGGAGCTGGCGCCCATACTTCCTTGAAAACATAGTGAGGATGAGAAATGACCAAAAAGGAATCCTGTCTGATCTGTACAGTGATATTGAAACAGGGGAAACCATCAGGACTTTTTCTTTCCCTTTGCATTCAAAGGATTACCTTTTCATAGATATTGCTTATTCTTTCTTGTATGACCAGGAAGGTCTGTTATAAGATTTTTCCTGTATAGTCCCTGAAGGTAAGTGGCACATTAGGAATACTACTTTCCCGGGGGGAATTCAAATGAGCGCTTTTATGACCATCCTTCTGATCATCGCTGCAGGCATTCTGCTGACCGGCTTATTATATACGATGTCCATCGCGCGAAATCAGAGAGCGGTAAAGGGAGATATGGATTCAAGCATTTCCCGGCAGGTGCAGGATCATCCTTACATCCGGAATCCTGTCATTCTGACATATGCCATCTGCTTCATTCTTTTAGTCATCTTTATTGCCTACTACACAACTACAGTCAGCTGGTAGCTGATATGAAAAGGAGGGACTGCCGTTCAGGCAGTCTCTTTTTATTATTTGGCTGTGTTAGTGTTCCCTGTTGATTTGGGGCTGTATTTCAGCCAGCTGAAATACAGCCCCAAATCAACAATAATGTTTAATAAATCCTATTATTCAAGAAATTATTAAACCTATGTCTGTGAATTATTTGGAATATTTCATCAACGTCCAGCAGCTCCGCCGATGTCACAAGCCAAACCCTCCCAAAAAGGCAAAGAACGCCTTTCTGGGAGGTTCGTCTAATGCTTGTCTGGATGATTAAGAGCTTGCGCTTTGGTTCTTCCAATAAATGTACAGGTGAAATTCCTTGAAAACTGTTAGTCCTTCCTTAAATCGGGTAATTTCTTTAATAAATGTAAGAACTGTTCTAAAAATTTCATGTGTTTTTAATTTCACGGATTATGACAAATAAACAATGAGGAGGAAGGATTTGTGTATATAAAAAGGATGATTATCCTGTCTGCTGCAGCCATTCTGGCGTTTATGCTTCCGAAGGCAGGTGCAGCTGCTGAAGACCATGCTCTGGAAAACAGGGAAGAGGTGCTGCAGTTCCTGGAAAGTGCTTTTGAAGCGCAGACATCTCTGAGTGAGGAGCCAAGATCGCTGGAAGAGATAGAAGCTGTTCTTGACCCTTATTTTACAGACAGCTATGCAAGCCTCTTTCTGCAGGAGAACCTGTCGGAGGAAGTGAACGGGAATATTATTTACGGAACTGACTTTGGTTTGTATTATATACCGTTCTTTGAGTTTACGGAGGAGACGAAAGTGGTCATTGATCCTGAAAAAATTCTTGTATTTGAATATTTTCCAGCTATGAACGAAGGTCCAACTGCTTATGCAGGACATTATGAAGGCATCCGGATCGAAAAAACTGATTCAGGCTGGAAAGTGGCAGAATGGCTTTATGATGAGGCGCCCCTGAATATATTATCAAGTGCGACTTCTGATTTAGTATACAAAGGATCCAATGACAGGACCGGATTCTCAAGGGATGCGGATAATCTTAAACCGATGGCCGGCAGCGTTTTGCCGGTTCCCGGCCTGACCCTGAGCGGCAGTGATAAAAGGCTGCTGCTGATGGAGGCATAAAGAAGAGAGCAGGCTGCAGCCTGCTCTTCTTCCTATTCGATATTCAGCTCTGCTTTTAACTTTTCCAGGTCAAAACCAGTTATGACGGTTTGATCGATCACAAAGGTTGGAGTGGAGTAGGAATTATATCTTTTGGTTAATTCTTCTCTGGCTTTTTTATCGGTGCTGATATCCTTCACTTCATATGAAAAGCCGTATTCCTGGAGGAAGCGCTTGGAAATCTCGCATGGCGGGCAGTCTGGCTGAGAATACAGGGTAATTTGCTTCATTTGAATTTGCTCCTTAATTTTCGTTGCACATCAAATATACCATATTTTAATGAAAGGCTATTATGCTCTTTACCGCAGTTTTTCCGTTTTATTGTCCCTTTTTGCCAAATAATCCGCAAGCCCCATCGCTGACACTTCTAAATCAAGTGACAGCAGGCTGTATATAGGATGGTCGTCCGCAATGCCCTTTTGGCTTAAATGGGCAAAGACCCTCTTTTTGAGGCGAGAGGCTATTTGGCCAGGTGCTTCATTATGTGAAGCGGCGTGAAAGGCTGTTTCTGCTTCTTCAATGAATATTTCAAGCCAGCTCCTGACCTGAAAATATGCTTCTGCAGGATTTCGCGATATGCCATAGTGCCCGAAGAAAAGGCAGTCAAGTTTTCTTGATTCATACAAAGAGATGGAAGCCAGCATTTTTTCAGGACTGAATTGATTTGGCGAAGTGGAAGGCAAGTAAAATTCAGTGCCCTCCCTATAAAGCTGAGGATAGAAGATGCCAGCCGTGTCGCCTGTAAACATTCCGTTTTCAGGGGGATAATAGACACTGAAGTGATGGTTTGCATGAC
Organism: Cytobacillus sp. T106; assembly: GCF_040492155.1. Lineage (NCBI taxonomy): Bacteria > Bacillati > Bacillota > Bacilli > Caryophanales > Bacillaceae > Cytobacillus > Cytobacillus sp. T106. The sequence goes on along the minus strand of NZ_JBEUMK010000003.1, from coordinate 451,072 downwards.
CTGGTGTATCAAAAAAGGCTAGTGTACATGTATCGCTCAGCCTCAGCTCCCTTCCATCCTCCATTGCTTCCAGCCTGTCTGGCGGGATTGGGAGTATCGGATCAAAGAGAGCTTCAAATTGATCGCCGTATACGGCTTTTGCTCCGGCAATCAGGCGGGATGGATCTGCCAGATGTTTTTCGCCCTTTGGATGGACCATCACTTTTGCCTGCGGGCATGATTTGAGCAAAAGTCCAGCTCCCCCGGCATGATCAAGGTGAATGTGGGTGAGGATGATATATTTCACTTCTTTGACAGAGAGGTTTAACGCTTCGAGCCCATCAAGGATTCTTGTGACTGAAGGGCTTGCTGAGGTTTCAATGATGGCAAGGCTGTCTTCAGCCAATATGTAAGTTCCTGTCCGCTCTTCCATATTCAGGTCGTAACCATCGATTAAAAAAAGCTTTTCAGCTAACTTTGCCGGCTTTTGCAAAAAAATCACGTCCTTTTCCGAAGCTTTTGCTTGTACAAAGCATGTCATTATTTTATGCTGTTAATATTGGCATGTAAAGAATTACGGTTCGAATATTCTGATTTTAAATCTTTGGGATAGAAACATGCTGAAAGTGAAACCTAAGAGCAAGATGAAGGTTTGTATGAAGGAAAAGGAACGGAGCTTTCCCGTTTGCAGGTTCGCCGGCTTAAGGATGGAGCAGCTCCGCCGATGCTGCCGATTGGAATTTGGTTTCCAATGTCCTTCATATATAATGGCGGCATATATTTGATTTGGTTTTGTTCGAAAGGAGAGGGAGCATGTCACAGCTTCAAGGTATATTAACACGTCTAAAGAATTTACAGGAACAGTCAAGCAGCGGGGAACCCGCCCAGCGTTTCTTTGAGGTGAATGGCGAAAGAAAATGCCAGGTTACTTATCATCCAAAAACAGAGACATACGAGCTGGAAGTATATAATGACAAAGAAAAGCCAAAAAGATACCAGTTTGACAATATGGATATGATTACAATTGAAATCTTTGATCTCATCCAATAACGCAATTCCCTTTAAAGGAACCCTCGAGGTTCCTTTTTTGCGTTTTTCATGAGTATGCCTGCCTATGCATCAGGATAAACTTCAAAAATCAGTCTATCCTAATAGATAAAAGGGGTGAAGCCATGTTTCCGACAGTTGAATGTCCGAAATGCCATGAGGATGAAAGCATGGAACAGGTATTAACGGCACAATCCAACCAGAATGTTATTTATAGATGCCCAAAATGCCGTTTTACCATAAAAGATATTCCTACCAGCAAAGGGTAAGAAGGCCAGCGCCGAAAAAATATGATAAAATGAAAAAGTAAACACTTTCATTTGAGGAGTTTCGGCTATGATAAGTCTTCACAGTAGTGAGTATCTGGAAATAAGCATCAGGGACCTTATGATCCCTTCTGAAAGGGTAGCCCATGTACAAATTGGCAATACCTTGGAGCATGCCGTGCTTGTGCTGACCAAAAGCGGCTATACAGCGATTCCTGTACTGGATCCAGGCTATAAACTCCACGGCCTCATAGGCACTCCTTCCATCATGGATTCCATCCTCGGGATCGAAAGGATCGAGTTTGAAAAATTGGAGGAAAAACGGGTGGAGGCATGCATGAATCAAAATATTCCCCGCCTAAAAGCAGATTCGGATATGAAGCTGGCAATAGAGCTTTTGGTTGATCATCCCTTTGTCTGCGTCGAAAATGATGACGGCTTCTTTGAGGGAATATTAACAAGGAGAGCACTCCTTGACCGGCTGAACAAGCATGTGCGCAGACTGAACAGGAAATAATTTCAGCAGCTCCTGAGGGGGCTGTTTTTTTCTTTACAAAGAGTTTGGCTGCATCATTGCAGCAGTCTTGCTGACAGCTGGATGATCAGGAGAATGGTGATACCATGAAGAAGCCTTTTCAGGCAGCGGGGATTGATTTTACCAGCTGCCCTGACAGCGAGATGGGCACCGAGGAGAGATCCTGTCAGCAGACAGAGGGAAGGCCTGAGCTGGAAGTTTCCTGCTGCAAGATAGATTGTGAACGATGCAAAGCAGCTGATGAATGTCTGGAATCGGCTGAAAGCCACCGCCCTGATATAATTAAATCCCTTATTCAAAAAGGTATACATAAGCAGGGTTCCCTGGCCAGGTCCAAAGAGCCCGTCATATGCCCCTATAAAATAGATGGACGGAAATAATCGCGGTGTGATGCCTGACTCGCCGGCAGTTTCCGCCGGCTTCTTCAGCATTGTGATGACAAGCGCAAAAACCAGCAGGGAAGCTGCAAGCATCGTCATGGCTTTTTCCGGGAAGCTGTTGGCCAGTAGAGCGCCTGTGGCTCCTCCCGCAAGCCCGAAAGGCAGAGTCTGTAAACAGTCTCTCAAACCAATTTCCCTTTTCCGCAGCAGATAGAAAAAGCTGGAGAAAGAACTGAAGATATTTGAAAATTTAGCCGCCGCAACTGCAGTGTGGACAGGAATGCCGAGCAGGAGCATGGAGGGCATTCCGATAAGTCCGCCGCTCCCGGCAAGTGTTCCGATAAAAGCAGACAAAAAACCTATAAATATTAAAAGAGTATATTCCATTTCATCCCTCCTTCGCTATCATTGTATTCATTTCATGTTCATAATGAAAATCGGAAATTTTTAAGATATAATATAAGAAAAAGTTATAAAGTGAATAAGGGGAAGATTATATGTCAGCACTTTCTGAATTTCATCTATTATCGGTCCTGGCTCAGGAAATGAATATGAGAAAGGCGGCGGAACGGCTCTTTGTCTCACAGCCTGCCCTGTCGCAAAGGCTGCAGTCGATTGAAAAAGAATGGGAAACCAAATTGTTTGTGCGTTCTCAGAAGGGTCTTACCCTGACCCCTGCCGGCGAGCTGGTGATTCAGTTTGCCAATGAGGTCATTGGAAGAGAAGAAAAGGTCAAAGAATCCATCGGGGCCCTTAACTCAGAGGTGCATGGGACTTTAAAGCTGGCCGTTGCTTCCATTGTCGGGCAGAACTGGCTTCCCCAGGTTTTGAAAAAGTATATCAGCCGGTATCCTCAGGCTAAAATATCCCTTATGACAGGCTGGAGCAGCGAAATTTCCAAATCTCTGTATGAAGATCAGGTACATATCGGCATCATTCGCGGAACTCCTGACTGGAAGGGAGTCAAAATCCATCTGTTCAAGGACAGCCTCTACCTTGTTGACAAGGAAATCACCCGGCCTGAGCAGGTGCTTGAAACAGACCGGCCATTCATCCAGTTCAAAAGCGACTCTAATTATTATCAGGAAATCCAGGACTGGTGGATGAGGCAATTCAAGACCCCGCCTAAAAGGACTGTTGTTGTAGATCAGATTGAAACATGCAAACAAATGGCCTTTAATGGCATCGGCTATGCCATCCTTCCGGCAATCACGCTTAACGGAGCAGAAAAGGATATATTTAAGATTCCGTTATTGGATGAGAACAATGAACCAATAGAACGGGATACTTGGCTGCTGGGCTATGAGTCTGCCTTCAGGCTGAAGCAGGTAAGAGCATTTGCGGAATTGATAAGAGAGCATGTAGAAGAGGGGGGAAATTAGGTTTTTTTCTTGTTTTCGGTGCTTTTGTTTGTTAAAGTAATGCTAGTTACATACATAGGAGGCCTGTCACATGAAAATGATGGACGCAAATGAGATTATCTCATTCATACAAAATAGCACAAAATCAACACCGGTTAAATTATACGTAAAGGGCGATTTGGAAGGATTGGATTTCGGTCCGTCTGCTAAAACCTTCTTAACCGGCAATACTGCAGTAGTGTTTGGAGAGTGGGCTGAAATCAGCCAGGCGCTTGAAGCAAATGCTTCACAGATTGAAGACTATGTTGTGGAAAATGACCGCCGCAATTCAGCGATCCCATTGCTTGACATGAAAAACATCAAGGCGAGGATCGAGCCGGGTGCCATTATCAGGGATCAGGTTGAAATCGGGGACAATGCAGTAATCATGATGGGTGCTTCCATCAATATCGGAGCGGTTGTAGGCGAAGGCACGATGATTGATATGAATGTGGTCCTTGGAGGCCGTGCGACTGTCGGGAAGAATTGCCATATCGGGGCGGGATCTGTTCTTGCAGGTGTCATTGAGCCGCCTTCAGCCAAGCCGGTTATCGTTGAAGATGACGTAGTCATCGGAGCAAATGCCGTTGTCCTGGAGGGCGTTACAGTAGGCAAGGGTGCTGTTGTTGCAGCAGGCGCCATTGTTATTGATGATGTTCCTCCATACACAGTAGTGGCTGGCACTCCGGCACGCGTCATCAAGGAAATTGACGAAAAGACAAAATCAAAGACTGAAATCAAGCAGGAGCTTCGCCAGCTGTAAAGGCAGGCTGGAGGACCGTGCCTTCCAAAAGGGAGACCGGTCCTTTTTTGTACCTTTTTTACGCAGGATTTTCACATTTAAAGGAGAGAGAACATATGAATCGGTTCATTCAGATTAGAAGGGATCTGCACCAGATTCCCGAGCTGGGATATAAAGAGTTCAAAACACAGCAGTATCTGCTTGATTATCTGGGGACACTTGACCAGGCCAATATGGAGATCAGAACATGGAAAACAGGCATTTTTGTAAAACTGAACGGGACAATGCCTGGCAAGCTGATCGGCTATAGAGCTGATATCGACGGCCTTCCGATTACCGAGGAAACGGGCTTCGGATTTTCATCCCGGCATGAAGGCAATATGCATGCCTGCGGACATGATTTCCACATGAGCATTGCCCTTGGCCTTATTGCCTATTTTTCGGAAAACCGTGTAAAAGATGATCTTTTGTTTATCTTCCAGCCTGCAGAGGAGGGACCTGGCGGTGCGGAGCCAATGCTGAAATCGGATATTATGAAAGAATGGCGCCCTGATATGATTGCGGCACTCCATATCGCTCCAGAATACCCGGCGGGGGCGGTTGCCGTTAAAGAAGGGCTCCTCTTTGCGAATACTTCAGAGCTTTTTATTGATTTAAAGGGAAAAGGAGGGCATGCCGCCTATCCTCATCAAACAAATGACATGATAGTCGCTGCATGCTCACTTGTCTCACAGCTTCAAACGGTCATAGCAAGAAATGTTGATCCTCTGGACAGTGCGGTCATTACGATTGGAAAAATCACCGGCGGGACGGTCCAGAATATTATCGCCGAGAAAGCAAGGCTCGAGGGGACAATCAGGACCCTTTCTGTGGAATCCATGGCAAGGGTGAAGAAAAGGATAGAGGCTCTGGTCAAAGGCACCGAAGCCGGCTTTGAATGCGAAGCGACGATAGATTATGGTGCCATGTACCATCAGGTCTATAATGACGAAGTGCTCACGAGGGAGTTCATGGACTTTTTGCGCACCGGAACTGAAGCAGAGGTGATTGAATGCAAGGAAGCGATGACAGGCGAAGATTTTGGCTATATGCTGAGCGAAATTCCGGGGTTCATGTTCTGGCTGGGGGCAGATTCGGAATTCGGTTTGCATCATTCCCGGCTGCAGCCAAAGGAAGAGGCAATAGAAAAAGCAATCTCTTATATGACGGCTTATTTGGAATATAAAGGGAACCAATAAAGCTGCAAGAAAGATAAAAGGATGATCCGATGAGGACCATCCTTTTTTAATATAAAATTTTGCAGCCCGATAAACATCTGCCCGGCCTTCTTCAATTACTGCTGTTTTTTTCAATATAAACCTGATGCGGATACGGGATTTCAATGCCGTTGGCGTCGAGCGCTTCTTTCAGCGCTTTGCGCAATTCCCGTTCAACGCCCCACTGCTCCATATTCTGCGTTTTTGCTATAATGCGCAGAACCACGTCCGAGGAGCCAAGAGACTGTATGCCTATCACATTCGGTCCGTCCATGATGCTCTCGTTACCCGCTTTCACCTTGTCGCATGCCTCCTGGAGAACCATGATTGCTTTATCGATGTCATCGTCATAGGAAATGCCAATATCGACAAGTGCTCTCATGTTTCCGCGGGAATGATTGCTCAGGCTCGTAATCTCCCTGTTGGGTACAAAATGGAGCGTTCCATCAAATCCCCTGATCTGCGTTGTTCTGAGGCCAACCTGCTCGACAATGCCGGAAAAGCTGGCAGCTGTGACATAATCCCCTACATCTATCTGTTTCTCAAGAAGCAGGAAGAAGCCTGTAACCACATCGCTCACAAGGCCCTGGGCGCCAAAGCCAATAGCAAGACCCACAACACCGGCACCAGCGAGGATAGCAGTAGCCTGGATCCCAAAAATCTGCAGGACGGTTACGGTAACAATAAAAATCAGTACATAAGAAAAAACATTGCTTGTCAGGCTTTTAAGCGTCTGGGCCCGTGCCGAAGAAATATTCTCCCGCTGTTCAAAAGTGTCGAAGCTCTTTGAAATAAGCCTGCCGCCTGCAGCTCTTACAATCAAAAAAATGATGAGGATGGCTGCAAGTTTTAGAATGGCTGCCCCTGCAGAGAAAGCGAGGGCTCCCCAATCAATATTTCCAAAATACTCTCCAGCTTCTCTTAAATTCAAAAAATCAATCCTTTCATATGTAAGCATTTTTTCATTCTAACAAACATACAGCGGGCTGAACAACAAATCCCCTTCCCGGCAGAAAAGAAAACCAGATTTTAAATAATCAAAAAAACTGGAAAATTCAGATTGAAAACTATAGATAATTATTTCGATAACCGTTATATTTAGTATTACGGTCTTTTATTTTTCAATTCTTAACAACGAGAGAGGGGGAAATGGAATTGGAAATATTTAAGAAACTTAAGGAATATTACTGGCCCTATAAGAAATATTTTATTTGGTCGATGGTATTCCTGCTGGCTGTGACAGGCATTACGGTGGTTTATCCGATGATTCTTCAGCTGACCATTGATGAGGTGGTGCTGGGAGGGAAATATGAATGGATTCCCTATTTAGCTTTCGGCTTCATCGGCATCATGTTCGTTAAAGGAATTGCAACTTATATTCATCAATATACTGGAGATCTATTTGGCATCACATCCGTATATAAACTGAGAAACTCACTGTATGAAAAACTGCAGTTCCTTCCATTCAAGTATTACGATAATGCAAAAACAGGGGATATCATGTCAAGGCTGACAGCAGATGTCGAGGGGTTCAGGTTTTTCCTGTCCTTCGGATTTTCAGAGCTGATCCGTTTCATCCTGCTTATCGGCATCAGTTTCTCTGTTATGTTTTATTACTCAGTGCCGCTTACCTTAGTGACACTTGCAACCCTGCCGTTTCTTGCTGTGGTAACCTTTAAATTTGATAAAGCTGTCCATCCTGCCTTCAGGGGCATCAGGAAGTCGTTCGGAAAGCTGAATACAAAGGTGCAGGAAAATATCAGCGGCATCAATACGGTGAAATCCCTTTCAAGGGAAGACTTTGAAATAGGGAAGTTCAACCGGTCCAATGAGGACTATAAAGACAATTATTTATTCACCTCCGATATCTGGGCAAAATATTTCCCGCTTATGGAGTTCCTGGGAAATCTCAGTGTCGTTCTCCTGCTTTCTTATGGCGGGTATCTCGTAATAGACGGATCCCTGCAGCCAGGGGAGCTTGTAGCATTCTACAGTCTTGTATGGTATATAATGTGGCCGATTATGAACCTCGGATTTGTCATCAATCTATTTTCCCAGGCCAAGGCTTCGGGCGAGAGGCTGCTGGAGATACTGGAAGCAGAAAATGAAATCAAAGAGACTGACCATGCTGCCGAACCCGACAGGATCCATGGGGAGGTAGACTTCAAGTCTGTATCCTTACAGTACACAAAGGAAGATAAAGAGGCGCTCCATGACGTTTCATTCAAGGCGCATCCTGGCAAGACAATCGGGCTCATCGGTGCAACCGGTTCAGGCAAAACAAGCGTAACCCAGCTGATGACGCGCTTTTACGAAGCATCTTCAGGGGAAGTGCTGATTGATGGAAGAAATGTCAGGGACTATTCACTTGAAGCGCTGAGAAGCGGAATAGGCTTTGTCCTTCAGGAATCTTTCCTGTTTTCTTCATCCATTAAAGCAAATATTTCTTATGGAAGACCTGAAGCTTCCATAGAAGAAATCATGGATGCTGCTAAACGGGCACAGGCGCATGAATTCATCATGGAACTGCCTGAAGGGTATGATACCATGCTCGGGGAAAGAGGAATGGGCCTGTCCGGCGGCCAGAAACAGAGGATCGCAATAGCCAGGGCGATCTGCACAGACCCCGGCATCCTTATCCTGGACGATGCTACCTCTGCAGTGGATATGACGACAGAATTTAATATCCAGCAGGCACTAAAGGAAGTCATGAAGGGGCGGACGACCTTCATTATCGCTCACAGGATTTCTTCCTTGAAGCATGCTGATGAAATCCTTGTTTTTAAAGACGGCCGCATTGCTGAAAGGGGCCGGCATGAAGATCTGCTGAAGAATAACGGTCCATATCAGCGGATTTACGATATTCAATACAAGGACCATCAAAAGGTCCTCCAATCTCAAATAAGCTAAGGAGGGGTGAGCTTGAAGGAGACAGCAAAAGAAACAGTATTGAAAAGATTCCATTACTCAACAGATGATGTCATTGAAAAACCGTTTAACTGGAAGCAGATGTTCCGGCTGTTCAGCTATATGAAGCCGTACCGCAAGAAGCTGCTCCCTTTGTCGATCCTTATGGTATTGATCACGACTGCAGTTAGATTGATCATCCCGATTATGATCGGGGTTTATACACTTGATAAGGCGCTGAAGGACAAAGACACAGGGCTGCTCACTACCCTCGTCATTATCATTGCTGCCTTATATACGAGTTCTTATATAGCTAATATTTTCAGGATCAAATGGATGAATGCCCTTGGCCAGAATGTTATCTATGATTTAAGGAAGCATTTATTCGCCCATGTCCAGACCCTGTCACACCGTTTCTTTGATCAGCGGTCTGCAGGATCCATCCTTGTGAGGATCATGAATGATATCAACTCCCTGCAGGAACTGTTTACAAACGGTGTCATTAACCTGCTGATGGACCTTATATTGCTTTGCGGCATTTTTGTCATCCTGTTCACGTTAAGCCCGCAGCTGACATTGGCCATTATGGTCATTCTGCCGATCATGTTTTTTATCTCGACGAGCCTGCGCAGGAATATCAGGAGGTCCTGGCAGACGGTAAGGCTGAAGCAGTCAAAGCTCAACTCCCATTTGAATGAGAGTCTGCAGGGGATCAGGGTTACCCAGGCGTTTACACAGGAAAAAGAAAATATGATGTTTTTTGATGGTGTGAACAACGAGAATTTCGAAAGCTGGAGGCAGGCTTCACAAAAAAATGCCATGTTCAGGCCGCTTGTAGAATTGACCAATGCTTTCGGTACTGCAGCACTGATCTGGTATGGAGCCCACTTGATACAGAACGGCAGCATAACCATCGGTGTGTTCGTATCTTTTGCTTTTTATCTGGGAATGTTCTGGGAGCCGATTTCAAGGCTTGGTATGGTCTATAACCAGCTTCTGATGGGTATGGCCTCATCTGAGCGGATCTTCGAATTCCTTGATGAAAAACCGATCGTGTCAGAATCTGAAAATGCGATTGTCCTGGATGATATGAAGGGCCAGATTCAATTTAAGGATGCAGAGTTCTCCTATGATTCCAAGAGAACGGCATTAAACAGGATCAATCTGGAAATAAAAGCAGGCCAGACTGCTGCCCTGGTCGGCCATACCGGGTCAGGAAAAACAACCATTGCGAATCTGATCAGCCGTTTTTATGATCCTACCGAAGGATCGGTTTTGATTGACGGTCATAATTTAAGGGATGTTTCATTAAAGAGCCTGCGGGCTAAAATCAGCGTAGTGCTGCAGGATACTTTTATTTTTTCCGGTACAATTGCAGAAAATATCCGCTTCGGCAGGCCGGATGCCTCTGAGGAAGAAGTAATCCGTGCGGCCGAGGCAGTCGGAGCAGCTGATTTCATCCGCAATCTCCCTAAAGGCTATGAGACAGAAGTTGAGGAAAGGGGAAATATTCTCTCAGTCGGAGAAAGGCAGCTTCTATCCTTTGCAAGGGCACTGCTCGCCGATCCGCGCATCCTGATTCTTGATGAAGCAACTGCCAGCATTGATACCGAAACCGAAATGAGGATACAGGAAGCCCTTAAAACCCTTTTAAAGGGAAGGACAGCCATCATCATTGCCCACAGATTGTCAACCATACGCGATGCTGACAAAATCTTCGTACTGGACCATGGCAGCATCCTTGAAGAAGGAAGCCACGAAGAACTGATGGACAAAAAAGGCCAATACTTCCAGCTGGTAAAAGCACAATTTACAATGCTGGATGCTATATAGAAAAGCGGAGGCGGCTTGCCCAGAGCCGACAAGCATAAGACGCGGCAGAATAAAAGGCGTTCTTTGCCTTTAATTCTGGCGTGGCTTATGACTCGAGGCTCTAGCCGCCGGAGCTGGACAGATTAGAAATGCGGAAAAGCCTCGATCAGCCCCGACAAGCATAAGACGAGCAGGACGGAAGGTTGTTCTTTAACCTTCTGGCCTGATTGGCTTATGACTCGAGGGGCTAGGCTTTGGAGCTGGACAGAAAGAAAAGCGGAGGCGGCTTGCCCAGAGCCGACAAGCATAAGACGCGGCAGAATAAAAGGCGTTCTTTGCCTTTAATTCTGGCGTGGCTTATGACTCGAGGCTCTAGCCGCCGGAGCTGGACAGGTAGAAATGCGGAAAAGCCTCGATCACTAAGGAACGCAGACTAAGAACGCCACGTCCTGTGGCAACGCCTGCATAATTCGCTTTATATTCATTTGAAAAAAAGTCACCATTTGGTGGCTTTTTGTGTTATTTGTAATAATCTTCATGAAAATGTAACTTTTCTGCAATCTTTGCGTCTGCTAATAAAAGAGCCGATTTTAAGGGGGATATGTTATGAAGTGGAAAGTGGTGCTATTCATATGTTTGAGCTCGATGATTCTCTTCGGCTGCAGCAGCGGAGAAAGCAAAAGTGAACAAGCTTCCGATTCAGCTGGCAAATCTGAGAGTTCATATGAAAAAGCTGAGTCTGCCGCTGAGTCAGCTGAACAGGATGCTGGGTCAGAGATAAGCAGCGGCGGGAACGAAGCAAAGGGGGCGGATCAGAGTACAGCGGCTGATAGGATGGTTATTTACAACGCAGAATTGGATCTTAGGGTAAAGGACTTCATGAAAGCACAAACAGCACTCGAGTCAAAAGCGGCCCAATACGGCGGGTTCATTGTGGAATCCAGCAGTTATCGGGATGATGAGAGGCAGCTTAGCGGTACACTGGTGATCAGAATCCCCCAGAAGAACTTTAATCAATTCTTGAATGATGCTGAAGGTACAGCCTATAAAGTGGATAACAGACATGTAAGCGGCCAGGACGTGACAGAAGAATATGTGGATTTGGAGTCCCGCCTGCGGTCCAAGAGAGTTGTTGAAGAGCGGCTGATCTCTTTTATGGAAAAGGCTGAAAAAACTGAAGATCTGCTAAAGATTTCACAGGACCTTGCCGGAATTCAGGAGGAAATCGAACAGCTGGCCGGAAGAATCAACTATTTGAAGAACCAGACTGATTTTTCGACTGTAACGGTCAGCCTCTATGAGGATCAGACCCCTTCAATCGATAAAACCGATTTGAAAACGTGGGAGAGAACGAAAGAGCAGTTTACAGAAAGTCTTAGCTTCCTGCTTTCTGCATTTTCCGGGCTGTTTGTGTTCGTAGCCGGGAACCTTCCTGTGCTTATGCTCCTTGGAGTTATTGGGGTCATTTGCTATATAACTTACAGGAAATATAGACAGAAAAAGGATTCATGACCGAAAGACGCCGGAATGTGGTACATTCCGGCTTTTTCTTTTGAATTTGCACAAGCGGCTGGGATATTTTCAGGCTTTCTTTACATTTGAATAAGATTGCATCCATATGAATTAGGGTAAAAGACAGTCTGAAGCAGCTCAGGATAATGGACATACATACGGAATGAAAATGCTCTTATGGAGCCAAAGAAGCAAAAAATGAAAATATAGATGTCTGGAGGCTGGAAGATGGAATTGGATAGTGTCACATTGAGCAGGATGCTCACTTCTTTAACTCTTGCTTTTCATATTATTTTTGCCACCATCGGCGTTGGTGTGCCTGTGCTGATATCAGCAGCTGAATTCATTGGGATCAGGAAAAAGGATGATCATTATATCCTCCTGGCACGCAGATGGGCAAGGGGCTTCACCATCACAGTGGCGGTCGGGGTAGTAACCGGGACCTGCATCGGCTTACAGCTTTCTCTTTTATGGCCGAGCTTTATGCAGATTGCAGGCCATGTAATCAGCCTGCCGCTCTTCATGGAAACTTTTGCTTTCTTTTTTGAAGCCATCTTCCTGGGCATCTACCTTTATACATGGGACCGGTTCAAAAAGCCGCTTCATCATTGGCTGCTTTCAATACCCGTCATCATCGGCTCTTCTGCTTCTGCATTTTTCATTACTACGGTTAATGCATTTATGAATACTCCGCAGGGATTCAAGCTTGAAGGCAGGACCATCACGGAGATTGACCCGCTCGCTGCTATGTTCAATCCGGCAACCCCGTCAAAGGTGCTGCATGTCCTTACATCGTCATATATGACAGCTGCTTTCATACTGGCGAGCCTCGCTGCCTTTGCCATTCTGAGGGGCAGGGGGTCTGAATATCACCGGAAAGCACTGAAGCTTACAATGATTTGCGGTCTGCTTTTTTCTCTGGCAACTGCCATTGCAGGTGATATTTCAGCAAAATTCCTTGCAAAAGAGCAGCCGGAAAAGTTGGCTGCAGCTGAATGGCATTTCGAAACAGAAAAAGGCGCTGATCTGATCGTCTTTGGGACGATTGATGAAAACAATGAAATAAGGAATGAAATCCGTATACCAAATGCACTGAGCTTCCTTGCAGGCAGCTCCTTTGATACAGAAGTGATTGGCCTGAATGAATTTCCGGAAGATGAGCGGCCTCCGCTATGGATCCACTATCTGTTTGATTCGATGGTTTCAATCGGCTTCTTTGCTCTCGGCATTTCTGCGCTGTTTGTCTTTCTGTCATATTGGAAAAAGGCTAACCCTTTGAAAAAGTGGCTGCTGTTCCTCATTGTCTGCTCAGGGCCTCTATCCATGCTCGCAATCGAATTCGGCTGGATCTATGCCGAGGTCGGCAGACAGCCCTGGATATTAAGAGGCTATATGAAGGTGGCGGAGGGGGCTACACAGGCAGATAATGTGGGCGTGACCTTCTTGATGTTTTTAGCTTTGTACATTGTATTGGGGATCATCACAGTCACTGTGCTGCTTAAAATGTTCAGAAATAAGCCGGCACAAGCCGAATTTAATGACCGTTTCCCGGACTCTCCGGGCATAGGCCAATAAACTGGGAAGGGGTGGGAGACATGAGCATTGAAATCCTTGGCATAACGGTTCTCTGGGTATTTCTCTATGGATATGTTATTGTGGCATCAATCGATTTTGGAGCCGGTTTTTTTGCTTATTATGGACGGGTCACAGGGAAGGAGCATGTGATCAGCCACATTATCAGCAGATATCTATCTCCTGTATGGGAAGTGACCAATGTCTTTTTTGTTTTCTTCTTTGTCGGGCTGGTCGGCTTTTTTCCGGATGCAGCCTATTATTATGGAACTGCTTTGCTGATACCCGGAAGCATTGCCCTGATCCTCCTTGCCATTAGAGGATCATTCTATGCATTCGGGAATTATGGCTCAAAGGACAATTCGTTTTATCTGTTTCTTTATGGCGCAACGGGCCTGCTGATACCCTCAGCACTGTCGACGGCATTGACGATTTCTGAAGGGGGATTTATTGAAGAACAGGGAAATAAGGTCATTTTCCTTGCTGGAGAGCTTGTAAGCTCCCCTTATTCCTGGTCTGTGGTGATTCTTGCCATTGTATCGGTGCTCTTTATCAGTGCTGTATTTCTTACTTATTATGCAGACAGGGCTGGAGACACTCCAGCAAGGGATCTGCTGAGGACGTTTGCCCTGTTCTGGAGTCCGCCAACCATTCTTGCCAGCTTCCTTGTCTTTGCTTCATTAAGGGAGCATAATGAGCGCCATTTCAATAATGCTTTAGAGATTTGGTGGATGTTTGGCTTATCGCTTCTCTGTTTTCTGGCCGCTATGCTGATGGTTTATAAGAAAAAGAGTTTTGGGACCAGTTTTATTCTGGTTATGCTTCAATTCTTTTTCGCCTTTTTCGGATATGGCGCTTCCCATCTCCCTTACATCCTTGACCCGTTCATAACGATCTATTCAGGTTATACAAATCCTGAAATGGGGATGGCGCTGGTTGCGGCATTTATAGCAGGGCTGCTGCTCCTCATCCCGTCATTGATCCTCTTGATGAGGCTGTTCCTGTTTAATGCCGATTATGTTAAGGGTGAAAAGTGAATGCTACTAAGAGTTAAGCTATGATAAAATAGAGACGAACTTTGAAACTGCTGGAGGAATATCCGTGAAAAAAGAATTTGCCGTAATAGGTTTAGGACGGTTTGGAGGAAGTATTTGCAGGGCGCTCGCAGAAGAGGGCATGGAGGTAATGGCAATCGACAATGATGAAGACAGGGTGAACGAATTTGCACTGATTGCATCTCATGCCGTTGTCGGGGATACCACCGATGAAAATGTTCTTAAAAGTCTGGGCATCAGGAATTTCGATCATGTCATTGTCGCCATTGGTGACAATATTCAGGCCAGCATCCTTACAACGTTGATTCTAAAGGAAATCGGTGTGAACAAGATTACTGTAAAAGCGCAAAATGATTATCATGAGAAAGTCCTGCGCAAAATTGGAGCAGACCATGTTGTCCATCCTGAAAGGGATATGGGCAGAAGAATTGCCCATAATATTGTCTCCAACAATGTACTGGATTATCTTGAACTTTCAGATGAACACAGCATCGTGGAGATTGTGGCCAGCGATAAGCTTGGCGGAAATTCGATTATCGATTTGGATGTCCGTGCCAATTATGGCATCAATATTGTTGCGATTAAAAGAAAAAATGAAATCATCGTATCCCCGCAGGCAAATGAAGTGATACGGGAAGATGATATCCTCATCGTTATTGGAGCAGATGTTGATATCAACCGCTTTGAGAAGAAGCTGATGGCTTAACCCAAGCCCCGGCAGGACCTGCGAAAACGGCAGATGTCCATTGACTGCTTGTAAAATGGAAAAAGCACTCACAAATATTTGTGAGTGCTTTTTTAATATGGTTTATTACACTTCCATAATGATCGGAAGGATCATTGGACGGCGCTTTGTTTTTTCATAAAGGAAAGGTGATAGTGTGTCAGTAATTTCATTTTTAATTTCAGACCACTGTGTCGTTTTTCTTTCCATGACCTTGTTCAGATGCTTAGAGATCAAGGATTGGGCATCGCTGATCAAGTCGCCTGATTCACGCATGTAGACGAAGCCGCGGGAAATGATATCAGGACCTGCGGAAATCTTAAAGTCTTTCATGTTGATGCTGACTACGACAACGACCAGACCTTCCTCAGAAAGGATCCTGCGGTCTCTGAGGACGATATTTCCGATGTCACCCACACCGCTTCCGTCGATATATACAGAACCTGAAGGAATCTTTCCTGCCACCTGAGCGGTATCCTCGCTCAGGGCCAGAACTTCTCCATTGTCCATTATAAAGCAGTTTTCTTCAGGAATGCCGCAATCTATCGCAAGTTTAGAGTGCATTTTCTGCATTCTGTACTCTCCGTGGATCGGCATGAAGAATTTCGGCTTGATCAGACGAAGCATCAGTTTTTGTTCCTGCTGGCCGCCATGCCCGGAAGTATGGATGTCGTTCAGCGGACCGTGGATGACTTCTGCACCTGCACGGGACAGCATGTTGATTGTTCTGCTGACACTGATCGTATTTCCCGGAATAGGTGAAGATGAGAACACTACTGTATCACCTGGGTTGATCTGGATCTGGCGGTGTGTTCCATTGGCAATCCGTGATAGGGCTGCCATAGGCTCTCCCTGGCTTCCTGTGCAAAGGATGGTAACCTGGTTGGCTGGGAGCCTGTTGATCTGCTGTGCGTCTATGAATACATCCTTAGGAGCGCTTATATAGCCAAGCTCCCGCCCGATGTTGATCGCAGCTTCCATGCTCCGGCCAAAAACAGCCACTTTTCTGCCATTGGTCACAGCAGCCTCGATAACCTGCTGAAGGCGGTGGATATTAGAAGCGAATGTCGCAAAAATAATCCGTCCATCCACTTTGCGGAAAATGTCATGAATGCTTTCTCCTACACGGCGTTCAGACATAGTGAAATTAGGAATTTCACTGTTGGTGCTGTCAGAAAGGAGGCATAGGACACCATCCTTGCCGATCTCTGCCATTTTTGTAAGGTTCGCAGGCTCCCCGACAGGAGTGAAGTCAAACTTGAAATCACCGGTATGGACTACCTGCCCCGGCGGAGTTTTCACTACGACCCCATATGAATCAGGGATGCTGTGTGTAGTCCGGAAGAAAGTGACAGAAGTTTTTCGGAATTTGATAATATCATCTTCCTTGATTTCAATCATTCTTGTCTTTCTCAAGAGGCCATGCTCTTCCAGCTTATTGCGAAGAAGGCCAAGGGCGAGCTTACCGCCGTACACAGGAATATTCACCTGTCTTAATAGATAAGGAATGCCGCCGATATGGTCTTCATGTCCGTGCGTAATGAAGAGGCCTTTGATTTTGTCTTCGTTTTTAACTAAATACGTATAATCAGGGATTACATAATCAATTCCCAGAAGCTCATCCTCAGGGAATTTAATGCCAGCATCGATCAGGATGATTTCATCCTGGAACTGGACTGCATAAGTGTTTTTGCCGATTTCCCCAAGTCCTCCAAGGGCAAATACAGCTGTTTGATCGTTCTTGACAAATTTCATAAATTATCAGATCTCCAATACTTTAAAGTCTTCGTTTCTTTTTTCATATTCCAGGTAATCGCCTTCAACAGGGACTACGAGTTCAATGTTATAGTGTTTGTCCGCCAGCTTCGTACGTACATCTTTCGGGGAATCTCCATCAACATAAACGGTTTTCGTTTTTTCCCTCACTGGGACTTCTTTAATGGATTCCTGGTAATAAACTTTAAAAATCATCATAAATCGCTCCTTAATCCGATATAACTTTTTCTATTATATAAAAAAATAACATGTTTTTCATGTTTTTTCTTTTAAAAGAACATAAAGCACAGTTTTTCCTTATATTTCCGGGGGATAACGAACGCCCCAAAAAGGAATTTTCAGTTTGTTGATTTACACTGTCCACCGCCCTGGCGTGTTATCTTTAGAGGTCCGTGGAGAGGTTTTTCAGCATTTTCATTGTCCGGCTCCGGCGGCTAGAGCCTCGAGTCATAAGCCACGCCAGAATTAAAGGCAAAGAAAGCCTTTTATTCTGCGGCGTCTTATGCTGGGCCCACAGGATGTGGGTCATGCAGACGTTACCACAGGACGTGGCGTTCTTAGTCTGCATTCCTTTGCGACCAAGGCTTTTCCGCATTTCCCATTGTCCAGCTCCAGTGGCTAGAGCCTCGAGTCATAAGCCACCCAAGAATTAAAGGCAAAGAACGCCTTTTATTCTTGCGCGTCTTATGCTTGTCGGCTCTGGGCAAGCCACTTCCGCATTTCTATGTAACCTTTATACAATTTACCTTAAAGAAGGAGCCCTTCGCAAGTTTGAAGGGCTCTGGGGTTATGCGATCGATTTTTTGCGAAGCATGTCTTTCCACTGTTTCAGGAGCTTTTTGCGCAGCTTCTTTAACATAGTGGATCATCTCCTTACTTCCTATTTTAACCCAACCTTGTCCAATGTAAAGGATTACAATTACTGCTGCCGAACACAACCGTTTTTTTGGGGGGCATTAAGAAAGCCGCCTTTTCTTCTATTATATGATGAAAAGGCCAAAAATCTCATGGATAATGATGGAATAATGTTAAATATGCTGGATTGACATTTAGCATTTCAAGGGTTAGCTTTTAACAGAGTGAAAGTTATCTTGGAAAGAAGAGTGGAAAAATGGGTAAGCTTTATAGTGCGCTGATCGCTCTAAGTCTGATTTGGGGCACATCATTCCTTTTTATTAAAATTCTGCTCCATGATCTGGGCCCTGAGGCGGTTGTCTTCGGCAGATGCCTATTTGGTGCAGCAGCATTGTGGGGGATCAGCTTTATTAAAAGAGAAAAGATTCAGTGGAAACGCCTGCCTTTCAGTTTGCTGATCCTGGTCGGGCTCATCAATAATGCACTTCCCTGGTATTTTATTTCTAAAAGCGAGACGGCCATTTCATCGAGTATGGCCTCTGTCATTAATGCCACTACACCGATCTGGACGATCATCATTGGGTGGCTTTTCTTCGGTTCAAAGCTCCGGAAAAGCCAGTGGGCCGGTATTATGATCGGATTCTTCGGTATTTTTATTCTCAGCGGTTTCCGGACCGGGGATTTGGCAGAGGGGAATACCGCAGGAATCGTATTCATGTCTATGGCAGCATTCTGCTATGGATTAGGGACCCATCTGTCCAAAAAGTATCTCGAGGGCGTTTCCGTCCTTCAGATTTCCCTTTTTACGCTTACATCAGCCGCCTTGGCAAGCGGCCTGTATACCGGGATTGCATCTCCTTCCAGCATCCCGCTTCTTTTTGCGCCGGAAAGACTCGGTTCTCTAGTTATACTCGGCGCCCTGGGCTCGGGCGCAGCCTATCTGCTATACTATTTCCTTGTACAGAAGGGAAGCCCGGAGTTTGCCTCCCTCGTCACCTATATCGTCCCCGTATCGGCAATCGCATGGGGGTACTTTCTCCTTGGCGAGCATATTAAGCCAGGGATGGCTGTTGGCCTGGCTGTCATCTTTCTGGGAATATATATTTCCTCCTATAAAGTCAAGAGGGAAAAGAAACAAGATCTGGCTGCTTAAGAATGCAGTCCGTGCAAATGGAAAGGAAGTAAAAAATGAAGAAAATTG
Source organism: Cytobacillus sp. T106 (assembly GCF_040492155.1). Lineage (NCBI taxonomy): Bacteria > Bacillati > Bacillota > Bacilli > Caryophanales > Bacillaceae > Cytobacillus > Cytobacillus sp. T106. The sequence continues at coordinate 432,053 of NZ_JBEUMK010000003.1, read as the reverse complement.
TTTTTTTTGATATTGATGGAACACTGCTGGACCACGGCAAAAACCTTCCGGTAAAAACGAAGGAAGCAATCAGGCTCCTTCAGGAAAAGGGGGTATTTACGGCAATCGCGACCGGCCGTGCTCCTTTCATGTATGAAAGTCTCCGGGAAGAGCTGGGCATTGATTCTTATGTCAGCTTTAATGGCCAGTACGTGGTGTTCGAGAATGAACCGATCTATGCCAATCCTTTGGACACAAAAGAGCTGGAAAGGCTTTTAGAACATGGAAAAAGGAATGGGCATCCGCTCGTTTTTATGAACGAATCAACCATGAAATCAAGTGTGCCGCACCATCCCCATATTGAGGAAAGCCTTGGCACACTTAAGTTCCCGCATCCTGAGAAAGATGAAAGCTTTTATAATGGGCGGGAAATCTACCAGTCCCTTATTTTTATGGATGACAGTCTCGAACAGGAGTATCGTGAAGGATACGGGAAATTCCATTTCATCAGATGGCATCCCCATTCCGTCGATGTCCTTCCTTCCGGGGGCTCAAAAGCGGAGGGCATAAAGAAAATGATCAGCCGTCTCGGCTTTGCAATTGAGGATGTGTATGCATTCGGAGATGGCTTGAATGACATTGAAATGCTCCAGGCCGTCGGCACGGGGGTTGCCATGGGCAATGCTGAAGAAGAAGTGAAGCGCCATGCGGACCATATCACCTCAGATGTCGGGGAGGACGGAATCTGGAACGGTTTGAAAAAGCTTGGTTTGATATAAGAAAAAAGAAGCAGGCAAAAGGGCCTGCTTCTCCTTTTAGGATTACCTTTCAATCGGGAGGGCATCCTTCATTATTTCAAACGGGTTTTCCTTATTGATATGGTCATAGAACATGACTCCGTTCAGATGATCGATTTCATGCTGAAAAACGATTGCCGGTAGGCCTCTCAGCCTTAGTTTCACTTCTCTGCCGTCTATATCAAAGGCTTTGAGGGTAATCCTTGCATAGCGCGGAACAAACCCGGGAAAAGGCTCATCGACTGAGAGACATCCTTCTCCGGACGTTAAAAAGGCTTTCTCGACCGAATGGCTGACGATTTTCGGGTTGAAAAGTGCAAAGCTGTACAGTTTCCCATCTGTATCAGTCACATGGACTGCAATCATTCTCTTCAGGCAGTCAATCTGCGGGGCGGCAAGCCCAATTCCAGGCCTCAGCCCATACTTTTCAGCCAGGGCAGGATTTTGGCTGTTTCTTACATATTCCATCATTTCGGCAAGAGTCTGTTTATCTTCGGCAGAAGGGGGCATAGGCACCTCTTCAGCCGTTTTCCTGAGGGATGGGTGGCCATCCCGGATTATATCCGCCACTGTTATCATTAAAAATCCACTCCTGTGCATGCCTTTTTCGGCAGAAATTTATTATAATATGTTTTAACCGCTGTGCTGGCGGGTAAGTGATTAAAGTTCAGGGAGCTATATGTACGTCAATAGTCTAACAGACATAAAGAAAAAAGTTAATAAAGAAAAGGTGCTCTGTCGAAGCACCTTTTCGGCTTGTATTAGAATTTCCAGCAGGAACAGCCTACAATAATAAGAAGAATGAAGAGAACGACAATTAAAGCAAATCCTCTTCCGTAGCCAGCTCCGCCTACAGGGTAGCCGCAGCCGTAACCGTATCCACCATAACCATACATAAGGATAACCTCCCTGAAATAAAGTATCGTCCCCTACATATTTATAAGTTTTATGGACGATTTACTATAGCCTATGAAAGAAGGAAAAAATGGTGTAGGCCGCTGCCCAGTCATAAATGAAAAGAATGAAGAATATGTATCTTTATGGCATTATCCTGCTGAATTCTAATTAAATGGTTGGACAAGCTTTTTCATAAAAATTAATGAAGAATCTTGGACCACACCTATATGCAGCTTATATGCAGCAGCTATTTTCCACTTAGGGGGTTTAATGATGTCCGTTATCAGAAAGAAAAAAGTACTGGCTGTATTATTTTTAAGTTTGTTTGTGCTCGGGGGATGCATGAACAAGGAGACACCAGGTGAAAAAGCCTACAGCCTTCTGGAGAAAACTGCAGAAGCAGAAGACGGGTTTGAAAAGCAGCAGGACCCGCTTGTTAAACTGGAAAAGCAGGAAAAAGAACTTTATGATCAGATCATTGCGCTGGGCATGAAGGAATTTGACCAAATTAAAAAGCTGTCAGATGAAGCCCTTGAAGCCGTGGGGAAGAGGGAAGAGCTCATGAATAAAGAGCAGGAGAGCATTGAATCCTCCAAAGAAGAATTTGCACCTCTTGAGGATATCATCCCTGACATTGAAGATAAGGAAGCAAAAGAAAGTGCTGAGGAACTGTACAAAGTGATGATGGACCGTTACAGCGTCCATGATGAACTATACAGTGAATATAAGAAGGGCCTTGAACTGGACAAAGAGCTGTATTCGCTGTTCAAGAAGGAAGACCTGACAATGGAGCAGCTGGAAGCCCAGATTGAAAAAATCAATCAATCCTATGAGCAGCTGACGGTCCATAATAAAGAATTTAATGAGCTGACAAAAAAATATAATGAAATAAAACTATCCTTCTATAAGCAGGCTGGTGTAGAGGTTGCTGCTGAGTAAACATAAGCATAGGGGCAACGCCTGTTAAAAGGGGAATATTCGAGAAGTCTTTCGGTCAGATGATGCCGAAAGACTTTTTGTGCTGGACACAAAGTATTTTTTTGAAATAATTCTTCCTAAATAATTTTTCTCTTGTTATAACACATCCTGTTAAAAAGCTACTTTTTTATAGTACAGTTAATAAGGACTTATTAATACAGTTTTTTAAAATACTCGAAATAATTTTTGAAAAATAGGTTTAAATAATTGACTGTAACGGATTTCTTATAATAAAATGAGTAAGGTGATTTCATTGCTTGTATCAGTGAGACATATATAATTCAATGATACAGAAAATGATTGTAAAGAAATATCAGAATAGACGTTTTTTCCGGAGGCATCTGTGGAAAACTAAGTAAAACTATGTTTTGCAGCTGTCAAAGGATGAGCCGGACAGTTTTTTTGCATGTACGGCTAAATTTAATAGGGAAAAAACAAAAGCAGATTTCTAAGATGAATTCATTTTGGGTATTCTAAGCTTTGTGTATTTATCTCTTAAAATAATGTCTTTTTAATGAAAGGAAAGGGTGACAAAGATGGCTTCTAAAACGAAGAAAGCACAATTGGATGCTACTAAAGCGCTTGAGGCGGTAGAAGAGCAGTTTGAAATGTTTCAAATATTGAATGAAGAAGGCGAAGTCGTAAATGAAGCGGCAATGCCTGAATTAAGCGATGAGCAGCTTCAGGAATTGATGCGCCGCATGGTATACACTCGTATTCTTGATCAGCGTTCCATCTCTCTAAACAGACAGGGGCGCCTTGGATTCTATGCGCCGACAGCAGGACAGGAAGCTTCACAGCTTGCTTCACAGTTTGCTCTTGAGAAGGAAGACTTCATCCTTCCGGGATACCGCGATGTTCCTCAAATGATCTGGCACGGCCTGCCGCTGTATCAGGCATTCTTGTTCTCACGCGGACATTTCCACGGCAACCAGATGCCTGAAGGTGTGAATACAATTTCACCTCAAATCATCATCGGCGCTCAGATCATCCAGGCTGCAGGTGTGGCTCTTGGGATGAAGAAGCGCGGTGCCGGTTCAGTAGCTATTACATACACTGGCGACGGCGGAGCTTCACAAGGTGATTTCTACGAAGGTCTTAACTTTGCAGGGGCATTTAAGGCTCCAGCGATCTTTGTTGTTCAAAACAACCGCTTTGCGATTTCCACTCCGGTAGAAAAGCAATCAGCGGCTAAGACTGTAGCTCAAAAAGCAGTCGCAGCAGGTATCCCTGGAGTTCAGGTAGACGGAATGGATCCCCTTGCTGTATATGCAGCAGTCAGCGATGCCCGCAAACGTGCAGTAAACGGCGAAGGCCCGACTCTGATTGAAACGATGACATACCGCTATGGCCCGCATACTATGGCTGGCGATGATCCGACTCGCTACCGTACAACGGACCTTGACAACGAATGGGAAAAGAAGGATCCTTTAGTCCGTTTCCGCAAATTCCTTGAAAACAAGGGCATCTGGAACGAAGAAAAGGAAAATGAAGTAATCGACCAGGCTAAAGAAGATATCAAAGAAGCAATCAAGAAAGCTGACGGTTATCCGAAGCAGAAAGTAACAGACTTCATGGAGAACATGTATGAAGAAATGCCTCGTAACCTTAAAGAACAATATGAAATTTACCAAGCAAAGGAGTCGAAGTAAGCGATGGCGCAAATGACAATGATCCAGGCAATCACCGATGCGTTGCGCACAGAAATGCGCAATGATCCGAACGTACTTGTGTTCGGTGAAGACGTAGGCGTTAACGGCGGTGTATTCCGTGCTACGGAAGGTCTTCAGAAAGAGTTCGGCGAAGACCGCGTATTCGATACTCCACTTGCTGAATCTGGAATTGGCGGTTTAGCAATTGGTCTTGGCCTTCAGGGCTTCCGTCCAGTGCCGGAAATCCAATTCTTCGGATTTGTGTTCGAAGTAATGGACTCAATCGCCGGCCAAATGGCGCGTATGCGCTACCGTTCAGGCGGCAGATACCATTCTCCTGTCACTGTGCGTTCTCCTTTCGGGGGCGGAGTGCATACTCCGGAACTTCACTCTGACAGCCTTGAAGGGCTGATGACTCAATCACCAGGTCTAAAGGTGGTTGTGCCTTCAACTCCTTACGATGCAAAAGGACTTCTGATTTCATCTATCCGTGACAACGATCCGGTTATTTTCCTTGAGCATCTTAAGCTATACCGTGCATTCCGTGAAGAGGTGCCTGAAGAAGAATACACAATTCCTCTTGGCAAGGCTGATGTGAAGCGTGAAGGTTCAGACCTTTCCATCATCACATACGGAGCAATGGTTCATGAATCATTAAAAGCAGCAGAAGAACTTGAAAAAGAAGGCTATTCAGTAGAAGTAGTAGACCTTCGTACAATCGCACCGCTGGACCTTGAAACAATCATTGCCTCTGTAGAGAAAACAGGCCGTGCCATTGTGGTCCAGGAAGCACAGAAGCAGGCAGGCGTAGCTGCTCAGGTTGTTGCTGAAATCAATGAAAGAGCGATTCTCAGCCTGGAAGCTCCAGTTCTCCGCGTAGCAGCACCTGATACTGTCTATGCTTTCTCTCAAGCAGAAACAATCTGGCTGCCAAACTACAAAGATGTACTGGAAACAGCTAAAAAAGTACTTACTTTCTAATAATCAATTTTTTAATGGGAGAGGGAAGTTTTTTCTCCCTTTCCTGCATCATCACTCAATTTACTAACAGGAAGGTGAACCCATTGTCATTCCAATTCAGATTACCTGATATCGGTGAAGGTATCCACGAAGGTGAAATCGTAAAATGGTTTATTAAACCAGGCGATAAAGTTCAAGAAGATGACGTATTGTGCGAAGTGCAAAACGATAAATCAGTAGTAGAAATTCCATCCCCAGTTGAAGGGACTGTTGAAGAGGTCCACATCAGCGAAGGAACAGTTGCTACTGTTGGACAAGTGCTCGTATCTTTTGACGCACCGGGGTATGAGGATTTACAATTTAAAGGTGAACACGGTGATGAAGCGCCGGCAGAAAAAACGGAAGCACAGGTTCAGTCAACAATGGAAGCTGGCCAGGATGTGAAGAAGGAAGAAGCTCCTGGACAGGAAGACGCCGGTAAAGGCACAGTTATTTCCCAGCCCGATGTTGATCCTGACCGCAGAATTATCGCTATGCCATCAGTGCGCAAGTTCGCACGCGACAAAGGCGTTGATATCCGCCAGGTAGCAGGCAGCGGTAAAAACGGACGTGTGCTGAAGGAAGATATTGAATCATTCTTGAACGGAGGCTCTCAAGCTCCTGCTCAGGAAGCACCACAGGCAGAGGCAGCTAAGGAAGAAGCAGCAGCACCAGCGGCAGCAGCAGCTCCTCAAGGCCAATATCCGGAAACCCGCGAGAAAATGAGCGGAATCCGCAAAGCGATTGCAAAAGCTATGGTTAACTCCAAGCAGACTGCACCGCATGTTACATTAATGGATGAAATCGATGTAACAAAACTGGTAGCACACCGAAAGAAATTCAAGGAAGTTGCAGCAAACAAAGGCATCAAGCTTACATTCCTGCCTTATGTGGTAAAGGCATTGACTAGTGCATTGCGTGAATTCCCGGCGCTCAACACGTCAATTGACGATGCTGCTGGCGAAATCATCCACAAGCATTACTACAACATTGGAATTGCTGCTGATACAGAGAAAGGCCTGCTTGTTCCTGTCGTGAAGGATGCTGACCGCAAATCTACATTTGCTATCTCTGATGAAATCAACAGCCTGGCAACCAAGGCCCGTGACGGCAAGCTTGCTGCGGATGAAATGAAAGGCGCTTCTTGCACAATTACCAATATCGGCTCTGCGGGCGGACAATGGTTTACACCTGTCATCAATCATCCTGAAGTAGCGATCCTGGGAATTGGCCGCATCGCTGAAAAGCCTGTAGTGAAAGATGGAGAAATCGTTGCAGCACCAGTTCTTGCACTTTCTTTAAGCTTTGACCACAGAATCATCGATGGCGCAACAGCACAAAATGCATTAAACCACATCAAGCGTTTACTCAACGATCCAGAACTATTGTTAATGGAGGCGTAATTAAATGGTAGTTGGAGATTTCCCTATTGAAACAGATACTATAGTAATCGGTGCAGGTCCTGGAGGCTATGTTGCCGCTATCCGCGCAGCACAGCTTGGACAAAAAGTAACAATCGTTGAAAGAGGAACTCTTGGAGGCGTCTGCCTGAATGTCGGCTGTATCCCTTCAAAGGCTTTGATTTCAGCTGGACACCGCTATGAACATGCTAAGCATTCAGAAGAAATGGGCATTTCAGCGGAAAATGTGAAAGTAGATTTCACAAAGGTACAGGAATGGAAAGCCGGAGTTGTCAAGAAGCTTACTGGCGGTGTTGAAGGCCTTCTTAAAGGAAACAAGGTAGAGATCGCACGCGGAGAAGCTTTCTTTGTTGATGCAAATACTCTGAAAGTAATGGATGAGAAGTCTTCCCAGACTTACACTTTCAAGAATGCAATCGTTGCGACAGGTTCACGCCCAATCGAACTGCCTGCATTCAAATATTCAAAGCGCGTGCTTGATTCAACAGGCGCACTGGCTCTTGAAGAAGTTCCTGAGAAGATTGTTGTCATCGGCGGCGGCTACATCGGAACCGAGCTTGGCGGAGCTTACGCTAACTTCGGTACTGAAGTGACCATCCTTGAAGGAACTGATGAGATCCTGAACGGATTTGAAAAGCAAATGTCTTCATTGGTTAAAAAGAACCTGAAGAAAAAAGGCGCTAACATCATCACTAATGCACTTGCAAAAGGTGTTGAAGAAACTGACAGCGGTGTAACAGTCAAGTATGAAGTAAAAGGCGAAGAAAAATCTGTTGAAGCTGATTATGTCTTCGTTATGGTGGGACGCCGTCCAAATACTGACGAGCTTGGCCTTGAGCAGGCCGGCGTTGAAATGTCAGACCGCGGCATCATCAAGATCGACAAGCAGTGCCGTACAAGCGTAAGCAACATCTACGCTATCGGTGACATTGTTGAAGGACCTCCTTTGGCTCACAAAGCTTCTTATGAAGGTAAAATCGCAGCTGAAGCAATCGCTGGCCACAATTCTGAGATCGACTATCTTGGAATCCCTGCAGTTGTATTCTCTGATCCTGAACTGGCTTCAGTGGGTTACACTGAGCAGCAGGCTAAAGAAGAAGGAATTGCAGTCAATGCTGCCAAATTCCCATTTGCAGCAAATGGCCGTGCCCTTGCTTTAAACAGCACTGACGGTTTCGTGAAGCTGATCACACGCAAAGAAGATGACCTTGTCATAGGTGCGCAAATTGCTGGTGCAAATGCATCTGACATGATTGCTGAACTTGGTCTTGCCATTGAAGCAGGCATGACTGCTGAAGACTTAGCTATGACTATCCATGCTCACCCAACACTTGGCGAGATCACTATGGAAGCAGCTGAAGTTGCACTTGGAAGCCCAATTCACATCATTAAATAATTTGTGACTGCATGCAGGACTTATAAAGAGAAAGACCTTTCCTCACAAAAGAGGGAAGGTCTTTTTTATGTGCCGGTCCTAAGTGCTTTAGACAGCGGTTCAATGATTTTGTCTTTTGATGCATCGCCATTCACTTTTGCTGTAATCCTGTTCTGGTGCAAAACTAAAATGGCCGGGCATCCTTTAAGTTCGAATGTACTATAATATTTTTTCGCCTTGGCAGCCGTTATGACTTTCATTTTCTTCATTTCATCCGGAAATTCCTTTTTCAATTCTATGATTGCATCATAATATGGTGCTTCATTTTGATAGTCAGATTCATCTGTAAAGAAAATCACCTGCTTTTGCGAGCTATCAAGCATTAAATCATCAGCAGCTTTCGTCTTGCTGCAGGAAACGGTCAATATCATAAAAGAAGCTAACAGCAAAAAACGGAAACTCTTCATTTATGCTCACCTTTTCTTCTCTTAATGTGTTAAAAGCTGTAAATAATTTCGTCATAATAGCCCATATTTTAACATAATAAATAGTAATATCTCCGCTTGTCACCCAATTGTTACAAAATTGAAAAATACCCGGCCGGAGTGCTACATATAATACATATAAGCCTGGATTACAAGCAAACATATGAAGGGAATATATATTGCAATTGGCGGTGTTTATATGAAGACTTATTCGGTGATCATGATCCAGCTGATTATATGGAGCGGCTATACTTTTCTGGAGTGGCTTTCTAAGCATGACCATCCAGTTTATAATGTTCTCATGTTTTTTGTATTTTTCTATCTTGCTGTTATTTTGGGTAATTTCATCATAAAATCACCGAAGAGAACTTTTATGGTCACTATGCTGTCTTTGGGGCTGTATGGTTCCTTTCAGGCGGCTCTGGCATTTATTCATTATTGAGAGTACCTGGTGGTAGTTGAACGGAATTTATAAGGCAGCCTGCAGACTTTCCTTTCTAGGCCATTTGAAGATATAAGGTGATGGCAGCATGGGCAGCTAGGACCACTATTCTTGGGAAAAGAAAAAATAGCGGTCCCAGCCGGGTGAGCTAGGACCACTATTCTTGGAAAAAGAAAAAATAGCGGTCCCAGCCAGTTGAGCTAGGACCACTATTCTTGGAAAAAGAAAAAATAGCGGTCCCAGCCAGTTGAGCTAGGACCACTATTCTTGGAAAAAGAAAAAATAGCGGTCCCAGCCAGGTGAGCTAGAACCACTATTCTTGGGAAAAGAAGGGATAGCGGTCCCAGCCAGGTGAGCTAGAACCACTATTCTTAGGAAATAGAAAAAATAGCGGTCCCAGCCAGGTGAGCTAGAACCACTATTCTTGGGAAAAGAAGGGATAGCGGTCCCAGCCAGTTGAGCTAGAACCACTATTCTTAGGAAATAGAAAAAATAGTGTTCCAGTCGGGTGAGCTAGAATCACTATTCTTAGGAAATAGGAAAATAGCGGTCCCAGCAGATCACCTGTAGCCTCACTTTTGAAAAAATCACAAACGCAGCAGGATAACAATGCTATATAAAAATACACCAACCAAAAAAGCTTCGGGATAAATCATCCCGAAGCTTTTCTATTATGCAGATTTTTGCTGTTTTTCCTTTGTATCGCTCACATTTTCTTCTTTTAAGGCTTTCATCAGTGAAACTACAATCAGGAGCATAATAACTGTAAATGGCAGGGCGGCAATAATAGACGCACGCTGCAGTGCTTCAAGGCCGCCTGTCCACAGAAGTATGGCTGCAGAAGCAGATTGGATAATGCCCCATACAAATTTAACTTTATTTGGCGGGTTCAGGCTTCCGTTCGTCGTTTGCATGCCAAGCACGAAGGTTGCCGAGTCCGCTGAAGTGATGAAGAAGGTGCTGATAAGGAAGATGGCAAGCAAGGACAGCACCATTGATAACGGGAAGTGCTCAAAGACAGCAAATAAAGCGATCTCCATGCCATTCTCGGTCATCGTATCCATGATTGGCGTATTTTCAAAGAATTCGAGGAAAATACCGGTTCCTCCAAATACTGAAAACCAAAGCGCACCGAATAATGTTGGTACAGCAAGGACACCGATGACAAACTCCCTGATGGTCCTGCCTTTTGAAATCCGTGCAATGAAGGTTCCCACAAATGGAGCCCATGCAATCCACCAGGCCCAATAGAAAATGGTCCAATCCTGGAACCATGTCAGTTCCTGATCAAACGGGCTGAGCCTGAAGCTCATGGATGGCAGGTTCTGCAAGTAAGAACCGATAGTAGTGGTGAATAGATCCATAATAAAATTGGTAGGCCCTACAAACAGCATGAATAGCAGCAGAAGAATGGCCAGGATGATATTAAGATTGCTCAAGTATTTAATGCCTTTATTAAGCCCTGTCTGGGCCGAAAGCATAAATAAAACCGTGACAGCCGCTATAATGATCATCTGTGTCCCGATGCCGTTGCTGACGCCGCTGAACACATGTGACAGGCCGCCGCTTATTTGAATGGCACCCAGTCCCAGTGAAGTGGCTACACCGAAGACAGTTGCAAATACTGCGATGAAATTGATTAGTACACCAAGCATTCCGTCAACTTTATCCCCTAAGATGGGACGGAGAATGGAGCTGATGACCCCTGGAGCCCCTTTCCTGAACTGAAAGTAAGCCAAAGCAAGGGCTATCACTGCATAGATGGCCCAAGGGTGGAGTCCCCAGTGGAAAAAGGAATATCTCATGGCTGTTCTGGCAGAATCCGGCGTTTCTCCGTCGCCGAATGGCGGATCGAAATAATGATACATAGGCTCTGCAGCTCCCCAGAATACAAGGCCTATCCCCATTCCTGCACTGAACAGCATCGCAAACCAGGTTAAATAACCGAATTCGGGCTGCTCATTATCTTTCCCTAAACGAATGTTTCCATACTTTGTGAAAATAAGTACAATAGCAAAAATTAAAAAGATCGAGGCTGACAGCATATAAAACCAGCCAAATTTCTCAAGGATGAATCCTTGAACATTTTGTGTAACAACGTCTAAATTTGCATTGGGCAATATCCTTTTTGGAATAAGCCCCCAGATAATAAATAATACAGTTACGATAACTGATACCCAAAAAACTGGTGTCAGTTTCTTCATCCAATCCCTCCAAATCAAATCATACATATGTGCAGGCTCAGCCATTGCTGATGAATGGGCTGCAGTTTTATGTTTAGAAAATAGTATGGTGTGGAAACAGTGGTTTAGGGAAAACAGCAGATAGAAATACTTTACGGATAAAAAGGGGGAGTTATTTCGATTGTCTCTACCAGTTACAAACCATTTTCTATACTAACATTTTATAAGTATAATAAAAAGCATAACGCTTATTGGAGGGGTAATGATGAATAAAAAAACTGCCGCCTTGGTGCTGTCTGCCATGCTGCTTTCTGCGTGCGGTGCAGGCGGAGAAGCAGGCAAAGATAAGGGAGAAGAGACGAAAAATGCCGTGGAAACGGCTAAAGAGCAGGGAAGCAGCGATGCGGAAGAAGCCGTTGAAAGCGGAGAGGCAAGCGGTTCTGATATAGAGGAGACCGGATCCAAGGAGGAACAGCCGGCTGAAACGGAGGATAAAGAGCCTTTATACCGCATTAATGAAAATAATTGGACTATTGAGCCGCTGGCAGATGCGAATAAAAAAGTGGTCCTCCTTACCATTGATGATGCGCCTGATAAACATGCCGTAGAGATGGCTAAAACATTGCATCAGCTGGGTGTCAGCGCCATATTTTTCGTTAACGGGCATTTTCTGGATACCCCGGAGGAAGAAGAAAAATTGAAAGAGATACATAATCTGGGTTTTCCAATCGGGAACCATACATACAGCCACAGTAATCTAAAGGAAATTACCCCGGCACAGCAAAAGGAAGAGGTATTGAAATTAAATAAACGTGTAGAAGAAATCATCGGGGAAAAGCCTCGATTTTTCAGGGCTCCTTTTGGGATCAATACCGATGCAAGCAGGGAGGCTGCTGCAGCGGAAGGAATGGAGCTCATGAACTGGACATATGGATACGATTGGGAAAAGGACTATCAAAACAAAGAGGCCTTGACGGACATTATGGTCAATTCCCCATATCTGACCGACGGAGCCAATCTGCTTATGCATGACAGAGATTGGACGAATGCAGCGCTGGAGGGGATTGTAAAGGGCCTTCAGGCAAAAGGGTATGAAATTGTGGATCCTGACAGGATCCAAACAGCTTTATAAACCAGAAAAAGAGCGGCATCGAGTGCCGCTCTTTCTTCTTACCTTCTAACATTCCCTTTAAATAATCTAGCTATTATAGTTGTGACTGCGAAAAAGAAAAGAAAATAGCTCAGCTCTGTCAACACGAGGGGCGTAAGCTTGTAATTCGTTTCTTTTTCCAGGGGAGATTCAAATTGTATAACCACCGGATATGCATCCTCCTGCTCTGGCAGATAGCTGGTCTGCTCGGCAAAAGGGAAAGGGCCCCCGAATAGAAGATTCTGTGTTAATGAATCCGGCTTGTCTTCCAGCCTTGCGTCAAAAATGAAAGGGGACACCAGTGTAAAAGCCAGACTGACTATTATGATGATTAGGACTCTTTTCTTCAAGCTGACAACTCCTTAATACCTGAAACTTATTTCAACGAATCTATATTATCATACCTTATTATTTTCGCCCGTTAAAGTACATAATTCTTCCGTTGAACAGCTGCAGTTCAGCCTGGAGTTTCTTAGCTAAAAATTTACAGAATTCATTCGCTTTGCTTTTGTCGCCCATTGCTGCATTTTCCGGCAGGGTAAGCTGTATATAGGATTGGATCCGCTCTGTGCTGTCAGCATCTTGTATCATTTCTGTTCCTACTCCTATCAGTATCGTATTATAACGGTCATCCAAAGATTGCAGCCAAAGCCGTTTTCCGTCTCCTTGTGTATATTCCTTTATTTCATAAGGAAAGGCTGCTTTGCTGTAACCCCAATCAACCTGATCGCCGGTTTTTGCGGTTATAGCTTTATAATATTCCAGTAAATCTTTTACCTCCTGAATTGTAATCGTTTCCTGGCTTGATGTTTTGACCAGTTTTATGTAAGCGCTGCTCGACATGAAGAAACCTCCTTTAAAAACAGAATATTTAGATTTAATTTTACCATTCTTGCGGGATGCTGTAACCTTATAGAAGTTTTTAATAGGGAATGATCCTTCCTCCCTGGAAAAAAAGAATGAAAAATAAGCGATAACCCGCAAAATGTGTCATACAATTTAGGCTTGATATTTTAATAATGTTATAATATTATAGGTTTAGAGTAAAATAAAACGCTTTCAAAACCAAATTCAGCGAAAAGGGGATTGAACAGATGGGCACAATTGTATGTCAGGATTGCAATTCAACAATCGATCACTTTGAAGATGAAAAGGTAACGGTTCTGTATGCGAAATGCAATTGCAGAAAAGGCGGACAAAAAGAGAAAAGCAATTAGAATCAGCATTAAAAATGATTTTATAGAAGAAAGCATGCAAAAATTGCATGCTTTCTTTTTTACTGTTTAGGAATTTATAATTAGTAATCCTTGTGGATTATTATCAATTCTTGATCCACGTCCAGCAGCTGCGCCGAGGTCACAAGCCAAACCTCCCAAAAAGGCAAAGAACGCCTTTCCGGGAGGTTCGTCTTGAAGCCCCCCAGGATGGGGGTCATGCAGACGTTGCAGCAGGACGTGGCGTTTTTAGTCTGCGTTCCTTAAGGGGTGGATCAAGGCGCTTGCGCTTTTGTTCCATATTCTTACCTGATCGCTTTATGCTCTTTAATCACACGCAGAAATTTGAAATCGTAGTCCTCAGGTCCCTGGACAGGCAGTCCTGCCTCCATATTTGTTTTAATATAGACAAGATTATCCTTCGTGATGATTTCCCCTGGAATGAAGATTGGGATTCCTGGAGGGTAGACCATGATGAATTCTGCAATGATGCGCCCTTCAGATTCGTCAAAAGGGACAAGCTCAGTTTCTGCATAAAAAGCATCCCGTGGCGTTAACGAAAGCACCGGTATATTAGGCAGCATCACTTTTGCATCCTTGCGTTCAGTTTCTTGAAGGCCGCCCGCAGATAATTCCCTGAGTGCCGCAAGCAGGGCATCTGCCTCTTGTTTGGTATCTCCTGGAGTAATGATGCAGAGGATATTATATAAATCTGATAGCTCGACCTCGATATTAAACTTCTCGCGGAGCCATTTTTCTACATCATATCCTGTTACATTTAACTCTTTCACAGAGATAATCAATTTGGTCGGATCATAATCATAAGCCGCCTTGGTTTCAAGAATCTCGTCACCGACACAGTAGAGGCGGTCAACCTCATTGATTTCTTTCCTCATATACTGTGCCAGGTCTATTGTCCGCTCAATCAGCTCTTTCCCCTCTGTAGCAAGTCTTCTTCTTGCAACATCAAGAGACGCAAGCAGCAGATAGGAGGTAGAGGTCGTTGTCAGCATGCTTAGGATCGACTGAACGCGCTTAGGGGAAACAAGATTTCCTTTAACATTCAGGATTGAACTTTGCGTCATTGATCCGCCCAGTTTATGGACACTGGTAGCGGCCATATCGGCGCCAGCCTGCATCGCAGACATCGGCAGGTCTTCATGGAAATGAATATGAACACCATGTGCTTCATCCACAAGGACAGGCACCTCATAGGAATGAGCGATCTCAACAATCTCCTTCAGGTTTGCTGATATTCCAAAATAGGTAGGATTGATAACCAGCACACCTTTAGCGTCGGGATGCTGGCTAAGTGCCTTCTCCACTGAATCCGTAGTGATTCCATGTGAAATTCCGAGCTTTTCATCAACCTCCGGGTGAATGAAAATAGGGGTCGCACCTGAGAAGACAATGGCTGACATCACAGATTTATGAACATTTCTTGGTACGATAATTTTGTCCCCAGGCCCGCAGACTGCCATGACCATCGTCATGATCGCTCCGCTGGTTCCCTGAACTGAAAAGAATGTATGATCTGCACCAAATGCTTCTGCAGCCAGGTCCTGCGCCTGTTTGATGATTCCTTTCGGCTGATGGAGATCATCAAGGGGGCCGATGTTAATCAAATCGATTGACAGGGCATTATCTCCGATAAATTCACGGAACTCCGGGTCAATTCCCGCCCCTTTTTTATGTCCGGGTATATGAAATTGAATAGGGTTCTTTTTTGCATGTGCCAGTAAACCGCTGAATAACGGTGTTTCAGATTGTAGCAACTATTCCCACACCTCTTTAATCATTGTCGTTAATATACTTATAAAACAAATGAATTATAGCATTAAAGCATATGGATGCAAAGCGATTCTAGCCGGCATTGGCAGGCAAATTTGCAGAGCGGCTGAATATATCCCTTTTCTGTAGCATTCGATGAAATACTCTTGACTATTCGCCCCTGCGCCCATACAGTGGATTTCCGGTTTCCCGCCTGTTAAAAAAGGAATTTTCAGCTGCTGTCCCGAAGTATTTGAAGGAGAATTGAGAAGGAAAAGGGGAGACAAAGATGAAATGGCAGACTAGAGTAACGGATTTATTGGATATACAGTACCCGATCATTCAAGGAGGCCTCGCGCATCTTGCGTACTCTGAGCTTGCAGGAGCGGTTTCCAATGCAGGCGGACTGGGACAAATAACAGCCATGTCGCTGCCTTCGCCGGAGGAGCTCAAAACGGAAATCAGAAAGGTCAAAACGATAACGGAAAAGCCTTTTGGCGTTAATTTTGCCATCGGGCAGCATGGCAGGCCGTTCGAGGGGTTCCTGGAAGCAGCGCTTCAGGAGGGTGTCCCGGTCATTTCCATGACGGGCGGGAATCCGGCTCCGATTTTTGAGATGCTGAAGGGAACTGATGTCAGGAAGCTTGTGCTTGTGGCGGCAAGAAGGCAGGCTGTTAAAGCAGAAGAACTCGGCGCGGATGCTGTGATGGTTGTCGGCCAGGAGGGGGGAGGGCATCTTGGAAGGACAGATACCGGGACAATGGTGCTTGTTCCCCAGGTTTCAGATGCTGTGTCGATTCCAGTGATCGCCTCTGGCGGGATCGGCGACGGCAGGGGCTTGATGGCTGCCTTGAGCCTTGGTGCGGAAGGAATTGAAATGGGCACAAGATTTGTGGCTACAGAAGAGTGTGTGCATGCTTCAAAGCTGTATAAAGAAAGACTGGTCGGGGGATCGGAAAATGACACCATTGTCATTAAACGTTCGCTCGGGGCTCCTGCGAGGGTCATTGCCAACTCATGGGCAGACAGAATATTGGAAATTGAAAAGAATAATGGCAGTTATGAAGAACTGAAGGATTATATAAGCGGGCAGGCAAACAAGCGCTATATCCATGACGGCTCTGAAACTGAAGGATTTGCCTGGGCAGGGCAGGTAATGGGCATGATTAAGGATATTCCTTCAGCTGGCGATCTGGTCAGCAGGATTATTAAAGAAGCAGAAGATATCCGTCGCTCATGGGCAGACTAGGACAAGAATTGCAAAATTTTCTTGGACTGGTTAAAATCAGCTAAGATGCTTGAAGAGGAGTGAACATCTTTGGAATATCAATATCCAATCGACCCGGATTGGTCGACAGAAGAAATTGTAGACGTGATAAAGTTCTTTGAGAGCGTTGAAGCCGCTTATGAAAAAGGGGTCGACAGGGAAATCCTTATGGATTCGTACCGCCGTTTTAAAGAAATTGTACCAGGCAAGGCCCAGGAAAAGACAGTCTGCAGCGAATTTGAAGAAACGAGCGGGTATTCGCCATACCGTTCCGTAAAAGCAGCCAAAGAGGCAAAAGCCGGGGACAAAGTAAAAATGAAGTAAACAAAAGAACCTGCATCGATCTGATGCAGGTTCTTTTGGCAGTTTGGGCGTCTGGACCCGTTTATGCCATTTTGTATAGGGGTAATAGATTTTTAAATACAGAATCAGCTTTCTGCAGGAATTCCTCAGCGCTGAGCTTGATGGCTTCTTCACGCGGTATGTTGACACCGCAGAGGATTTCCGCCTTTTTAACGTTTTCGAGGCGGTCGAACATGGCCTCAAGTTCTGACTTATCAAGGGAACTGTGAGAAACGGCGCCAGGCTTTGTGTGATCTCCTGACCATACATAGCTGCCGGGGATGCTGCTGTAGATTTCGCTTAAGTTTTTCTTTAATGCAGCCCCGAATTCCTTTTTATTGGGTGCTTCGTAAATGGTGGCAAACCAAATGAACACATGGCTTTCCCATAATCCGATCTGAAAATGGGGGAGCATTTTATATCCTCTTGGATTAGCCGCAAAGGCAACCCAGGTATCATTTGGCGGATTGATTGTCCTTCTGGCATGCTTGGCAACATGGGGATGCATTTCATCTCCTGTAAGAGCTGATAAGCCCGGCGCAAAATAGCTGCCCAGCTCCTCAAGCTTTGGACGGATATTTTCTTTCAAGCTATCCATTCTTTCTTCTAGTCCATCTATTTTAAAAACATCAAAGTCTGCATTGGAAAAGCCGCTGAATGGCATATGTATAACCTCCTGCTGATTTTGGCAACATTGTAGCACAGCGCAGGAAAAAGGGGAAATGAACAGCTTCTGACCTCTTATTTACAGGCAATGGGTATCAGCACAATTTTGTTGCAACTGCTTTGAGGACTTCATATTATAATAAAAAAGATATCTGAAAATTCAACCAAAACCGGAAGGGGTGCAAGATCATGAAACAATTAATTAATTCTGTAAAGAAGAAAGCCGGTGAAAAGGAAAGAACCGCCGTACTGAGGCTTGAAATGGATTATGAACTGGCGACACTTTTCGAAGCAATGGGCGACAATAATGAGAATGTCAAAAAAAGAACAAAACAAAAGCTCGAAAAGATACGTGAAGAGCTGGTTAGGCTGAAAGCGCTGTGAGAGAAAGGCTCTAGCATTTATTTAAATATATATAAAGGTTCATTAAAAGGAGAAAAAATGTCAGAATGGTCAGCTGAAAACTTCAATAGAAAATAAAAACGGGCTCCCGGTAACATGGCTGGAGTCCGTTTATTATTTTTTCTGAAGGGAAAAAAGAAGGATATTGCTTAATAGAGTGAGGCGGGGGGACGCTAGGCTTGAGAAGTTCCTGCATTTCCGATAATCTTATCATTAATATATGGCCGGGCGCAGGGCGCTGGCAGCTGGAGCCCGGCCTTTACGGAGGAAAGAGAAATGACGAACTGGGATCATATTGATGAAAAAGCAAAAGAATGGGTAAAAGAAGCCGGAAGACGGATCAAGGATTCTTTCCAAAAAACGCTGACTATTGAAACGAAATCCAACCGGAATGATCTTGTGACTGACATCGACCAGGCGACCGAGCAGTTTTTTATCAGCAAAATCAATGAAACATATCCTGAACACCGCATTTTTGGCGAAGAAGGATTTGGGGACAAAATAGAGGATCTGGATGGAGTTGTCTGGATTATCGACCCAATTGATGGAACAATGAATTTTGTTCATCAGCAAAGGAATTTCGCCATATCGATCGGGATATATGAAGATGGGGTTGGAAAGATCGGCCTTATTTACGATGTGGTCCATGATGAGCTTTATCATGCTTTCCAGGGTAAAGGCGCCTATCTGGACGATATGCAAATACCGAGCCTGAAAGAAGCAAGTGTCCAGGATGCTATCATAGGGCTGAATGCTACCTGGGTCACTGAAAACAATAGGATCGACCCAAGTCTGCTGGCCCCGCTTGTCAGGGATGTTAGAGGCACCCGTTCATACGGATCTGCTGCTATTGAAATGGCTTATGTTGCAACAGGCCGCATCGATGCATATATATCACTGAGACTGGCCCCGTGGGACTTTGCTGGAGGGAATATCCTTATAACCGAATTGGGAGGCAAAGCGACTACCCTGAAAGGGGAAGATCTGAACCTGTTAGAGCAAAGCTCAGTTTTCATCTGCAAGCCTGGCCTGCATGAAAAGATCCTCAGGGACTATTTGCAAAATGGCAGCTGGTAAGATCACCTCAAGGAGCCTTTCAGCAGGAGACTATGCTTTTTTTCAATATTTGGCTGACCATTCAGGAGAATGGCTTGTGCATGAGACACAGGGGAGGGGCATTGAGGAATACATAGAGGCGTATTCAGAACTTGATGGAGAATGGAGAGTGTGGGAGAAGGATGGTGAAAGGGCGGGTGTTACCTTCCATGTAAGAAGGGCACCTTCTAACCGGAAGCCTTGGCTCGGGACTATCCTTGTTCACCCGGACAGAAGAGGGACAGGCCTTGGCTGCGGGATCCTCTTGACACTTGGGGAAGAATTGGCTGCAGAGAATAAGGCGGTATTTGCCGCTGTTCCAGCAAGTGAATCCGGCTGGCTGGAGTTTCTTTCGAAAAGCGGCTTTGAGCAGTATAAATCCGAAAAAGATGAAGGAGGCAAAGAGCACCTCCTTTTGCTGAAGCCTCTTCAGCCATGAACAGCAACAGACTATAAAAAGAAGCCGGACCCCCAATGGGCCGGCTTCTTCGCTGGTTCTATAGTTATAATAATCCGTTTTCGCGCATTTTCTTCTTGGTTTTAAATCCGAAGCCCATTACAAGCACAAGGGCTGCAATACAGGCAATTACCCCGAATATACTTTTCTCGGCAATCGATATGCCGACACCCATGATGCAGGCTGCTGCTGCCACGGCAAAGAATAATAAAGGCCACTTAATGTTTTTCAAAAAAATCCCCCTCCCTAAAGTTTAACCGGGACCAGGCACCTGAAGATTCACTTAAAATCATAAGCAAGTCCAGAATTGAAGCATGGAAAATGTATATCAAGCCCAGTCTTTAGGTATAGTGTAGATATGTGTTCTTTTCTTTAAAATTTATTTTACACAAAAAACTTTTAGTTTACCACTGTCATTATGGTATAATGTTTTGGTTGTGATTGTTTATAAAGCTTTAAAATAAATTAGCTTAGAATATAGCTAGGAGTGAATTTTTTGAAAATCAGAGAAGATCTTCGCAATATCGCGATTATTGCCCACGTTGACCACGGAAAAACGACACTTGTTGACCAGCTGCTGAAACAGTCAGGAACTTTCCGGACTAATGAGCATGTGGAAGAACGTGCGATGGATTCCAATGACCTTGAAAGAGAGCGCGGAATTACCATCCTGGCTAAAAATACAGCCATCCAGTACAAAGATACAAGAATCAATATCCTTGATACTCCGGGCCACGCTGACTTTGGCGGCGAGGTTGAGCGTATCATGAAAATGGTTGATGGTGTTCTGCTTGTTGTTGACGCATACGAAGGCTGTATGCCGCAGACGCGCTTTGTATTGAAAAAAGCGCTTGAACAGAATCTGACGCCAATTGTTGTTGTCAACAAAATTGACCGTGACTTTGCGCGTCCTGCCGAAGTCATTGACGAAGTCCTTGACCTGTTCATCGAGCTTGATGCCAATGAAGAACAGCTTGAGTTCCCTGTTATTTATGCATCTGCCATCAATGGAACAGCAAGTACAGATCCTGAAAAGCAGGATGAGAACATGCAGTCCCTTTATGATGCGATTGTCGATCATATTCCTGCACCAGTTGACAATAGTGAAGAGCATCTTCAATTCCAGGTTGCCCTTCTTGACTATAACGACTATGTCGGAAGAATCGGGATTGGCCGTGTTTTCCGCGGAACCATGCAGGTCGGCCAGCAGGTTGCACTCATGAAGCTTGACGGAAGTGTAAAACAATTCCGTGTAAGCAAAATTTTTGGCTTCTTCGGGCTGAAGCGCCAGGAAATTCAGGAAGCGAAGGCAGGCGACCTGATTGCCGTTTCCGGAATGGAAGATATCAATGTAGGGGAAACCGTTACACCTGTTGAGCATCAGGAAGCTCTTCCTGTCCTCCGTATCGACGAGCCTACACTGCAGATGACATTCCTGGTCAATAACAGTCCATTTGCAGGAAGAGAAGGCAAGTTTGTTACATCACGTAAAATTGAAGAAAGGCTTCGTGCCCAGCTTCAGACAGATGTAAGTCTTCGCGTAGAGAACACTGAGTCACCGGATGCGTGGGTCGTGTCAGGACGCGGTGAGCTTCACCTTTCCATCCTGATTGAAAATATGAGACGTGAAGGCTATGAGCTTCAAGTGTCAAAGCCGGAGGTCATCGTAAAAGTAATCGACGGTGTAAGATGCGAGCCTGTTGAGCGCGTGCAGATCGATGTTCCTGAGGAGCATACTGGTTCAATCATGGAATCAATCGGTGCCCGAAAAGGCGAAATGCTTGATATGATTAATAACGGCAGCGGCCAGGTCCGCCTGATCTTTAACGTTCCTGCTCGCGGCCTGATCGGATATACAACTGAATTCCTGACGCTTACCCGCGGATATGGAATCATCAACCATTCCTTTGACAGCTATCAGCCAATGGCACAGGGCCAGGTTGGCGGAAGGCGCCAGGGTGTTCTTGTGTCCATGGAAAGCGGAAAAGCTTCTACTTATGGAATCATGCAGGTTGAAGACAGAGGAATCATCTTCCTTGAAGCCGGAACAGAAATCTATGAAGGCATGATTGTTGGAGAACATACTCGTGAGAATGACATCACCGTCAATATCACAAAAGTAAAACAGGCTACCAATATCCGTTCTGCCAATAAAGACCAGACGGCTACTATGAAAAAGCCGCGCATCATGACGCTTGAAGAAGCGCTTGAGTACCTGAATGATGATGAGTATTGCGAAGTGACTCCGGAATCCATCCGCCTGCGCAAGAAAATCCTGGATAAGAACGAACGTGAACGGATCGCTAAAAAGAAGAAATACGCAGAAACGAACTAAAGACTTAAAAAGGAGGAGAGCAATATGATTGCTGAACGCCTGTCTTTTTTCGCCGCGTTATATAAAGTGGACGAGAATCCTGAATTAGGAATGTGGATGCTCTATATAACCATCATTCTTTTATGTGTAGTCGTATTCAAGCTCGGATTTGCCAAAAAGCTCCCGCTGGCAAAGTCGGCTGTCATTTATTTGTTTTTAATCCTGGGCTGCACGGTCCTGACCTTTTTGGGAGTCTTTCTCCCAATTGGGGAGGGCCTGGTGGTTGCCGCCCTTATCCTGATCATCTATAAAATCAGGCTGCACCAGCAGAAAAAACAGGAAGCAGGCATGTAGCAGCCGGGGAGGCAGGTCGTTATGATGAAATCTCTGCAGGATTCAATCTATAATTGGCTTACAATCAAGGTTGTTTGCGATGCACGGCCGGAGGATACTGCAGCTGCAGAAACGGAAGAAATGTTCAAAGCGATTCTGACTGAGGACTTAAAGCTTTCAGAGATTGAGGCTGTTAAAGAAGCGGATTTTTACACTGTCTTTTTTACAGATAAAAATGAAAGAAGAAGCTTCCGTTTTCCGGCTGAGCTGATCAATGTCATGCTGGACCAAATCAATGAAGAGCCGGAGAAATATCCGAACTTCCCATTATAAGAAAAACCCGCTTCCCCCATCAGGGCAAGCGGGTTTTTCTGATTCCCAGCCAAAAGAAGCTGGCGAGGACTATGCTGTAGAGAATATGGCCTGCTGTCCACAAACCGAATGCCATCATATCACCCGGGAGCGGTACCTGCCGCTCTGCCAGAAGGGAGAGTGGAAAATAGAGCAGGAGGGCAGGAAAAGTGATGGCAAACGACCATAAAAAGCATCCCCGCAGTGTCGGCCATTTTCCGGCCTGCAGAATAAGCAGCAGGCAAAAGCTTAACAGCAGCGAAAATAGGAGATGGAAAAAGAATTCAGATGCCTCGCTCCAGCGAATATCCCCCAGCACGGGAATAAAATCGATATTCAGAAGCAGCACATACACTTTCTTGCCGGTCAATGTTTCAGCGGCCTTCAGGAATAATCCCAAAAAAAAGCCTGCTCCAGCCCCGGAGGCAAGGGCGGTTTTTACCATTCCTCTTCTTCCGTGCGGCTCCGGTAAAGCTTAAAGTTGCCTGTGGCGGCCCTTTGGTTGGTTTTTTCCGTTATTCTTTCTTCGCACGGCTTGCACATATACGTATGGATCGGCCGGTTACGCAGGCGTTTTGCCTGAAATGATTCATTTTCAATCGATTCTATCTTATCGCAAAGCACACATTTTACTCTCATAATGACACCCCGATTTATTAATGTAGTTGAATGATCAGAAGTCTGAAGCACTGGTCCTCGCGGCCGGCCCTCTGCCTATTTTTCAGCCGGAGGGACAGCCCGTCAGAAAAGCTGCTTATCTATATTGCTTATTTATATTATAGTACAGTTTGGCAAGAGTTTCGAATTAGATTGCACCGGGGGCAGAGCATCTGGGAACGGGTTCTTGAAAGTTGGGGAAAGTCATACTATTATAGGACTAAGAGGAGGGGAAAGTAATGGCAAATCAAGTTGAGCCGAGGCTGATCAAGCCCTTATTCGATGAGCTTCAGCAGGAGCGGTTTGTTACTCTCGCAACAGTGGACCATGAAACAGGCGGGCCGAACGTGAATGCTATATCATGGGTCCTGGCAAAGGATGAAGAAACAATCTGCTTTGCTATTGACAGCAGATCGAGGATTATTGAAAATATTAAACATAACAGGCATGTAGTCATCAATATCATTGCCAACGAATCTACATACTCCATCCAGGGAGAAGCGGCAGTGAAGCTGGAAAAAATGGAATCTGTCCCCCTCAAGCTGGCACTTGCAGAACTGAAGATCAGTGAGGTAAGGGATGTTATGTTTTATGGATCTAAAATGACAGCTGATCCCCAATATGACAAAACATATGATAAAAAAGCAGCAGAAAGGCTCGATCAGCAGGTGATGGAGGCCATGAAAAAAGCTTAGTCGCGGGTGATATTGTCCCCTTTAAGTAGACATTCAAAAAAACCTTCATGTTACCATGGAGGAAAGAATGCTACTTGGAGGGGATTTTTTCATGGCAAAGAAAGGACAAACTTTTAATAGCTATTCGGAGGAGTTTAAACATAATGCCGTCATGAGATACGTGAATGGGTCTAAAAGTTATAAAGTGTTGGCAGAAGAATTGGGAATCCGTCACTGTAGCCAGCTAAAAGTGTGGGTTAAGAAATGGAAAGAAGGAGTCCCGTTTGATGAGCGTAATGGAGTCTCTAACCCTTTAAAAGGCAGGCCTAGGACTAAATTCAAATCGGTTGAAGAGGAAAGGGATTATCTAAAAGCACAGGTTGACTTTCTAAAAAAGCAGTATCCAAATCTGGTAAAGGAGGAGGAAACATACCCAGAGGAATAAAGTATGAGCTGATCGATGAGCTAAGGGATACCTATCCGGTATCCTGGCTGCTGGAAATAGCCTATATCAAACCGGCTAGTTATTACAAATGGAGAAAAACGAAAGCTATACGGGAAGAAAAGGCTAGGGATGACCATGACATTCGAGAACACATATTAGGGATTCATTTCATACATCCTGAATATGGTCGGCCACGTATTACAGACGAATTACATGAAAACGGGTATGTAGTTAACCACAAGAAGATTAACAGGCTGATGAAGGAAATGGATATACAATCAGTCATCCGGAAGAAAAGAAAACGGCACGGCCATAGTCCTTCTATCATCTTCCCTAATCGCCTTAAAAGGAATTTTAAGGCTGCAGGACCTAATCAAAAAATGGTAACGGATATCACATATATGTCTGTTGGAGAAGAATTTTATTATTTATCGGTCATACAGGATCTCTTTAATAACGAAATAGTCAGTTGGGAACTATCTAAGAGAAATGACCTGGAACTTGTGTTAGATACGGTAGAAAAATGGACAAAGAAAAAAGACGTAGCTAAAGCCGTTCTCCATTCAGATCAAGGCTTTCAGTACACGTCAAAGTTATACAGCAGCCGATTAGAGAAGAATGGCATCAAGGGCAGCCACTCTCGAAAAGGAAACTGCCTGGACAACGCGTGTGTAGAATCATTCTTCTCACACCTCAAAACCGAGAAGCTGTATATGAATAAATGTAAGTCAGAAAAAGAACTAGAGCAAGCTCTTGAGGATTACATCTACCATTACAACTACAAAAGAAGACAAAAGAAACTAAAGAAACGCGCACCGATTGAATATCGACACGCGCTCACTGCATAGCTTTTTATTTTGTCTACTTGACAGGGACAAGACCACGGGACTAAGCTTTTTTTGTGCTGATTCATATAACTTTAATCTTTATGGTAATTCGATTGCTTTTGCTGCTTATCCTCCAGCTCAGAACGTTCTGATGAATTGAGCTTGTTTTTTGGCTCCTCGGTCGCATCCTTCGGCTGGGGCTCAGTGATGTCCCCGGGAACTTCAGGCATAATCCTTCCCGTGATATCTGCGAGTTCATTCAGTATGCCCTGGATGGGACGCCCGTTTTGTATATCCTGGCCGACTTCCCGGATCCTCGCATTCAAGTCCGGGTCTGCTACTACAAGCGCCCTTGCCCCATGAGGGTCGTTGCGCAGGCTTTCTGTAACAGAATATTTAATGGAGCCCACTTCAGATCTGTCTATATCTTTATCCACATCAATCCCTACAATGGCATATCCTGCGAAAACCACAGCCGCCGCATCTTTGACATTTGGCACCCTTTCTGCCAGATCTACAAGATGCCTTGAGATCTCCTGTTCTGATTCCCTGCTGTTATTCGTAATGGTGCTGTTCTTAACATTCACCAGATTCCGGCTGCCGTCATCTGCTGATTGGCTGTTCGCAGCACAGCCTGCCAGCATTGAAACAGCGGCTATATAACCAAGCCATCTCTTCAATTTAAGCACCTCCAATTATTCTTATTCCAGATGTTTTCCAGATGCTGAAAAGCTACATGCCCGGGAAAGTTCTTCGTAAGGATTATTCTGCAAAAATTCGTCTATCTTTATGCAGGAAAACATATAGTTTACCAAGGCTTGTTTCTTAAAGCTTATGATTGCTTCTTCAAGCCAGGCAAAATGCAGGCTCCGGACAGCGAAATATAAGCCTTAGAAGAAACATTCATTTTGACCTACAAGGAGCAGGAGGCATCATATTGACGAAAATATATGTATTGGATACCAATGTCCTGCTGCAGGACCCGCATTCTATCTTTTCTTTTGAAGACAATGAAGTAGTCATTCCGGCAGTTGTCCTGGAAGAGGTTGACTCTAAGAAACGATATATGGACGAGGTTGGGAGAAATGCAAGGCAGGTTTCGAGGCTGATTGATAATCTGAGGGAAACCGGCAAGCTGCATGAAAGGATTCAGCTTGAAAATGGCGGGGGACTCAGAATTGAGCTGAATCACCGGTCTTTTCATGAATTGCAGGAGATATTCATTGAAAAAACAAATGACAACCGGATCCTTGCAGTCGCAAAGAATCTTTCACTGGAAGAAGAGACTAAGGAAAACGGCCGCCCGGTCATACTTGTCAGCAAAGATGCATTAGTGAGGGTGAAGGCGGATGCAATCGGGCTTCAGACAGAAGATTTTCTGAGTGACAGGGTGGTTGAAAATGACCATATTTATACGGGATTTCTTGAGGTGTATGTAAGCGTCGATCTTTTGGGGAGATTTTATGAAAAAGGGGAGGTGCCGCTTGCTGATATAGCCAATCACCCTTTTTATCCCAACCAATTCATCATTATGAAAGATGCACTGGGCTCTTCTTCTTCTGCGATAGGCATAGTAGACCAGGCGGGAAAGAAAGCCAGAAAGCTTGTGTTTGACGGGGACCATATCTGGGGGATCCGCCCTCGCAATGTACAGCAGACAATGGCCGCAGAGCTCCTTCTCCGTAAAGATGTGCCGCTTGTGACGCTGGTTGGGAAAGCGGGGACAGGGAAGACACTGCTCGCACTGGCAGCCGGCCTGATGCAGACTGAGGATTTCGGAGAATACAAAAAGCTGCTGGTGGCCAGGCCGATCGTTCCTGTAGGCAAGGATATCGGCTATCTCCCGGGGGAGAAAGAAGAAAAATTAAGGCCATGGATGCAGCCGATTTACGATAATCTGGAATATCTTTTTAATGCCAAGAAACCGGGCGAGCTTGATGCCATCCTTGCAGGGATGGGGTCGATCGAGGTCGAGGCGCTCACATATATAAGGGGAAGAAGCGTGCCGGATCAGTATATCATCATTGATGAAGCCCAAAACCTTACCAAGCACGAAGTAAAGACCATCCTTACCCGGGTGGGAGAAGGAAGCAAGATTGTCCTGATGGGAGATCCGGAACAGATCGACCATCCGTATCTTGATGCCTTCAATAATGGACTTACCTATGTAGTGGAAAGATTTAAGGACCAAAAGATTTCAGGCCATACTAAGCTTATTAAAGGGGAAAGGTCAGGTCTGGCACAGCTGGCAGCTGATCTTTTATAAGAGGTATATATATGGCGGGCTGGAGCGGGATATAGCAGTTTCAATTTCATGTCATCCGTATGGCGCACGAAAAAGGGGAACTTGAGCCGCTGTATCAGTAAGAGAGGGAACAGCGGCCTTTATGGAACTTACTCCTGTAATACAAAAGCTGATTACGCCCTGTAGAATATTAATCTTATGCCCATAATTAAAGAGGGCGGAGCATCCCGGCTCCCCCCTCCTGCATGATAATCAGCGAACGATGAACTGCTTTATATGCTTGATCGGATTATCCTTATTGCTTCCGTCTCCGTAATAGACGTGCACAGGGCCGTCCTCTTTCAGCGGCTTGCCGTTCAGAGAGTAGCCGAGGATCAGATCTTCAGCGGTTTCCAGCGGCATTTCCACCTCGCCGTCACCGGCAGAGATGACAAAGGAAGAGGCATCTTCAGCAGGTTCGGCATTTTTAAGGAAAGGCTTTAAGGGAATGCCAAAAGTCCCGTTAAGCACTTTTTCTTTCTCGAATTTTTTTTCGGTCTTTAATGTCGGAGGATGGACAGCACCCTCCATGATTTCTCTGTCCCAGTGCTTTGAAACTGATTTGGTATACTCTTCGAGCTCATCCTTTTTGATGATATCAGCGTGAAAGAATTCGTTCAGGTCTACCCTTCGGTCATCAAAAATCCATACACCGGGATCAAGTGTGATCTCAAATTTCACTTTCCCTTTTATCATTATGATATTGTCCATAACTAGCTACCTCCTGTATGTACCTTCTTAAATTATACCTATTTTTGTCTGTGAAAGATACTATGGGACCCTCACACTGGAAGCCCCTCCTGGCGGGGTGCTGGTATTTCTCCCCGCATGTGCAGCTTTCCCCTTATATGTCTTGCATTTTTGCCTTCTTAAGTATAAAATTTATAGATAGATAATCGCTCGGAAACGGGGGGATCCATGTTGGCGTCAGAACTGATAGTCGATCATCAAGAAAAAGCCAATGCCTTGCTTAAGGCGGACGCTGATAAAATATTAAAGCTTATTAAAGTGCAGATGGATAATCTGACAATGCCCCAGTGCCCTTTGTATGAGGAAGTGCTTGATACGCAGATGTTCGGTTTATCCCGTGAAATAGATTTTGCCGTCCGGCTCGGGCTCATCGAGGAAAAGACAGGCAAAGCCATCCTGGGAGAGCTTGAAAAAGAACTCTCCATCCTGCATGAAGCTTCATTAAGAAAATAAATGTAAAAAACTCAAACTTTCTTTTAACACAAGGGTTTGAGTTTTTTTGTACATGCTATGGTAAAGAAAAAGAAGTGCAGCATAATTTTAAATAGTATGACATAATTCTGATGTTTGATGAATTAATATGTTACATTAAAATTAACATTTCTTTACTTCAATGCAGGAATCTCCTTTCTATAGTAGAATAGGTAATACAACGCAGAAGATGAGGAAGAGGTTGGATGTTCAAAAAAATATTAAAATCATACGATTACACATTGATTGCTGTCGTCGTTATGCTGGCATTATTCGGTCTCATTATGATTTACAGTGCAAGTATGGTAACAGCCGTGCAAAGGTATGGCTTCGAAAGCGACCATTTCTATCAAAGACAGAAGATCTATCTGCTCGGGGCCGCCTTAGTATTTATTTTCACAGCACTCTTTCCCTATAAGGCGCTGATCAGCAATAAGATCCTTGTTCCGATGGTTTTCGGTTCACTGATCGGCCTTGGCGCTTTGTTTATATTCGGCCATGTGGCAGGGAATGCGCAAAGCTGGTTTAAACTCGGGCCATTGAGCCTCCAGCCTTCAGAATTTGTAAAGATTTTTGTTATTATTTATCTATCAGCCGTTTATGCAAAGAAACAGAGCTATATCGACCAGTTTAATAAAGGGGTTGTCCCACCCCTGGTATACTTGATCCTTGTCTGCATGCTTGTGGCTGTACAGCCGGATTTCGGGACAGCGGCAATCATTTTCCTGATATCGGCCACAATCATCCTGAGTTCCGGCATGAGCTATAAAAACATCTTAAAGCTGTGTCTGATTGCCTTTATCATTGCCCTCCCGTTTATCCTGATTATGAATGACAAGCTCTTCTCCGATGTGCAAATGGCCAGGATCCAGGTTCTTCAGGATCCCTTTGCAGATGCCCAGAATGACGGGTATCATCTTGTCAACTCTTTCCTGGCTCTCGGAGCAGGCGGTGTAAAAGGGCTCGGCCTCGGGCAGAGCGTGCAGAAGCTTGGCTATCTGCCAGAACCGCACACAGATTTCATCATGGCTGTCATAGCAGAGGAGCTGGGGGCATTCGGTGTTTGTTTCGTTCTGCTCTCACTTGGGTATATCGTTCTGAGGGGCCTGTACATAGGGATGAAATGCAAGGATCCTTTTGGAAGCCTGCTTGCCATCGGCATTGCTGGGATGATCGGCATCCAGTCATTCATCAACCTCGGAGGGATTTCAGGCGTGATACCTCTGACAGGGGTCCCGCTTCCATTTGTGAGCTACGGCGGATCTTCACTTCTGCAGCTTTCAATTGCGATGGGGATTCTTGTAAACGTATCAATGTTTGTAAACTATGAATCTAAATATAAAAATAGAGCCAGCGAAAAACAGGCAGAACAAAACCAGAAAGTTTCCGGGGGAGCCTATTTTTATAAAAAATAAGCGCAGGGGACGTGTTTTTTCCTTGCGTTTTTTTACACATTCACTCTTAATACAGGAACGCTTTAAAGCTGCAGGCATTTAAATCAGGGCTGCAGGCTTTGGCCGCTTTGCTGCAGAATCTCTGCTGCAAAGCGGCCGAAGTCTTTACATATAGCAATACAAATTAGCCAAGCCTTTCTGCAAGTTCCGGAAAGGCATCTAAAAGACTATGGATGGGGTGGAATTTGTGAGCAGACAAATTAATAAGGTACTGGTTGCCAATAGAGGAGAAATCGCAATCCGGGTTTTTCGGGCATGCACTGAGCTGAATATCCGGACCGTGGCTGTTTATTCTAAGGAAGATTCAGGCTCCTACCACCGGTATAAAGCAGATGAGGCTTACCTCGTCGGAGAAGGCAAAAAGCCGATTGATGCCTATCTGGATATAGAGGGGATCATCGGGATTGCGAAGGCAAGAAATGTTGACGCCATTCATCCCGGCTATGGTTTTTTGTCAGAAAATATTGAATTCGCTAAAAGATGTGAAGAGGAAGGCATCATTTTTATTGGACCAACTTCCCGGCACCTGGATATGTTCGGGGACAAAGTAAAGGCAAAAGATCAGGCGATGCGTGCGGAAATCCCTGTCATTCCGGGGAGCGACGGGCCCGTTAAAAGCCTGGAAGAAGTGATTTTATTCGGGAAGGACCATGGTTTCCCGATCATCATCAAAGCCTCCCTTGGCGGCGGAGGCAGAGGGATGAGGATTGTCAGAAGCCTTGATGATGTGAAAGAGGCATACGAAAGGGCGAAATCAGAAGCGAAGGCTGCTTTCGGGAATGATGAGGTTTATGTTGAAAAATTCATCGAAAACCCTAAGCATATCGAAGTTCAGATCATCGGTGACAAAAGCGGGAACATCGTCCACCTGTTTGAAAGGGACTGCTCAGTGCAGCGGCGCCATCAAAAAGTGGTCGAGGTTGCACCGTGCGTCTCTCTCTCTGAAGAATTCCGCGGGAGAATCTGTGATGCGGCTGTAAGGCTGATGAAAAATGTCGACTATGTGAATGCCGGAACAGTGGAATTCCTTACCTCCGGGGATGAGTTTTTCTTCATTGAGGTAAATCCCCGCGTACAGGTTGAGCATACGATCACTGAAATGGTGACAGGGGTGGATATTGTCCAGACGCAGATCCTTGTCGCAGAAGGATTTGATCTCCATAGCCGGGAAGTGGGGATCCCTGCACAGGAGGATATAAAGATCAATGGCTATGCGATCCAGTCCCGGGTTACCACTGAGGATCCTCTGAACAATTTTATGCCTGATACGGGGAAGCTCATGACCTACCGATCCGGTGGCGGTTTCGGGGTGAGGCTCGATGCAGGCAATGGCTTCCAGGGGGCTGTTATAACCCCATATTATGATTCGCTGCTCGTCAAACTGTCCACATGGGCACTAACCTTTGAGCAGGCTGCTTCAAAAATGGTGAGGAACCTGCAGGAATTCAGGATCCGCGGAATCAAGACAAATATTCCTTTCCTTGAAAATGT
The DNA here is from genome assembly GCF_040492155.1 of Cytobacillus sp. T106. NCBI lineage: Bacteria > Bacillati > Bacillota > Bacilli > Caryophanales > Bacillaceae > Cytobacillus > Cytobacillus sp. T106. Next base: position 400,431 of record NZ_JBEUMK010000003.1, on the reverse strand, counting down.
CGTCAAGCACGAGAAGTTCATTACAGGGGAATATGATACATCTTTCATCGACAAATCGCCTGAGCTGTTTTTATTCCCTAAACGAAAAGACCGCGGCACAAAGATGCTTGCCTATATCGGCAATGTAACAGTCAACGGCTTCCCGGGGGTAGAGAAAAAGAAGCGGCCGGTTTTCGAGAAGCCGAGGATTCCGAAGCTCCGCTATAACCAGGAATACCAGGACGGGACAAAGCAGATCCTGGACAGCCAGGGTCCGGAAGGTCTGGTGAAATGGATCAAGGAGCAGGATAAGGTCCTATTGACTGACACCACCTTCCGTGATGCCCATCAGTCCCTGCTGGCCACGCGCGTACGTACGACTGACATCGCGCATATTGCAGAACCGACAGCAAAGCTTCTGCCGGAAATGTTCTCTTATGAAATGTGGGGAGGGGCAACCTTTGATGTTGCATACCGTTTCTTAAAAGAGGATCCTTGGGAAAGGCTTCTCAAGCTAAGGGAAAAAATGCCGAATGTCCTTTTCCAGATGCTTTTGAGGGCATCCAATGCTGTAGGCTATAAAAACTATCCTGATAATGTGATCAGGGAGTTTGTTCAAAAGTCTGCTTATGCAGGCATCGATGTTTTCCGTATATTTGACAGCCTGAACTGGGTCAAAGGGATGGAAGTGGCGATAGAGGCTGTGCGTGATACCGGCAAAATAGCAGAAGCAGCCATCTGCTACACCGGCGACATTTCGGACAGCGCGAGGACCAAGTATAATCTGGAATATTACAAATCAATGGCAAAGGAGCTTGAAAACCAGGGAGCGCATATTCTGGCAATTAAAGATATGGCGGGGCTGCTCAAGCCGAAATCAGCGTATGAACTGATTTCAGAGCTGAAAGAAACAGTTGATATTCCAATCCATCTTCACATGCATGATACGAGCGGGAACGGCGTCATGACCTACAGCAAGGCTATCGAGGCCGGTGTGGACATTGTGGATGTTGCACTAAGCACGATGGCCGGCCTGACTTCACAGCCAAGCGCAAGCTCCCTGTATTATGCCCTTTCAGGAGAGGAACGCCAGCCTGAAGTGAATGTTGAAGCACTGGAGCAGCTGTCCCACTATTGGGAAGATGTCCGAAAATACTACCAGGATTTTGAGTCCGGAATGAAGTCTCCACATACGGAGATCTATAAGCATGAGATGCCTGGAGGGCAGTACAGCAACCTGCAGCAGCAGGCAAAAGCGGTAGGCCTTGGGGAAAAATGGGACCTGGTCAAGGAAATGTATTCCCGGGTCAACCACATGTTCGGCGATATCATAAAAGTCACTCCTTCATCAAAGGTTGTCGGCGATATGGCCCTGTATATGGTCCAAAATGAATTGACAGAAGAAGATGTCATCACACGCGGACACTCGCTCGACTTCCCTGATTCTGTAGTTGAACTGTTTGAAGGGTCTCTCGGCCAGCCTTATGGCGGCTTCCCGAAAGAGCTTCAGGAAGTTATATTAAAGGGTAAAGAACCAATCACTGTAAGGCCGGGAGAGCTTCTGGAGGACGTGGATTTCGATAAGCTTAAGGAGAAGCTTTTCCACGAGCTCGGAAGGCCGGTGACAAGCTTTGAAGCGATTGCCTATGCACTCTATCCGAAAGTATTCATGGAATACTGCAGCACTGTCGAGCAGTTTGGCGATGTTTCCGTTCTGGATACGCCGACCTACCTGTACGGCCTGAGGCTGGGAGAAGAAATAGAAGTGGAAATTGAAACTGGAAAAACGCTGATTGTAAAGCTTGTTTCCATCGGACAGCCGCAAGCGGACGGCACCAGGATCGTTTACTTTGAATTGAACGGGCAGCCCCGCGAGGTTTCCATCAAGGATGAAAGCATTAAAATTGCTGCATCTGCAAAGATGAAGGCTGATCCTAAAAATGAGAAGCATATAGCAGCATCCATGCCAGGTACAGTTATTAAGGTTATTGTTGAAAAAGGGGAAAAGGTCGAAAAGGGCGATCATCTGATGATCACGGAAGCGATGAAGATGGAAACGACCGTCCAGGCCCCTTATTCCGGTACGGTCGGTGAAATCCATGTTGCAAATGGGGAAGCCATCCAGACTGGAGACCTTTTGATCGAACTTTCGAAATAGAGGAAATCAGGGCCGAAAGAAAAAATATAGCAAAAGAGGATGGGCAGCCGGTGAGCTGCCCATCCTCTTTTTTATGAATACAGCAATGAAGCATTTTTTTAAAGCTGTTTCCTCGGTCCTTATTGAACAGGAACAGACCGGTGTGCCGCATTGTTTTCTTTTTCAGCTGCAGGCGGCACGCTTGCAAGTGCTGCGGCGTTTTTCCTGCTCCTTGCAGTAAGGAGGATAAAATAGCTGAAAACACCGAACAGGCATGAGATGAAGAAGGCATGTCCAAGTGCAATGAACAAGTTGAGGCGGGATATAACAACCATCGCTCCAAAAGCAACCTGAAGGGACACAAGGATAAAGGATATAATCCATCCCCAGAACACGACCTTCTGGTGGCGGTAATGCCTGACGGCCAATATGGTGATATAACCTACCCAAAGAAAAATAATTCCGGCAGCAGCCCTGTGGCCCATCTGTATCCATTCATACATATTGCCCGGCAGCATAATGCTGTCATTCAGGCAGAATGGCCAATCGCGGCAAACAAGGCTGGCATTGGTATGCCTGACGAGGGCACCGCTGTACACGACCGCATAAGAATAAATCGTAATGCCGATGATATGCTTTTGCATCCGTTTATCCAGAACAAGCTTTTCCGCCTGGAACTTTTTATCCACCTCAAAAATCAAAAGTGTGAGGAGCAGGACTGAAGCAAAAGATATCAGGGAAATCCCGAAATGAAGGGCCAGTACAAAATCTGACTGCCCCCATTTAACCGCAGCTGCTCCGATCAGACCCTGCAGGACGAGAAAGAAGAAAGAGACAAGAGCAAGGAATTTTGTTTCTCTTACATGGCCCAGCGCTTTCCAGGACCAGACCGAGAGCACCAGGACCAGTATGCCGACCCCGCCGGATACAACCCGGTGGGCCAGTTCAATGATCAGCTCCGGCGTTATATTGCTCGGGATGAGCTCTCCGTGGCAGAGCGGCCAGGATCTTCCGCATCCCATCCCGGATTCAGTTTTTGTCACAAGAGCCCCTCCAAGGAGCACCATCAGCATTCCGATCGTTGTCAGCACTGCAAACCATTTAAGCAAACGCTGCAATCATGTCACCTTCTTTTAAATTAATTTCATAAATTGCCATAATAGACTTAATCTGTATAATAATAGGGTATAATAGTTCAGGTGAGGCAGCCGGCGCATCGTATCACGAAAACGCTGACTGTTCGATACTACACAATTATGGAGGATTTTACAACTCCCCGGCAGCATATTCCGGCTATAATCTATTATTCATTCAAGTCAGTTGTACTAATAGGTAAGATCTCCGTAATGCTTCAATTATATATTATGCTAAAAAAGTAACCAGTTACAATGTTTGTCATCTCCTCGACACAAATTAGTCATAATTAATTCGAAAAAAATTCACAAAAAAACGCCAAAGTATGATTTAATATACAGAGGCATAGTTATTTTTCTACACAAACTTTTGACAATTTTTATGACATTTGAATAGTAATAACTGCTATTTCGATTAGCATTCCCTCGTTTTCTGTTGCAAATATAGCATCGTATTACTTATAGTAGTTGTAGTGTAGAAAAGCTTTATTTGTGATAAGGGTTAAAGGAGGAGAAGTTATGTCAAACACAAGGGCTTTCAGTGAAGCTGCTTTAGAAAACAGTGAACGAAGCCTTCAAGCCAATATACCGGAGACAACTGCATGGAAGGATTTCCTGGCGCTCATCAAGGTAGGTATAATCAATTCAAACATGATCACTACCTTCACTGGTTTGTGGCTGGCCCTTCATTTTACAGATCAGCATTTTTTCAACAATCTTGATATTGTTTTTTATACACTGGTCGGATCTTCACTGATCATTGCGGGTTCCTGTGCATACAACAATTACTATGACCGCGATATCGACCATTTGATGGAAAGGACAAAAGACAGGCCTACAGTTACAGGAAAGGTCAGCCCGGGCAGGGTGGCACTGCTGAGCATATCCACCATCGCATTGGGAACCTTGCTGCTGCTCCTTGCATCACCCGCAGCTGCTGTAATTGGATTGATAGGCGTCTTTAGTTATGTAGTCCTCTATACAATGTGGACTAAGCGCAAGTATGTTTCCAATACAATCGTAGGAAGCATTTCCGGAGCAGTGCCGCCGCTGATCGGCTGGGCTGCAGTTGACGGAAACCTGGACATGATAGCTTGGGCGCTGTTCCTTGTTATGTTTGCCTGGCAGCCTCCTCATTTCTACGCACTTGCCATGAGGCGTGCAGAGGAATACAGGGCAGCAGGCATACCGATGCTTCCGGTTGTAAAAGGGTTCCGCACTACGAAAAAACATATTTTTGCATGGCTGGCTGTGCTTCTGCCCCTGCCGCTGATGCTTACATCTCTCGGTCTTCCATTCCTGATCCTTGCTTCGGCATTGAATGTCGGCTGGATAGTCCTTGGGATCTATGCCAACAAATTCAAGGATGATATTAAGTGGGCAAAGGCAATGTTCATTTACTCGCTTCAATATCTGACGATTATGTTTGTGGCAATGGTGATCGTTACACTTATTTAACCTACGTTAGGAGATTCCCTTCCGCGCATGCGCGGGGGAGGGAATTTATCCATATTTTTTTTGATCAAACAACAAAAGAAATTTTTTACGAAAGAGGGGTTTGATTAAGCATGAAAAGGCTTGCAAAATGGCGTCTTGCATCACTGTTTGCAATTTTGACGCTCATTCTTTCCGGGTGCGGCGAACCGTTTTTGTCCACGCTTCAGCCTTCCGGGGAAGTTGCGAAAACGCAATATGACTTAATGCTGCTGAGCACGGCGATTATGGTGGGAGTAATTGTCGTTGTCACGGTGCTTTTCCTGGTTGTTATTTTTAAGTTTCGCCGCAAAGACGAAAGAATTCCAAAACAGGTTGAAGGAAGTCACAAATTAGAAATCATCTGGACAGTTATTCCTATTCTTCTGCTTCTTGTTCTGACCGTTCCTACAGTAGCACAGACTTTCAAGCTTGCGGATGTTTCTCCAATGGAGAAAAAGAACGAAGAAGGGAAAACGGATGCATTGGTTGTCAATGTCCGTGCAAATCTTTACTGGTGGGAATTTGAGTATCCAAACCAGGAGATCATCACTGGGCAGGAACTTGTCGTTCCAACTGGTGAAAAGGTTTACTTTAATCTGAAGGCATCTGATGTTAAGCATTCATTCTGGGTCCCTGCAGTCGGGGGCAAGATGGATACGAACACTGATAATGTCAATAAGTTCTATCTGAAGTTCGATAAAGAGAGCTCTGATGTTGCAGGCGATCTTTTTTACGGAAAATGTGCGGAGCTTTGCGGACCTTCACATGCTCTGATGGACTTCAAGGTGAAAGCAATCTCTGGCGAAGAGTTTGATCAGTGGGTTGCGGATATGCAGAATGCAGAAGAGCCTCAGCCTCAGTCAGAAGTTGCACAGCAGGGTCAGGAGATCTTTAACAACAGCTGTATCGGCTGTCACGCTGTGACTCCTGTGGATGGTAGGCCGGAGCAGGCAAGGCAGGCTCCAAACCTTGCAAACTTTGGCGAGCGCGACCGTGTTGCCGGTATCCTGGATCACAATGAAAAAGAATTGAAGAACTGGCTGAAGGATCCTGAAGCTTATAAGCCGGGGAATAAAATGACTGGTACATATGGCCAGCTTTCAGATGAGGAGCTTGACGCTCTGACAGAATATCTGATGGGCCTTAAAGTTCAGGAGTAACGAGTTCGAAAGGGAGGTAAAACTTGTGAGTACCTACGCTCAGAAGAAAGGATTCGGCGCCACTTTATGGGACTATCTAACAACAGTGGACCATAAGAAAATCGCGATCCTTTATCTAATTGCCGGCGGTTTCTTCTTTATAGTGGGTGGACTTGAAGCCATGTTCATCCGTATTCAGCTGGCAGTTCCAAACAATGATTTCTTAAGTGCCGGCTTGTACAATGAGATATTGACAATGCACGGTACAACCATGATATTCCTGGCAGCTATGCCATTGATCTTTGCTTTTATGAACGCAGTCGTTCCTCTTCAGATCGGTGCGCGGGATGTAGCGTTCCCGTTCCTTAACTCACTTGGGTTCTGGCTGTTCTTCTTTGGAGGAATCTTCCTTAATCTGTCATGGTTTTTAGGAGGGGCTCCAGATGCTGGTTGGACGTCTTACGCTTCCTTATCGATGGCATCTGAAGGCCACGGGATCGATTTCTATGCACTCGGACTGCAGATTTCCGGTGCTGGTACCCTAATCGGGGGGATTAACTTCCTTGTAACGATTGTCAATATGCGTGCCCCTGGCATGACATATATGCGTATGCCATTGTTCACATGGTCTACATTTGTAGTATCTGCACTTATTCTGTTTGCGTTCCCGGCTCTTACTGTCGGTATCTTTCTATTGATCTTTGACCGCATGTTCGGCTCTAATTTCTTTGATGTTGCCAACGGCGGAAACACAGTTATCTGGGAGCATTTATTCTGGATTTTCGGACACCCTGAAGTATATATCCTGATTCTGCCTGCTTTCGGTATTTTCTCTGAGATCTTTGCTACTTTCTCAAGAAAAAGGCTGTTCGGATATTCTTCCATGGTATTCGCAACGGTATTGATCGGTTTCCTTGGCTTCATGGTATGGGCTCACCATATGTTTACAACAGGGCTCGGGCCAATTGCCAACGCTATCTTTGCTGTAGCGACAATGGCGATCGCTGTTCCTACAGGAATCAAGATTTTCAACTGGCTCTTTACAATGTGGGGGGGAAGCATCAGATTTACAACACCGATGCTTTATGCAGTAGCCTTCATTCCTTCCTTTGTTGCCGGCGGGGTAACAGGGGTTATGAACGCAGCTGCTCCAGCCGATTACCAGTTCCATGACAGCTACTTTGTTGTAGCTCACTTCCACTATGTAATCGTTGGCGGTGTTGTTCTTGGACTATTGGCAGGCCTTCATTTCTACTGGCCAAAAATGTTTGGAACCATGCTGAGCGAAAAGCTTGGAAAGATCACTTTCTGGCTGTTCCTGATCGGTTTCCATCTGACATTCTTTATCCAGCACTTCCTGGGCTTGATGGGTATGCCTCGCCGCGTATTCACATTCCTGCCTGGACAGGGGCTTGAAACAGGAAATATGATCAGTACAATTGGTGCATTCTTCATGGCAGTTGCCGTGCTGATTTTGCTTATCAATATCATTGTGACAAGTGTTAAAAATGTTAAAGTCGGGAATGACCCTTGGGGAGACGGGCGCACACTGGAGTGGGCTATCCCTTCACCGCCGCCATTCTACAACTTTAAGCAGACGCCGCTTGTCCGCGGTTTAGATGCATACTGGCTTGAAAAGATGGAAGGCAAGAACGCGTTGACGCCTGCAGAGCCGATCGGCGATATCCATATGCCTAATTCATCTTTCATTCCATTCATGATTTCGTTTGGACTGTTCGTAGCTGCCTTTGGTGCAATGTACCACGGCGACGACGGCAACAACTGGGGCATTCCTGTCCTGATTCTCGGCATGGCCATTACACTGGGCTCCATGTTCCTGAGATCTGTCAAGGATGACCACGGCTTCCATATCCATAAAGAAGATTTACTTAAAGAAGATGATGACAAGGGGGTAAAGGCATAATGCATACAGAAGAAAAAATGACTGTAGAAACATGGCCTGCATCGCCTGAGAAACAAACCCTCGAAGCAAAGAATAAATTTCTGGGCTTCTGGTTCTTCCTTGGCGGGGAGACGGTGCTTTTCGCATCTCTCTTCGCAACCTATCTTGCTTTAAAAGATAAGGTTCCGGGAACAGAACATGCCCTGGCTAAGGACCTGTTTGAATTGCCGCTCGTCTTTGCAGCTACCATGCTTCTATTGACGAGCTCACTGACAAGCGTTTACGCCATGTACCATATGAAAAATTTCAACTTCAAGAAGATGCAGCTCTGGATGTGGATCACCGTTGCCCTCGGTGCTGCGTTCCTTGGACTGGAGATTTACGAATTCAATCACTATGTGCATGAATACCACCATACATTCACAAGCAGTGCTTTCGGTTCAGCCTTTTATACGTTGGTAGGCTTCCATGGAGGACATGTTGCATTCGGTCTTCTGTGGATCACAACACTGCTGATCCGCAACTCAAGACGGGGATTGAGCCTTTACAACGCTCCAAAATTCTATGTCGCAAGCTTATACTGGCATTTTATTGACGTTGTTTGGGTATTTATCTTTACAGTAGTATACTTAATGGGAATGGTGGGATAAACTGATGGCGAATCAACAACCGAACTCAGGTAACCCAAGAGTAGACATTGAATACCGTCGCAAGAAAAGTGCAGAGGAAATGAGAATGCAGGTCATCACTTTTGCCCTGATGATCTTCCTTACGCTTGTAGCATTTGTAGCTGTTGGCTATGAGGAATTTTCGGCATGGTTCATCGTGCCGTTCATCCTGATCCTTGCAGTTGTGCAAGTTATCTTCCAGCTTTATTATTTCATGCATATGAGCCATAAGGGCCATGAGGCTCCTGCACTGTTCCTGTATTCCGGCTTGCTCGTGGGTGCAATTACAGTTTTGGCTTTCATGACAATTATCTGGTGGTAAAAAAGAAATCGGCTTTTAGCCGATTTTCTTTTTTTTGTATGAATAAGGAGATTTGATGAACTTTGTGCAGGGCTTGCCTGCAGTAAGCTGTGTATTATTGAGTTTCATCTCCAGCAGCGGTATAATGGCTTTGTACATGCATTTGACAGTGCAAGCGACAATATTACTTTAAGAGGTGGCAAGCGATGCTTACACTAGACATATTCGGTTTTAGAGCGCTTTGGAGTCCTTATTTCTTTATAGTCATGCTGGCAATCCTTGCAGCCTATTTTCTGCTGACAGTAAAATACCGGCAGCGATTCAGCGGGAGCACCCCGCTTTCAGCCAAACAGGCAGTTCTGTTTACGGCTGCTATCATTCTTGTGTATGCAGTAAAAGGCTCACCGGTAGACCTGATGAGCCATATCACCTTTTACGCGCATATGATTCAGATGTCGATACTATATCTGATTGTACCGCCCCTTTTGATTACAGGGATCCCGGAATGGCTATGGCGAAAGATACTGGCACCGGCAAGTATTCAAAAAGTTTTCAGGTTCTTAACAAAGCCCCTGATAGCCCTGATTTTGTTCAATGGAATTTTCTCCATTTACCATATTCCATTGATCTTTGACGCAGTCAAGACGAATATGTGGCTTCATGGCGGCTATTCTATACTTCTGTTCATCCTTGCCGGGCTGATGTGGTGGCCTCTTGTGAATAAACTTGAAGAATACGAATCCTTGAATGGGCTGAAGAAGGTCGGGTATATTTTTGCTGACGGCATTCTTCTTACACCTGCTTGTGCGCTGATCATTTTTGCAGACACACCTATTTACGCGACCTTCTCGGATCCGCGTGCCTGGGCTGATGCCATGCATCTCTGTGTTCCTTCAGCCACGCTGGCTTCGCTCAATTTGAGCGGTCCTGAAATGTTCAACAGCATGTCTGCCCTCAATGACCAGCAGCTTGGCGGCGTTCTTATGAAGGTATTCCAGGAAGTTGTATACGGGGTTGTCCTCGCTCAGGTCTTCTTCCAATGGTACAAGAAGGAACAGCAGGAAACTGAAGCAGAACTTAAGGCTTCCAGATCGCTTGATCCGCAGATTGCCGAGTAGGAAAAAATCTCCCAGGCCGGGAGATTTTTTCTATTAAATGGTATCTGGATTTATGAACAATTAGGGAACATTGCTGAAAGAAGCGGATTGTTTATTGAAAAATCGCCGCTGTTTTAATAGAATTGATTTTGTAAACATGAGTCCAGAGAGGAAGTTATTATGAACTATTCATTGCCTGTTTTGCCTACAATCAGCACCACGTTCATTGTATTGAGCGCTGTTACAGTAGCGATCGGCTGGTATCAGATCCGCCAGCGGAAAATAGAAGCGCATAAAAAGACTATGCTGCTGGCGGCAATATTTGCTATCATTTTCTTCATTATTTATGCGAGCAGGACGGTTTTTATCGGCAATACTGCCTTTGGAGGGCCGGATGATATAAAAATTTATTATACCTTATTTTTGATTTTCCATATTACATTAGCTACTACAGGAGCAGTATTCGGCATTGTCACACTGCTGACCGGCTATACGAATAAATTGGAAAAGCACCGAAAAATTGGTCCGATAACAAGCATCATCTGGTTTTTTACGGCGATAACAGGAGTAGCTGTTTATCTGCTGTTATATGTGTTCTATCATGGCGGGGAAACCACATCAGTCATTAAAGCAATTTTAGGATTCTGATTAAGCTCTGCAGTCCGCTGCTATACAAAAGGGAGGCTCCGCTTGACGGTGCCTCCCTTTTACTGTCTTATGATTCTGAATGAAGGAAATACAAGCCACTCTATAGAATAGATAAAAGTAGAATGGAGGCAATCATAGTGGAAATAAAATTATTGCAAGAGGATTCATTTGATGAAGCCATCAGGCTTTCCAGTTATGCTTTTCAATATCATGTACCAGAAAGTGATTTCCCTAAAAGGAAAGAAACAATGAGGAAACATAAGATATATGGAGCCTATGAAGATGGAAAACTGGCTGCCAAGCTTCACTTACAGGACTTAAAAGTTAAAATTCAGGACAAAGAATGGAAAATGGGCGGAATAGCAGGAGTGGCCACCTTTCCTGAGTACAGAAGAAGGGGCTATGTATCAGGACTAATGCGCCAGGCTCTGTCGGCTATGAAGGAAAATGGGCAGATAATATCCTTTCTCCATCCCTTCAATATTCATTTTTACAGGAAATACGGATGGGAACTGGTTTCTGACCAAAAAAGAGTTGAAATCAATAAAATAGATTTACATATGATCGGCCAGCTGTCCGGAAGGATCACCAGATTTAACAAAGATACCCATGATGCAACAGCAGAAGAGATATACGACCGCTTCACCAGCAAGTTTTCCGGCATGCTTGTCAGGGACAGGGACTGGTGGCTCAAGAGTGTTTATTCCGACTATCAAATTGCGGTATGGCAAACGGATGAAGGAAGGCCGGAAGGTTATATTCTTTACAAGGTTGAAAAGAGCATCCTCGACATTCAGGAATTAGCTGCTTTAACTGCTGAAGCTCGGATTGGTTTGTGGAACTTTATCTGCCAGCATGATTCTATGGTTGATAAAGTAAAGGTGCTTACATCGGTCCACGATCCTTTCCCGTACTATCTCAAGCAGCCAAAGCAGCATATGGAGGTCACCCCTTATTTTATGGCACGGATTGTAGATCTTTCAATGGCATTGGGCACCTATCAATTTAACGGAATTCCGGAACAATCATTGTTCCTGCATGTTGCAGACGAATTAGCTCCCTGGAACACAGGGACCTATCAGCTGTCAGCCAATGGTGTTCAATACTTTCCGCCAAAAGAGGGGGGCAGCTGCGCCCATCCGCCAAAGAGAGGGCTGCAATTGAGCATCAATGCACTGACGGCTGTTATCACTGGATACAAGCGGCCGATTGAGCTGTATGAACTTGGAGAGATCAAGGGATCTGCAGAAGATGCTGACATATTTGAAAAAATGGTTCCCCATCAAAAAGCGTTTTTCTATGATTTTTTCTAACAATAATTATGAGCAGCATGAGTTTGGGTAAGCTGCCGAATCTCTTTAACTCCAGAAAAAAACAAGCAGGGATCTTTTATATAAGAGCCCTGCTTGTTTTTTGAAACTGTTTAAACTTTGAAATCCATCTTAATCAGCCCTGCTTCTTTTGCAGAATTGAAAGCAATCAAAATAAGCGGCCCGATAATAAAGCCAAGAATGCCAAGGAGCTTAAGCCCGAGATACATGGCTATCAAGGTGGAAAGTGGGGAGAGCCCGATGTGGGTTCCCATTACTTTTGGCTCTACGGTTCTTCTGATGATGAGCAGGACAGCTGCCAGGACGGCAAGCTTCGTGCCCAGAACCACATCCCCTGTCAAAAGATGAAACAGCGCCCACGGCCCGAGTATAACAATTGAGCCTATGATCGGAATGAAATCAATGATCCACAGGACGAGCGCCATGACCAGTGCGATATCCGGCGCTATGATAAGAAGCCCGACAAGACTCACAAAAAAGATGATCAGGCTTACGAGGAACTGTGCCTTGAAAAAGCCCAATACAACATAAGAGAGACGGGATGTCATGAAAGAGACCTTATCGGCTGTCTTTTCTGTCAAGTGGTTGTAGGCACCACGCCGGAGCCTCGGAAGATCGATCAGGAACAGGAATAATGCAATTAAATAAACAAGGAAGCTGACAAGATAATTCGGGATATTGGTAAGCAGCGCCTTCACATTATCAATGCTTACATATGCAACCAGTTCAGTTTTCGTTTTATTCAGGAAAGTCTGTACCTGGTTGCTGATCTCATCCACCACATCTTTTGGAAGATCTTCTGCAGCACGGGTGAACTTTTCTTCTGCATCAAGCCATGCATTGTTTATTTCATTCACATATTCCGGAGCATTTTCAACCAGCTTAATGGCTTCGGTGATCACTTTTGTCGTAATAAAATATCCGGACAGTCCAATAAACAGAACAAAAGCAATGAAAACGATCATGACGGAAATTCTTCGTTTGATGTTAAGTTTTCCCTGCAGAAGCTTTACGAGCGGTTCAAGCATGAGTGCTGTTATAAAAGCAACAATCAGCGGGACGGAAACAGGGAGGATGAAATAGAAAAGCGTGCCTATTAAGATTAGCCCAATAAGCCAGATGAAAAAACGTTTTGTAAAAAAACCGGACAAGGTGAAACTCCTTTCCAAATCACTGAGGGTTTAGCTTCAGATATTGATTCTTTAAACTGAGATATATTATTATATTATATTACGCAGAACTGCTGGCCTACAACTGATTTTGTCCGCTTTTTTATCTGGAAAAAAAGACGCATGGTTTCATGCGTCTTTTACAGTGCTTCCCATTGTAATGCGGTTCCTGCAGCTTACAGTGCAAACCCTTTAACTTTGCTCTGGATGTCTGCAAGGGTTTTTTCGCATTGGCTGACCAGTGTCTTAGGGAAGCTTTCTCCTTCTCCATACTCAATTCCATGGGGATAATAATGCTTTCCTAATAAAGGAGTCATCAGCTGGATAACGGCTTTATGGGAGCCGATATCCCCTTCCGCTGCGTAACCGAAGACACGCAGATAGAAAACGCCTTCTTTTAATTCAAACTTGCGGTCGTATGTAACTCTTTCATAATCCCATTGGCCTTCACGGACCAATCCATGTTCAAGCATCACTTCATCAAGACGTGTAAGGTCTGCTTTCAGTTCTTCCAAACCAGTATTTTCGAACTTCATCTTTGTCCCTCCTGAAAAACAATGCCGTCCTTTTGGACAGCAATTCTGTAAGTAAAGGCAACCAGCGGCCAAGCCTTTCAAAAAAGGCATCCCGGGACTATAAGCAATGAAATCGGGACCCTTTTATCTCAAATTTAATAATAGTAGAAAAATGTCAAAGTTGCAACGAATAGATGAAGAAAACTTAAAACAGTCACAATTATGCTGGTCTTTATGGCTGTCCTTATTTTGCCGCTGCAGTACATAATTATCCCTTGACTGGAAAACCTATCTTTTAGCGAATCTGTCTGCCCCTCTGAATGAGGCGGCAGGCAGGAATCAAATAAGGAGGGCTTATAATGAAGAAAATTGGCGATATAATGACAAGAGATGTAGATTGCTGCACTCTTCTGGACAATATGTATGAGGTAGCTTTGAAAATGAAGGAGCAGGATGTCGGCGCCATCCCGATTGTGGATGCTGACAGGCTTGTAGGGATGATTACAGATCGGGACATCGTGGTAAGAGGGGTGGCAGAGAAGCATCCGGGTTCCACAAAAGTGGAGGATATCATGAGCAGTGATCTTGTTACAGTCTCGCCTGATACCAATATCAGTGAAGCGTCAAGGATCATGGCTGAGCATCAGATCAGGAGGCTTCCAGTTGTAGAAAACGGCAAACTGGCCGGCATCATTTCCCTCGGCGACCTTGCCGTCAGCAGCCGCACCAACGCCCAGGCCGGAAAAGCCCTCACAGACATCTCTGAACACGAAAATGAAGCAACACAATAAAAACTGCTTAGTTTAGGAAAATTTGTATAAAAAAAGAGTATGAAGTTAAAGCATATGAAGTTATCGGTCACAAAGTGCCAACAGTTTTTAAAACCCAGTTGATTGGAGTGGAGGACAAAGACTCCAGCCAATAGTGCTTATTAGTAAATTTATTCAGGATTGAATTAATATGTGCGGCTAGCTGCTTTATAATGGGGCTAAGCAAGAACAATTTTTGAAAAACACTGATGGCCGGAGAGGAAGACACGTAGACGCCTGCGGGATTGCAGCGGAAATGTTGAGACCCCACAGCGCGCAAGCGCGAGGAGGCTCAACTCCGCCCCGCTGAAAGCGAAGTGTCTGGAACGGAGACCATCAGCCCCAATTTACAATTAAAACTGGTTTTGAAAAATTAATTTATAGGTTAATAGTTCAAACTCGGACTGCTTAAGCAGTCTTTTTGTGTTTTCAATGACAAACCTGCAATTTTGTCATTCTATTCTATTAAAAAGAAAGTTGAAAATGATATAATAATCTATATACTGCGGCATATAATGATAGAAAAGATAGAAAAGACGGCAGGGAGGGGGCTGGAGTCTGCTAAAATTAATCCGTATTTTAATTATTGTATCCATTTTTTTGGTGATTAGTTTTTATTTTAATATATCATCAGACCCTAAAGACGAACTCCTGATCAGTGATGAGGAAACGAAACCCCAGAAAGACGATTCTCTCAGCGAGCAAAATATGATTGACGAATCTTCCTTAAAGCTTCCGGGGGAGGGCCTGTCATCGCTTATTGGCAAAAATGCCTCTGATCTGCAGGTCTTGCTTGGTGACCCGGAACGTAAAGACCCATCAGAATATGGCTATGAATGGTGGATTTATAAGAAAGGCACCAGCCAGTATGTTCAGGCGGGCGTATTGGATGGAAGGATTGTCACGCTGTTTGCCACAGGGCCCGATGCTGACGTGAGTCCTTTCCATATAGGTCAGCCGGTCAGCGAAATTTATTCTTCTGTGTTTATTGACACTAATATTAATTTTCAATACAAAGGCAGCTCATACCGGTTTGAACTCTCTGAAGACGATCTGAATACCAGGCCGCTCATCAAGGCCGGAAATATTTATGCACAGCTGTATATCGACCGTTTCACAGGCGAGCTGTCCAGCATCAGGTATATGGATGCCCCGACGCTTGTAAAGCTCCGGCCTTATGAACTGGTATACAGGGGTGACCTGATAGAAGCCAAGCCTTCAGAGCAGGCAGAAAAGAGGCTGATTGAAGAAGGCAATGAAAAACAGATATTCGACATCAGCAACTTTATCAGGGCAAGGCATGAATTGAATGTGCTTGAATGGGACGAAGCTACTGCAAAAGTAGCTTATGAGCATAGCAGGGATATGTTTGAAAGCAAACAGTTTTCCCATACCTCGGAAAAATACGGCGAGCTGTCGGACAGGCTTGAGGCTGGGGAGGTTTTTTATCAGATGGCAGGCGAGAATATCGCTGCTCACTATGTGGATGCTCCCGCAGTAGTTGAAGGCTGGCTGAATAGCAAAGGCCACAGGGAGAGCCTGCTAAACCCGGATTTCACCCACCTGGGCGTCGGCGTGCACGACAGGCATTATACTCAGAATTTCATACAGAAATGGCAAGAGTGAAGATAGTCAAAGAGGCCTCCGGACTGCCGGGAGCCTCTTTTTTTTAGTCTGTTTCAAGGGATGCTGTCTGATTCAGTCCTTTTTTGGGCATTGAACGGTTTACAATGAAAATATCTTTCTGCCATTTCCCGAAAAGGATAATAAATTCGCCCTCTTTAAAACCGGGATACCTGAATTCTTGATCTGCTGCCTGCAGCTTTCTGGCTATGATTGTCTTTGCTGAAGCCTGGAGGCGCATTTCAAGCACCCAAACATACAGATGATGATAATAGCGCTGCTTTTCAAGGTGAAGCGCAGTGACTTTCCCTTCAATCACAGCTTCTTCAGGGACCATGCCAATACTTCTCCATTCTGCTTCGGAATTCCGCCTTTCCTTCCTCGTGACCCAGAAGAAGTATAAGCATATAATAGGGATGACAATGGCGGTGACCATAGCGCCCTCCTTATTTTTTTTCTATAACAAAAAAGCTGCCAGTAGCCTGTGCGATCTTCCGTCCGTCAGCCCTGTATACATCAGCAGAAAGAACCATGGTCTTCGTGCCTTTGTGGCTTAGGGCGGCTGTACATATAATGTTTTCGCCTTTACCGACAGCCAGATAGTGGATATTCAGCTGTGTGGTGACTGCCCCATAGCCCTCAGGCAGAAGGGAGTTGGCAAGGGTGCCCATTGCTGAATCGACAGCAGTGGCCGTGATCCCTCCATGCACGATGCCGAGTGTATTATGCAGGAGGGGGGAGACGGGCATTGTAATTTTGCATTCCTGTGCTGTGATGGTCCGGTCCATATGCAGGATGCCGCCTATATAGGAGCTGTTTATGTTATCCTGCTTCTTCTTCACTCCGGCAAGAAGTGTGTGCAAAACCTTCCTGTCGTCATCAGTGGCCTGTTCAAGGCAGGCTTCGAATAAATCCCTTAGCTGCTCATCCATAAATATCACCTTTCACATGCTTTCTGCTTCATATCTTATCATTTAATTGGCATTTTTTGCATCTGTGAAAGACAGCTTTCACATTTCATGAACCTTTTTCATATGGTAAAGTAGGCGAATGCATCAGATGAGGTGATTGGATTATGACAGTAAAGAAACTTCATCCTTCCGTTGCGCAATTCAAGGACTTCGTAAAATCCAGGCCGCATATCATAAAAGAAGTAAGAGATGGAAAGTCGACGTGGCAGGATCTATACGAAGATTGGTACCTTCTCGGTGAGGAGGATGCCAGATGGGGCGAATCGGATCCTGGGGCAGAAGTGAAGGAAGAGGAGAAAAAAAGCGACTGGATGTCCACGGTGATGGGCACCGTCAAAAAAATGGATCCCGGCCAGGTGCAAGGATATATTAATAATCTCAGCCAGGCCCTGTCTGCGGTCCAGGGCGTAATCTCCCAATTCCAGACAGGAGGCCAGACCCCAGGCTCACAAAGCCCGGTCCAGGCAAAACCGCCAAATCCTTTTTCATTCCGAAAAGATTGATTTAAGGCAGGTGTGAGATGAGAAGAGATATCCTTGACTATTTAGAGCAGAAAAAAGAACTGAAGCAATTTATTAGAGAACAGCCCCAATGGTATCGCACTTTGTCCAGGAATCCCCAGGAAATACAAGCGCTGGAGGTTGCCGCACTGCATTATTATAAAAGAACGATCCCGCATCATGTTGAGAAGTTCACCAATGGCGTCCAGATGGCTTCCATGATGATGAGCATGTTTCAGGCAATGAACTCACAATCTTCATAGTAAGCTCTTCTCCCGGGAGAAGAGCTTTTTTCATCGTGTTTAAAAAAAAGATTCGCTCTCTCTTTGAAAATTTCTGCTCATAAACAGCTGCCTTCCAAGAAAGACTAGTAATAGCCTGGTGGCAAAGGAGGAACAAGAAATGAAAAAAGTAATCGCCTTGTTCATTGGAATCGGAGCAGTGCTGGCTGCCGGATGCGGCAAAGATTTGCCGGAGCCGGAGGCAAAGCAGTTTGAAACAGCGGATATTGGGGCTAAAAACATTTCAGCAGCAGGGCTGGAGGAAAAGGAGAGCCCGCTATTTGTTAAATATACAATCCATGGCAGTGACCTATACATAGACTGTATCGTTACAGGAGTTTCTTTCCGGGATGGTGCAGGGGAACAGCAAGGGAAAATCCTGCTGTATGCTGACGGAAAGAAAGTGCGGGAAGTCCATGCTGCTTCCTTTTCGGTCAAAGGGCTCGCAAGCGGACTCCATCACATAAAGGTGAAAGTAGTTTCAAAAGGAAGTACTGTGGGGGCAGAAAAGGAATTTACTGTAAAAATACCTTAAGCACATACTTCGCAATTTAACATATTCATGATAGAATATGAATCGGAGGTGGGCTTTTCATGCTTGCAACAACCGAAAGAGTCGAATTGCTTGAGAGAGCTGACCAATTATCGGCCATGATTCTTACATCAGAAGCGGCGGAGCAGTACCGCGCTTGTTTATATAAAGTGAAAAACAGCAGGGAGACTCAAAGGAAAATTCAAGCCTTTGTAAAAATGAAGGAGCAGTACGAAGAAGTGCAGCGCTTCGGAAGGTATCATCCTGATTATAAAACAGTGATGATGAGCATCAGGGAAGTGAAAAGGGAGATGGACATGGACATTCATCTGGCTGAGTTCAAAAAGGCTGAAACAGATCTGCAAAGCCTGCTTGACGAAGTCAGTCTCATCATTGGAAAGTCTGTCTCGGAAAGTGTTAAGGTGCCGACTGGCAACCCGTTCTTTGACTCCAGCTGCGGAGGCGGCTGCGGATCAGGCGGAAGCTGCAGCTGTTCCGCATAAATCAGCATGGCCCGGGAGCTTGTACTCCCGGGCTTTTTGCATTCCGCAGCGGCACATAAGTCTATAAGCTTTTCTTGATATATGCCTTTTTGTTTGCTAGACTATAAAAAACTGCCAAATTGAAGGGGAAAATTATATGCTAGGTCAGCGACAGGGAATCATTGTTTGGCTTTATTCTCTTAAGCAGGCAAAAATGCTGAGACGGTTTGGAAATGTCCACTATGTTTCCAAAAAGCTGAAGTATGCGGTCATTTACTGCGATATAGAGGATACTGAGGCATTGATCCAAAAAATTTCATCCTATTCATTCGTAAAAAAGGCTGAGCCTTCCTATAAACCGTTCCTGAAGACAGAATTCGAAAATTCGAAGCCGGATAAAGCGAAAGAATACGATTATAAAATGGGTATTTAAAAAGGCGGGGAGAAATCCCTGCCTTTTTTCTGATGAACAAACAAAACAATTCAATTCTGCTGCGCTGAGCCTTCTATCCTGAAGTGTCTTAAGCTTGTCGGGGCTGATCAAGGCTTTTCAGCATTTCTATTTGTCCAGCTCCAAAGCCTAGCCCCTCGAGTCTTAAGCCCCTCCAGGATTGAAGGCAAAGAAGGCCTTCTATCCTGGAGTGTCTTAAGCTTGTCGGGGCTGACCAAGGCTTTTCCGCATTTCTTAGTGCAGCGGCTGAATATAATGGTTCAATCTGAGAATGCCGATGAGGTACTGATAGAATAATTCTTTTTCTGCAAAGAGTGCAGAAGGCTTGACTTCCAGCCGGATCATTTCCTTTTCGCAATCATCAGCTAAATCCTTAAATAATTGAAACCTGGCGTTGGGAGCTTTGTCAGGATGGGGGATACCTTCCCGGCAAATATACAAAGGCTGGAATTTCCCTGTCTCAGCAGGCCTGAGCACCGCGGCGACCGATGTCATCTCTTTCCCTTCATAAGCGGATTGAAATGCTATCAAATGCTGCAGCCGATGTTTGTTAGAACGGACAATTTCAAGTAATTCATATATATCGGAATAGCCTTCTCCCAATTCAATAAAACGCTGGATCACATAGATTCCTCCTGGTTAATATGAAAAAATTTAATGAATCTCCTGATACTTTATCACTAAGCAGAGTGTTTGAGAAGCCTGCACTCTAATATGGAAACGGGTCCTCTGGCGGAAAATTATAGAAAGAACGAAAAAAACTCAAATCACGAATCAGGATAAAAGTTTCATGAAATCGTAAAAAAAAGGATAGTCCTGGTCAGGTTCATTTGCTATTGTATGAATAAAGAATTATTTTTCGAAGGGGAATCGGCATGTGGAAAGGATTGTTTCTCAGTTTTTTGGCATTAGGGACTGTAATCGGCGCAATGCTGTTCTTTCAGTGGAATGCCTACTCCAAACAGTCAGAGCCTTCTAAGGTGCTGGAGTCAGCCCAACAGGAGCTGACAATAGAAACAACACAAGATCAATTATTCGTTACACAGACTATAAAAGGCCTGTCGAAAGGCAAAGAATACAGAACTGTCAACACAGAAAAGCAGTTCAGATGGGAATGTCCCGGCATAGAAGGGAAGGGATGCAGCTCTTCTGATGAGGATCCGTCCACATTCATTTCTGAAGACGGCAGCCTCACCTTCGAATATATAATCCCTGTGGGCGCTTCTCCAGCCGCGTTCCTGCTGACTGATTGGACGACCATGATTCCTGATGTTCACATAGATGATACACTCACCGTCATTGTAGATTCCTCCAGAAGGTCCGGAACCTGGTCTGCCGGCGGCCGCCCGGAAGGGTACAAGCAGGGAGAGCTGATTGATTATTATGTGTTTGAACGGGAAGGAGACGCACCGGCAGTCTTCTGGCAGGCTGAAAAGCTGAACACTTTTGAGGCAGGCGATAATATCATCTTTTTAGCTGCGGAAAAAGAAAACGGACTTGCCATAGCTCCGGAATCGGCGGAGAAAATGGCAGATCTTCCGTTCTTAACTTTAATACAAACCAGTTCCTATAAAGAAGCTGCCGGCAGCGGACTAATGATTATCAATCCCGGAACTGATCCAAATGAGCTGATGGCTAAAATTCTGTCTCAAGCTCTAAAAGAGAAATTCAGCGGGACACCTCCTGGTGAAACCTGGCTGCTGGATTTAGCAGCTTCGGCAGCACTCTCACAGGAGCCTGGCTCTGAAAAGGCAAAAAGTCTTCTGGCAGGGCTGAAGGAGGTCATGGGTGAAGAAGGAATGGAACGATTTTACTCTTACGTTAAAAACTCGGATTCTCTTAATGCGGAACAGCTGGATCGTTTCCTTGTAAGTGAGCTTGGAAAAGATACAAGCTATTTCACCTTGAACAAAGATGAGAAAGCTCCTTATATTCCTTTTTATTTTGCCGATGAGCGGAATATAGATGTCAATGGGACAGAGTCAGATTTGGAGGCAATCGGCCTGGATGGAAAAACATATTTTCCATTTATTAAAACTGCAGGGCTGCTTGGATTCAAAGCGGAAAAAGTTTCTGCTACAGAAATTTTCCTTCAGGGGGCAGGCAATAATAGCTACCGTTTCTATCTGGACAAAAACATTTTCATATACAATGAAGAGGACTACGGGCTCCTGGAGAATCCGCTGGTAACAGTAGGATCAGAGCTTTTTATGGACAGTCACTGGCTGGAAGCACTATTTAAAATTAAAGTTGCCGAAGATGAACACAGGATTTCTATCGAAAAAGGCAAATAAGAAAAGCTGGCGATGCCAGCTTTTTTCATTTGTTCGTCTGTTAAAAGAAAAGAATGTACCGATAACTATCTAATTTCAAACTTTCCAGCACTCCCGCCATTCTTTTGGCAGAAACAGAAAAAAACCCTGCATTCCTGCAGGGCCCTTCTATATCCCATAGGGACAGAAGGCAAAGGGAGAGGAGAAACCGGAGGAAGAACTTATGGGGAAACGTAAGTCTTCTCCGCGGTTGGCAACAACACCCTCGAATAGATGTTGTTACTTACATTATTTCCATAAAGAACACGGTTATACACCTTTTGGGAACATTTTTTGCAGTTAAGGAAATTTACTAATCCAGCGCCTGCCCCTCGAGTCATAAGCCAAGCCCCCCAAAAAGGCAAAGAACGCCTTTTCGGGTGTCTTGTCTTAAGGCCCCCAGGATGGGGGTCATGCAGACGTTGCCACAGGACGTGGCGTTCTTAGTCTGCGTTCCTTAAGTGAGCAAGGCGCTTCCGCTTTTCTGGTGAATCCGCTTTCAAATAGCCTGTTGGCGGCAGGGGGCGAATTGTGTTAGGATAAATAAGAAAATAAGGGAAAATGTCAAATGATTGTGGTGATGAATGATGAGAGTGGTGTCAGGTGAATGTAAAGGCATTTCTTTAAAAGCAGTGCCCGGAAATACAACAAGGCCAACCACCGATAAGGTTAAAGAAGCTATTTTTAACATGATTGGGCCGTATTTTGATGGCGGAACCGGACTCGACCTTTTTGCCGGCAGCGGAGGCCTCGGAATTGAAGCTTTAAGCCGGGGGCTGGAAAGCGTGATTTTCGTTGACCGGGAAGGAAAGGCAATCAAGACGGTCCATGAAAACCTGGAAGCCTGCGGCCTAGAAGAAAAGGCGGAGGTTTACCGGAACGATTCTGAAAGGGCATTGAAAGCGATTGTTAAAAGGGAAATTTCCTTTGACTATATCTTCCTGGACCCTCCTTATAAAAAACAGCAGCTGTTGAAGCTGATGGAATTGATCGGCCGGCATTCCCTCCTGAAAGAAGAGGGAGTTATCGTTTGTGAACATGCTTCAGATATAGAGCTGCCGGGTGAGACAGGGAATTTTGTGAAAACTAAAAGCGAGACATATGGAATAATAGCAGTTTCAATTTTTACATACAGCAACGGTAATGAAGGAGGATGACAATGGCAAGCATTGCAGTTTGTCCGGGCAGCTTTGATCCCATTACATATGGCCACCTGGATATCATTAAAAGGGCCTCGAAGGTTTTTGACCAGATTCATGTGGTCCTGCTTAATAACTCATCCAAAAATCCGCTTTTTTCTGTTGATGAGCGCATCAGCCTGATCAGTGAGGTGACGAGGGAATTCCCCAATGTGAAAGTGGACTCTTTCCAGGGACTGCTTGTTGACTATGCAAAAGGGGTCGGGGCAAGCGCAATCATCAGGGGCCTCAGGGCGGTTTCAGATTTTGAGTATGAGATGCAGATTACATCAATGAACCGGGTCTTGAATGAGGAAATAGAAACGTTTTTCATGATGACAAACAACCAATTTTCTTTTCTAAGCTCCAGCATCGTCAAAGAAGTGGCTAAATACGGCGGAGATATTTCCGAGCTTGTGCCAGAGGCTGTCCAAAAAGCGCTCAGCGGGAAATTCAGTCTTCAGCAGTAAAAATAACCGGCGTGTGCCGGTTATTTTTTTTGTGCATCTCCTGCATAAATTTGCCTGCCCAGCAGGAAAATATAGACAAGCAAAGCTGCGAGTGTTATCAGCGGTCCATGCTCTGCCAGGAAGGCTGCAGCCTGTGAATAAGCATTTCCGCCAAATAGCCCAACAGGCAAAGCATTGGAAGGGGCATCTGTATGATAGAACCTCTCATAGACTGGCCCCCAAAGAAGAAAGGCGAACATAGCCGCAGCAATTCCATGGATGATTCTTGCAGCAAAGAAAGGCTTAAAGCCGATATCTGTCTGGGCCAGAATGCTGGCCACCTGAGCCTGTACACTAAACCCTGAGAATCCCAGTACAAGACTTGTTACGATCACCTGCTGCATCAGGGTGGCCTGCTGAATCTGGCTCGTCATCTGGCTTCCCAGTGTTATTTCAAACAGACCTGATATAAATGGGATGCTGAGCTCGGAAGGAAGACTGATGCTGCTGAAGGCGACTGCTATGAATTCGGCTGCAAAAGCTGTGATATGCAGATGGAAGAGCAATTTATTGATAACCGAAAATAAGATGATGAAGCCCCCGATCATAAGCAGCGTCTGGACTGATGACATAACAGCGTCGCCGAGCAATTTACCGATGGGCCTGTTGTCATTGATCCTTGTCTGATGGAGAGCAGAAAACGCAGCCCTGAGAGAATTTTTCCTTTTTGGCTTTGAGCGGGTCATCTCTTCTTTTCTTCCATAAAATCGCATGATCAAGCCGACAGTAATATTTCCAAGATAGTGGGCCAGAGCCAGTATGATGCCGATTTTTGCATTGTTGAAAAAACCGACAGAGACTGCTCCAAAAATAAACAGGGGGTTGGATGAGTTTGTAAAAGAAACGAGCCTTTCAGCTTCTGTTTTAGTCAGCTGATCTTCCTGGCGCAGCCTGGCAGTAAGTTTTGCCCCGGCAGGATAGCCTGAAGCCATCCCCATCGCCCAGACAAAACCTCCGACGCCCGGAACGCGGAAAAGCGGCCGCATGAGCGGCTCCAGCAAAACTCCGAGGAATTTGACCACCCCGAATCCAATCAGCATCTCAGATACTATGAAAAAGGGGAGGAGAGAAGGAAAGACAATTTCCCACCACATATTGAGGCCTCTAATCGACGCGTCGACTGATTCTTGTGGAAAGGATATGAGCGATACAGCCATTAATGTAACGGATGAAGCTAATATGAGTGTTTTTAGTTTGGAACGCAACACCGGCAAATCCTCCCTTATCAGGTAAACAAACTGTGCAGCTCATGCAGAACAGTGATAAACTGTATTTATAATCAGCGGGCCGGGTCTGGAGCGGCAAACCGTCCCTCCTGAGGCGCAGTAGATTTTTCAGCCAATATACAGGGTTTTCCATTTGCTTTGCCCAATCGGCTTCAGCCGGGCACGCCTTGTCCCCATATATCCCAATATACTCATAGAAAGATAAAATAGACCATAAGATTAAACCAGGCTTTATTGTGTTTGATGCGGAGGTAAGCAAATTCTTGACTATCGCCCGCCATGAGTCATATATAAAAGGGGGGATGCTGATGAGGCAGCCCGTGATTGGATTGGCGCTGGGATCAGGGGGAGCCAGGGGGTTCGCCCATCTTGGCGTCATCAAAGTGCTGAAAGAGGAAGGAATTAACGTCGATGTGATTGCCGGGAGCAGCATGGGAGCGCTTGTAGGCTGCTTTTATGGAGCAGGACTGGACATTGACAGGCTCTATAAGCTGGCAGGTGCTTTCAAAAGAAAGTACTATCTTGATTTTACAGTGCCGAAGATGGGGTTTCTGGCTGGCAAGAAGGTGAAGGAACTTATTCGATTGTTTACCCATGGCAAGAACCTGGAAGATCTTGATATCCCTGTCAGAGTGGTTGCAACTGATCTTAAGGCAGGGGAAAAAGTTGTTTTCAGCAAAGGGCCGATTGCTGATGCCGTCAGGGCAAGCATATCAATACCCGGGATTTTCACTCCGGAAAAACTGGAAGACCGGCTCCTGGTCGATGGGGGAGTCATTGACAGGGTGCCGGTGTCAGTTGTCGAAGAAATGGGAGCGGACCTGATCATAGCTGTCGATGTGTCAAGAGTGAAGACCAGCTCTGACATCACATCGATATTCGATGTGATCATGCAAAGCCTGGATATTATGCAGATGGAGCTCGTTTCGAACCGGGAGATCGCCTCTGATATCATGATCAGACCGCATGTGGAAATGTACAGCTCAAGGGCTTTCACCAATATTGAAGATATCATCAGGATTGGGGAAGAGGAAGCAAGAAAGCAAGTTCCCAGAATAAAGGAAGCTATTCAAAATTGGAAGGGGCAAGAAGACGATGAAGAGAAATAAAATCTTCCTCCGTTCCTTCTTTATCGCTGCAGTGATTTTGCTGGCAGGGTTTTTCTATTATCTGCCTTACTACGTAACAAAACCAGGCATGGCCAAGCAGCTGGAACCGATAATTGAAGTGGAAGGCGGATATGATGAGGCAGGGGACTTCATGCTTACAACCGTCAGGATGGGCAGGGCCAATATTTACTCCTATCTGACTGCAAAGGTGAGCAAGTTCCAGGAAATCTATCCTGTCGAGGAAATTAGGCGCGAAGATGAAACTGATGAAGAATACAATGTCCGCCAGCTGCATCTGATGGACACATCAAAAACAGCAGCCATTGAGGTTGCCTATAAAAAGGCTGGCCTGCCGGTGGATTATGAGTACAGAGGGGTCTATGTGATGAATGTCCTGCCGGATATGCCTGCTGACGGAGTGCTGAAGGCCGGCGATATGATAACACAAGTCGACCATCAGAAATTCAAGTCGTCTGAAGAATTCATTTCTTATGTCAGCAAACAAAAAGAGGGAGACACCATTACACTTGCCTATAAAAGAGGCGGGGAGAGCAAAGAAGCAGAGGTTTCCCTGAAAGCTTTCAAAGATGATCCTGATAAAGTCGGGATCGGCATATCGCTTGTCGATGACAAGGAGATTAAAGTCGAGCCGGAAGTCAGCCTCAATACAGAGGAAATAGGCGGTCCGTCCGCTGGATTGATGTTTTCACTGGAAATCTACAATCAGCTGACTAAGGAAGATTTGACAAGAGGTTATCAGATTGCAGGAACAGGAACCATTTCTGCCGATGGAACAGTCGGAAGGATTGGCGGGATTGAGCAGAAAATTGTAGCGGCCGACAAAGCTGGAGCAGAAATCTTTCTGGCGCCGAATGAAAATGGCGCAGCCGGGTCGAACTACAGCGAAGCAGCAAAAACTGCCGAGGAGATCGGGACAGATATGAAAATCATTCCGATCAACACATTTGAAGAAGCGGTAGATTATTTGGAAGGTTTGGAACCAAAATAACTAAGCAGGCAGGATCAATCCCTGCCTGCTCCTTTTTTGTCAGGCCCTGCTGCCTTTCAGATAGATTGGCGGCTGAGTGTATTCCATTTCCAGCAGTTTCTGGCGCTGCGGATGTGGGAGGGCTGAAGCATAGATCCTGGCTGCACGTATATCCTGCCGCATAGCTTCTTCCGGGCTGGAAGACAGCTTGGAGATGAGAGGCAGGCCGAGGCTTCCTTTTTGCCTGTTTAAATATATCCGCCCTTCTTCACTCATCCCGAGCAGCCGGAGATAGGATGCTGACTTAGGCTGCGGCAGCATTTCTTCTTTTTTCGTGTTGGTCAGTATATGGACACAAGCCCGCTGCAGCCTTGTCCAGGTATATCGCTTCGTTTTTATGGATTCCATAAACTCATGGAAGGTTCCTGCCTTTATGGCCGAATGCATGATTCTGTTTTCAAGGCCTTCTTCCATTTCGTAAATTTCTTTTAGTTCAGGAGCGGACATCTGGAGCAGCCGGTATTTGAGGAAGGGCCAGTACATTTCCCACTGGTGGAAGGCACCGAATGTTTTTTTATAATCTTCCATGATGTCAAGCGTTGTTCCAGGAACATATGATTTGATATCGGTCAGTTCAAGCCCGTCTGAAAACAAAGCTTTCCTGATGCTTGTTGCGCTCGCAATGGTCTCTGATGAGAAATGTTCGTCATGATAGCCGGCACTTTTTCTTTTCACAGTCAGGAGCTCCAATTCCTTATGGCGGGAATAGACCGACTTGGCGTACTGATAGCCGAGAATATTGTTCGGCTTGGACAGGTCCAGCCCGGCTTCGTCCAGCCCGAGATCTTTGAAAGCAAGTGACAATGCTTTAGGGTAGCTGTTTCCGTCTCCTATATGGTGCTTGATCCTTTCCTGGTAGGCTTCATTATGCTCATCGAGCAGATGGACGGCAGCGTTGAATGTTTCGATGTCTCCTGATTCGCTCCCAAAGCAGAGGGAGCTGCATCCCGCAGCAGCAAGAATGGAAACTGCACCGTCTGCAAAAGTTTCGGCATTTTGAACAGCGAACTTATAGGGAAGCTCAAAAACGAGGTCGGCGCCGGCTTTTAACGCCATTTCAGCCCGTGCCCATTTAGAGAGGAGCGCGGGTTCCCCTCTTTGGAGGAAATTTCCGCTCATGACAGCTATGGCAATATCTGCGCCTGCTGCTTGCCTCGATTTTTTCAGGTGATATAAATGCCCGTTATGGAAAGGATTATACTCAACGATCACACCAACTGCTTTCATAAGAACATTCCCCTTATAATGGTTTAATATCGGCTGCTTGTGATAAACCTATGTTATAGTGACAGAAGCTATAATGGTAGATGAGGCTACTCCTTCAAGAGGAAAAAGCCCGGAAAATAAGCCGATTCTGCGTTTAACTAGCTTAAATTATAGTGTAAAGAAAAAATATTGACAAATAATTATATGAAAGCTATAATTACTTTTGTTGCCTTGGGGTGATTCGTATGAAATGGACAATAAGTCAATTACAGAAATATCGAAGCAAGGATTATCCGATCGATGAGACAGTGGATGTGAGCGGGATCAGGGAGACCGACCCGACGATCAGAGAAGTTTCGCCGATTCATATATTTGGCCGGGCGGATATAGATTCGTCCAAGGTGACTTTTCATTTAGCGATTAAAGGTCATCTGGTGCTGCCTTGTTCTCGTACGTTAGTTGATGTGCATTATCCAATTAATGTTGAAACAACTGAAACATTCCTCTTGAAAGGTTTGGATTATGAAACCGAAGAGGAAACTCATCAGGTGAAAGGCGATGTCATTGATCTTCAGCCGATCATTGAAGAAATCCTTTTGCTTGAAGTCCCTATGCAGGTTTTTTGCGAGGACAGCGGTGAAGAGGGGGCCCCCCAATCCGGCAAGGACTGGGAAGTCATCCAGGAGGAAGACCTTCAAAAGAAAGTCGACCCCCGTCTTGCTGGGCTTGCGAATTTCTTTGATCAAAATGATCCCTCCGGCGAATAGCAGGAGACTGGATTATGATCCCCGGAATATTTCCGGACTTATGAACTACTACAAGAAGCATTTGAAGAATCCAGCGAATACCTGGCCTTCATAACTTTCTTAATACTCTTTAAGGAGGTGGGAAGAATGGCTGTACCTTTTAGAAGAACTTCTAAAACTGCGAAAAGAAAACGTCGCACTCATTTCAAACTGCAAGTGCCTGGTATGGTAGAATGCCCAAACTGTGGTGAGATGAAACTTGCTCACCGCGTGTGCAAGGCTTGCGGAACATACAAAGGAAAAGAAGTTGTTAACGACTAATTTTCACTATTAAAAGCACAGGGATTATATCCCTGTGCTTTTAATTTTGGCATTTTCCGGGTGAAGCTGGGCTGTTCTGTGATTTTATTGCCTTTTAGCCGGACTTCTTCCTATAATGGAAGAAAAGTGAAGGAAGATGATGATGCCGTATTCAATAGAACAGCATGAAGATGGGCTGCTTCAATTCACGATCAACAGGCCGGAAGTCCGGAATGCAATCAACTATGAAGTAATGGAAGGGCTGAGGGAGGCAGTCAATCTGGCGGGCAGGAAAGAGGTTAAGGCACTTATGATAACCGGAGCCGGAGGCCATGCTTTTTGTTCAGGCGGAGATTTGGGGCTCTTCCACAGCCTGAAGACAGAGGATGAGGCTTTTGGAATGCTGTCAGGGATGGCGGCAATCCTGAAAGACCTGCTGTTCCTGCCAAAACCGACAGTGGCTTTTTTAAATGGGGCGGCGGTTGGAGGAGGCTGTGAGATTGCATCTGCATGCGATTTCCGTATAGCAGCTCCGGGTGCAAAGGCTGGATTCATCCAGGGAAAGCTAGCAATTACGACCGGCTGGGGCGGCGGCTCTATTTTAATGGAGAAACTCCTGCCAGCCAATGCGCTGAAAATGCTGGCGGAAGCATCGGTTTATGGGTGCTCTGAACTGCTGGAGCTCGGATTCATTCATAGGATAAGCCAAAAGGAAGCGCTCGAAAGCTGCAGGGATTATTTGTCAAAAATTCTCCAGCTGGATGTGAATGTGCTTGAAAGCTACAAAAGGCTGCAGATTAAAAAGTGGCAAAACAGCCATATTCTGCAGAGAATTGACGACGAAGTCCGCCGCTGTGCAGTTCTGTGGGAAAAGGATGAGCATCATGCCCAGGTGGACAAATTTCTAAATCGCTCTTAATCATTATAATTTATTTTGCATCAGTCTATCTTTTCTAGCAGAAGCATATGCTTTTAAAAAGACTAGGAGGGATAGCTGATGTCGACAACAAGGCAGGATGCCTGGACCCAGGATGAGGATCTGCTGCTTGCCGAAGTGGTGCTTCGCCATATCCGGGAAGGCGGTACACAGCTGCAGGCCTTCGAGGAAGTGGGAAAACAGCTTTCAAGGACCCCTGCGGCCTGCGGTTTCAGATGGAATTCTTATGTGAGGAAGCAATATAAATCAGGGATTGAGCTTGCTAAGAAACAGCGGAAGGAATTGAAGAAAAAACCGGAAGCAGTCCAGACTGGCAAGCATGAACCTGAATCCGCCAAAACGGGGGATGGTACCTCAACGGAAAAAGCCGCTACCGGGGCAGAAATCCCTGAAGTTGAGGTTATAGTGGGTTACATTGAAGCATTGTACCGCAAAGCCAATCAGCCAGCCGCGGCTGAGACGGGAGAGCAGATCAAGAAACTGGAAAATCAGGTATATTACCTGGCTGCAGAAAACGAAAGGCTGCTGAAGGAGATTTCTGTCATGGAAAGAGACTATGAAGCGCTTACGGAAATAATGGAAAGGGCAAGGAAGATGGTGGTGCTGAAAGAGGAAGACCGCCAGCAGAAAACAAAGAACAGCCAGCAGGTATTTCAAAAGTGATCATACTAAAAAGCGGACAATTGATGTCCGCTTTCTGGCTGTCTGCCCCTGTTATTTGCTTTCAACCGTATGTTCAGATGCTCCGGCAGGAATCCACACCAATGGGTTTTCTCCCAGATCCCTTTCTATGTCATACGAGACGGAAGTGAAGCCCATCCTCTCCCAGAATTCCTTTGATTTGATGCGGGGATTGGTTTTGATAGGAAGACTGAAGCTTTTCGCAAAGTTCACAAGCGCAGTTCCGTACCCTTTGCCCTGGTAATCAGGAAGAACTTCCAGCTTCCAGAGCTCAAGATAATCCTGCGGCGGGCTGAAATACCGGTCAAACTTCGCAGCCTCCCGGTAAAGACTCATTCTGGCTACCAGCTTATCCCCGAAATAGATCCCGTAAAAAGGAGATTCGCTGTCGTTCTCAATAATATTGGCTTCAAGATCTTCAAACATGGATAATTCCTGCAGGCCATATTCTTTGAATCTTTTAAATTCCTCAAGTGTTTTATAGTTCACCTTTAATTTTTCTACTTTAAATTCCATTATGTTTCCCCCTTGCGTACTGGTTACATTACATCATATGAATTTTTTTGCCCTGCAGTATAGAAAATTAAACCTGCCTGTTACAGCAAATATTTGAAGGCGCTTTCCAATATTATATAACAAAATAACAAATAATTCTGCATAATCAAGTTGTAATCGATGTTGAATTTTATGGCAGCATGCAGATATCTGGAATGAATGCTGCTGTCAGGCAAAAAGAAAGAGAGCTATTAGCTATTTTCAAATAATATAGAAAGCGTTTTCAAAAAAAGAAGGGAAAAAGGAGAACTTTGTAGAAATATATTTTATTGCAGGGATTAAGCCAGGAAAGGGGACTGAATGTGCGAAAAATACTGATTGCAAACCGCGGGGAGATTGCCTCGCGCGTTATTAGAACTTGCCGTGAAATGGGAATTGAAACGATTGCTGTTTACTCAGATGCAGATAGCGGAATGCCATATGTCCAGGAAGCAGATCATGCTTTCCGGATAGGGGAGCCCCCGGTTGGCAGATCTTATCTCAAAACAGATGAAATACTGCGGATTGCCAAAGCTGAAGGGGCTGATGCTATTCACCCAGGCTACGGCTTTTTGTCAGAAAACGCGGCTTTTGCCCGCGCTGCAGCTGATGAGGGGATCGTCTTCATCGGACCCTCCCCTGAGACCATAGAGCTGATGGGAGATAAAATCGTTTCCCGGGATACTATGGCCAAGGCGGGAGTTGCGGTCGTTCCGGGAAGCAGTGAAGGTGTCGCTACGCTGGAAGAAGCTATAAGCCTTGCAGATGAAATGGGCTATCCTGTCATGCTTAAGGCAAGCGGCGGCGGGGGAGGGATCGGAATGATCCGCTGTGAAAATGAGCAAGCGCTCGCTAAGTCCTACGACTCAACGAAAGCACGGGCAAAAGCTTATTTTGGCTCAGATGAAGTATTCGTAGAAAAGTATATTCCTAATGCCAGGCATATCGAGGTCCAAATATTCGGGGATTCATTCGGAAACCTTGTGCACCTGTATGAAAGGGACTGCTCCATCCAAAGAAGACACCAAAAAGTGGTTGAGGAGTCGCCATCCCCTTTTTTATCTGAGGGGACAAGGCAGAATATGCTGAAAACAGCGCTCAGAGCAGGAGAAGCGGTCGGCTATGTGAATGCCGGAACTGTTGAATTCATTGTAGATGAAGAAGAGAATTTCTATTTCCTGGAGATGAATACAAGGCTCCAGGTCGAGCATCCCGTAACCGAGCAGATCACCGGCCTGGATCTTGTAAAATGGCAGATCTTCGTGGCAAGGGGCGAAAAGCTTCCATTGCTGCAGGATGAAATAGCAAGGAACGGCCATGCAATCGAGTTCAGGCTTTATGCAGAAGATCCTGTAAGTTTCATGCCTTCTCCGGGAAAAATTGATAGCTTTTCCTGGATAAAGGGGGACGGGATCCGGATGGATAACGGATATCTCGCTGAAAACACAGTCACACCTTTTTACGA
Source organism: Cytobacillus sp. T106 (assembly GCF_040492155.1). Lineage (NCBI taxonomy): Bacteria > Bacillati > Bacillota > Bacilli > Caryophanales > Bacillaceae > Cytobacillus > Cytobacillus sp. T106. Next base: position 368,035 of record NZ_JBEUMK010000003.1, on the reverse strand, counting down.
TCCAATGATTTCGAAGTGCATCATTTTCGGGGGCTCGAGGTCAGAAGCGATCCAGCGGGCATCTGATTTCTTTACACATTTGGAAATCACGGGGATCAAAACAAATGCTCCTTTATTTCAGCAGATATTGAATGACGAAGATTTTATTAAAGGAAATTATACAACTGCCTTTTTGGCGGAAAAGAAATTTGCAGTTCATTAAGAGGAGGAAATCACATGAAAGAAATAACATCATCAATGGCTGGTACAGTTTTGAACACAATGGCAGGGCCTGGGGACGAGGTCAAGGCCGGCCAGGAAGTCATTATGCTGGAGTCCATGAAAATGGAAATCCCGGTTGAAAGCCATATGGACGGAAAAGTAGCTGAGGTAAAAGTCTCGGCCGGTGATTTTGTCAATGAAGGAGACGTTCTGATCGTACTGGAATAGCAGTCCGCCAAAAGAAAAAGAGGAGGCATAACATGAAGGCAGTCAACACTTTGACCGAAACATTAAGGGAAAGGTCCGAAGCGGCAGAAGCCGGCGGGCCCCCTAAATATCATGAAAAGCTGAAGGCGCAAAATAAGCTGTTTGTCAGAAAGCGCCTCGAGCTTTTATTTGATGACGGGGAGTATATGGAAGACGGTAAATTTGCCAATTGCAAGGAAGAAGGCCTCCCTGCTGACGGTGTTGTTTGCGCCACTGGAAAAGTGGGCGGACAGACAGTCTGTGTCATGGCAAATGATTCAACCGTAAAGGCTGGATCCTGGGGGGCAAGGACCGTCGAAAAAATCATCCGGATCCAGGAAACCGCCGAGAAGCTGAAGGTTCCATTATTGTATTTAGTAGATTCTGCCGGCGCCAGGATTACAGATCAGCTGGAAATGTTTCCGAACCGCCGAGGTGCCGGCCGAATATTCTATAATCAGGTCAAGCTGTCGGGAGTCATCCCGCAGATTTGCCTGCTGTTCGGCCCATCTGCTGCAGGGGGGGCTTATATACCGGCTTTTTGTGATATCGTCATCATGGTGGATCAAAACGCATCCATGTACCTGGGTTCCCCAAGGATGGCTGAAAAGGTCATTGGGGAAAAGGTGACGCTGGAAGAAATGGGCGGAGCACGTATGCATTGTTCTGTCAGCGGCTGCGGCGACGTGCTTGCATACAGTGAGGAAGAAGCGATCGAATATGCCAAACAATACTTGCCGTACTTCCCTCCAAACTTTCTGAAGAAAACGGAACTGCTGGAGGGAATGGCAGCCAAAGAGGGCCGTCAGCTGGAAGACATCATTCCGGTTAACCAAAATGCGCCTTTTGATATGTATGAATGCATTGATGCATTGATTGACGAAGGCAGTTTCTTTGAAATCAAGAAGCTGTTTGCTCCTGAAATCGTTACCGGGCTGGCTCGGATAGGCGGGAGAGCTGTCGGTATCATTGCCAATCAGCCGAAGGTTAAAGGCGGTGTGCTGTTTGTTGATTCAGCCGATAAAGCGGCAAAATTCATTCAGCTGTGTGATGCCTTCCATATTCCGCTGCTGTTCCTTGCAGATGTCCCAGGTTTCATGATTGGCACAAAGGTTGAGCGCGCCGGCATTATCCGCCACGGCGCAAAGCTGATCGCAGCCATGAGCTCGGCAACTGTTCCGAAGATATCCGTCATTGTGCGGAAGGCATATGGGGCCGGATTATACGCAATGGCGGGCCCTGCATTCGAACCTGACTGCTGCATTGCCCTGCCGACCGCACAGATTGCGGTAATGGGCCCTGAAGCCGCCGTCAACGCCGTATATTCCAATAAAATCAATGAAATAGAAGATCCAAAGGAGAAAATCGCCTTTGTCCAGGAGAAGCAGCAGGAATACAAAGAACATATTGATATCTACAGGCTTGCTTCAGAATTGATCGTAGATGATATTGTCGCTGCCTCTGATCTCCGCGATCAGCTGATCGAGAGATTCTCTTATTATGAAACAAAAGAACTGAATTTCAGCGTGAGAAAGCATCCGGTTTATCCGGTTTGATAGAAAGGCCTCATCAGGGCTAGGCTTTGCTGCTGGATAATAGAAGAGAGGAGGGTTCCGGTCCAGAGGCTGGAACCCTTTATTTGTAGATAAAGAAGACAGAGGTTCCTAGTCAAGGCTGCTGAGACCCTCTGACCAGGAAAAAAGAAAACAGAGGGTTTTAGTCAGAGCCACTAAGGCCCTCTAACCAGAAAAAAGAAAACAGATGGTCTTAGTCAAGGCCGCTAAGGCCCTCTAACCAGAAAAAAAGAAAACAGATGGTCTTAGTCAGAGCCACTAAGACCCTCTGATCAAGAAAAAAGAAAACAGAGGGTCTTAGTCAGAGCCACTAAGACCCTCTGACCAGGAAAAAAGAAAACAGAGGGTTTTAGTCAGAGCCACTAAGACCCTCTGATCAAGAAAAAAGAAAACAGAGGGTTTTAGTCAGAGCCAGTAAGACCCTCTGAGCAGGAAAAAAGAAAACAGAGGGTTTTAGTCAGAGCCACTAAGGCCCTCTAACCACTGTAGTTCTGCTCCGCTCTACTCATCAAGCCAAAATGCCTTTAATTTACTTTTAAATACCTTCTGCGCGTGCTGGCCACTTGCCTGATTTCATCCCATAACTTCAGCTTTTTTTATAAAAAAAAGAAAAAGTCCCAGGCGGAGTACAGGAAGTTGGCTATATCTGATAGAATATTACTAAAAGTTACAAAATAGAGGAGTTATTATGAAAATAGGAATCATTGGCGGGGGGGGCATTGGATTATTATTTGCAGCATACTTGCAGAAAGGTCATGACGTCACTCTGTATGTCCGTTCTGAAGAGCAGAAAAAGCTTATCTCTTCATATGGGATTTCATTATTGGCGGAAGGCAGGGAACATATTTCTTATGTACAGGTGCTGCTGACTGATGAATGGAAGGGAGAAGAAGAGCTCTCCATTATTGCGGTCAAGCAATATGATATCCACCCCCTTATTTCTATCATAAATGATAATCAGGCGGCCCCACCCTCTTCTTTTTTATTTCTCCAGAATGGAATGGGCCATCTGTCACTGCTTCACGAACTCAGGGCCAGGGCCATCCTTGTAGGAACTGTTGAGCATGGGGCTTTAAAAAAAGATGCAAGGACCGTTCAGCACACAGGTGCTGGAAGAACGAACATAGCGGTTTTCTCAGGAGAAGGAACAGAAGCGGCCGAATGCCTGGAGGAAACTTCAGGGGACTTTCCTTTTACTGTCCGCAAGGATTACAAGGAAATGCTCCTTCAAAAGCTTGTCATCAATGCTGTAGTCAACCCGTTGACTGGCATTCTTCAAGTGAAAAATGGAGAATTGATTGAAAATCCCTTTTATTACATAGTAGTGCAGAAATATTTTGCGGAAATTGCCGCTGTGCTGGAGCTGTCCGATCCTGAAGAAGCTTTTGATGCTTTGGTTTCAGTCTGCAGGAAAACTTCATCAAACACTTCATCTATGTTAAAAGACCTGCAAAACCAGAGGCAAACAGAAGCTGATGCCATTCTCGGATATATTCTGGGAGAAGCGGATAAAAAAAATAAACACGCTCCCCTTGTTCATGCATTTTATTCGTGCATCAAGGGGAAGGAGCCTGGAAACTAGGGGGGATCCATCATGTCATCATTCTTTTCGGCAGTTGCCGCAACACTTGTAACAGTACCGCTGCTAGGCTACCTGATTGTATTCGTCATCAGCAAGCAAATTACAGGAAGCCACAAAAAGTCAGTCCGCATTGCACTCGACTCTAGTACATTTCTTCTTATTCTTTCTGTTCATTTTTTGATCCTGGCTATTTGGGAACGGTCTTATTTATGGATTATAGTGCTGTTCATGCTGTTTGCTGCAGTCATATTCACAGTCATCCATTGGAAAGTCAAACAGGAAATTAATATCCAGATGATTTTCAAGGGGTTCTGGCGATTCAATTTTCTTTTGTTTTTCTCTGCCTATATTGTCCTTTTGATCTTCGGTGTCTTTCAAAGTGTCTCCGGCTATCTGTCTATTCCGTAAGCAGGCAATGCTCCGATAGTCATTTTTGGGGCATGTTTCTCAGGCAAAGTTTTTTTCTTTTCAATTCTGACAATGATATACTCAGATAGGAGTGAAAATTGTTGACCAGAAAGGAAGTACTTAGATGGAGATTTTAAATCTCTCACTGCCGGCATCCAGCCGGTTTGCGACAGATTATACGTCTCATGAGCCTGAGGTGGAGCGTTTTTTCCATTACCGCTATCATGATGCCAGCGAATATCAAAGGCGTTTGAACGAGCTGAAGGGACGGAAGTTTTACAGAGAAGAGCTTGCCGATTATATCGGGCAATATATGTCCAGATTTCCTTCTTCGGACAAAACCGGCATTTCATTAGATAAGCTTCGCTCGGAGGACAGTGTGGTCATCATCGGCGGACAGCAAGCAGGAATATTGACTGGGCCTTTATATACTATACATAAAGTAATTTCTATAATTGTTCTTGCAAAGCAGAAGGAAGCCGAACTCGGAGTTCCCGTTGTACCGGTGTTCTGGATAGCCGGGGAGGATCATGATTATCATGAGGTCAATCATATCTTTGCGGAGAACAGCGGGCGGATTGAAAAAGCTGTGTATCCGCATAAGATACTGGAGAAGAAAATGGTATCTATGATCGAGCTGGATCGAGCCCTGTGTTTCCGCTGGGCTGAAAGCCTGATTGAAGGCTATGGAGAAACAGAGCATACAAAAGATCTGCTTCAGTTTGTCCAGCGGGCTGCCGACGAGTCAGAAACCTTTGTGGACTTTTTTTCATATATGATTATGGAGCTGTTTAAGGAATATGGCATTTTGCTTGCCGATTCAGGCGACAGCCGCCTGAGAAAGCTTGAAAAAAACATTTTCTCTGAACAGCTGAGCCAGTTTTCCTCCATCACCAAAGCTGTCAAACAGCAGCAGAGGGAAGTGGAGGCGGCCGGTTTTAAGCCGGCGATCGAAATAGGAGATAATGCAGCAAACCTTTTTTTCTATGATGAACTCAATTCTGAAAGGGTCCTTCTGGAATATAATGAGGAACTCAGCGTATTCGAAGGCAAAAACGGAGCTATTCAGTTTTCTCTTGATGAACTGTCGCTGATTGCCAAGGAATCGCCGGAAAAGCTAAGCAATAATGTGGTGACAAGGCCAATTACGCAGGAACGGCTTTTCCCGGTCCTTGCTTTTATTGCCGGCCCGGGGGAAATTGCCTATTGGGCAGAGCTCAAACAGGCATTTGAACATCTCGGCATGGAGATGCCTCCGATTGTGCCAAGGCTGAATATCACATTGCTGGAAAGGCCTGTTGCTTCGGACATCCAGGATCTGGACCTGGAAATTGCAGCGGTTTTGGAAAATGGAACAGGCAAAGAGCAGGAAGCTTTTGTCGATGGAGTAAAGGACCAGGCGCTTTCAAGCCTTTTCGGAGAAACGAAAAAGCAGCTGATCAGCCAGTATAAGATGATTGAAAGCCGTCTTCGGGAAACTGACAGGGGAATGCTGCCCCTGCTTGAAAAAAATGAATCTTTTCTTCTAAAGCAGCTGGATTTCATGGAGGCGAAGACTGAAGAAAGCTTGAAAAACAGGCATTCAGCCATTCTTACTAAATACAGGCGGATTGAAGCTGCCTTAAGGCCATCGGGGTCGCCTCAGGAACGGATCTGGAATATCCTATATTATCTGAATTTGCATGGTCTTACCCTTATAGACGATATAATGGAGCTTCCATTTGAGTTTGATGGAAAGCATAAACTGGTAAAGCTCTAAAAAGAAGGACGGCCACTGACCTGCATGCCTGTAAAGAGGTTTGGGATGGAAACATTCCAAACCTCTTTTTTTTTATGAGTTTTTTTTGAAATGGATATTTGTTTCCCCATCCCTTGCCAATATGGCTGGGAATTTTTTCGCATTGAGAGCAGCGCCTGCATCCAGAAAAGAATTTTCCATCAGGAAATAAAAAGGAGAAAAATAATTATTTACCAGAAGGATTTGCAGAATGCAAGGAGAATATTAAAAACATGTGGAGGAAAGTGGGGGAATGTGGTACATTTGAGTTGGAAAGTGGGGTTTAGGGCATGTTCATGGGCGAATACCATCATAATGTTGATACAAAAGGCCGTTTGATAGTGCCTGCTAAATTCCGTGACAATTTGGGCGAAATGTTCATTTTGACACGCGGGCTTGATCAATGTTTGTTTGGCTATCCGCTTTCTGAATGGAAGCAGCTTGAAACAAAGCTGAAAGGGCTGCCCTTGACCAAGAAGGATGCACGAGCGTTTACCCGCTTTTTCTTTTCCGGTGCATCTGAATGCGAACTCGATAAGCAGGGAAGAATCAACATTTCCAGCCCGCTCATGCAATATGCGAAGCTGGAAAAGGAATGTGTCATAGTAGGCGTTTCCAATCGAATCGAAATATGGAGCAAACATCTGTGGGAAGATTTTTTTGCAGAGTCAGAGGAATCTTTTGCTGAAATTGCAGAAAATATGATTGGGTTTGATATATAATGGGAATGTTTTATTAGTATAATAATTCCTCGATGATTCGATTGGAAGGTGGAAGACAAGGATGTTTGATCATAAAACAGTTTTGCTGGAGGAAACGGTAGCCGGTCTCGATATTAAGCCGGATGGCGTCTATGTCGATTGTACAATGGGCGGGGCCGGCCACAGTGAACTGATTCTGACACAGCTGTCAAGCCGGGGGAAGCTGTATGCTTTTGACCAGGATGAAACAGCTATTGAAAATGCACAAGAGAAGCTCAGCAAATATGGAGACAAAATCACTATAATAAAAAGCAATTTTCTTCATTTAAAGGAAGAGCTGGAAAAAGCCGGAGTCACTGAGGTGGATGGTGTGCTCTATGATCTTGGCGTATCTTCGCCGCAGCTTGATACACCTGAGCGGGGATTCAGCTATCATCATGAGGCTCCGCTTGATATGCGGATGGATAAGGATGCAAGCCTGTCCGCTTATGAAGTGGTGAATGATTGGCCGTATGAGGACCTTGTCAGGATTTTCTTCCGGTATGGCGAGGAAAAGTTCTCAAAGCAAATAGCAAGAAAGATTGAAGCCGCCAGGGAGAAAGCACCGATTGAGACGACCTCCCAGCTGGTCGAACTGATAAAAGACGGCATACCGGCACCGGCAAGAAGGAAGGGCGGCCATCCTGCCAAGCGGGTTTTCCAGGCAATCAGGATTGCTGTCAACGATGAGCTTGGTGTTTTTGAGAAGTCGCTTGAGCAGGCGATTGATATTCTAAAGCCAGGCGGCCGGATCAGTGTCATAACTTTCCACTCGCTTGAGGACAGGATATGCAAAGCGACTTTCAAGAAAGCAAGCGAGACTCCGCCGCTGCCTCCGGGCCTGCCGATCATTCCAGACGAGTTCAAGCCGGTGCTTAAGCTTGTTGCAAGGAAGCCTATACTTCCATCAGAAGAAGAGCTGGAAGAAAATAACAGGGCGCGGTCGGCGAAGCTGAGGGTTGCAGAAAAACTGTAAGCAGACTAATAAGGGGACAAGCTTAACAGCTTGCCCCAATATAAAAATTAAGGCCAGGCATTGTCCGGCCCTATATGATCACAGGAGGGATAAAATGAGCAACTTGGCAAGGAAAATGCAGCAGGAGGAAGTACAGCAGCACAAGACAGCTGTAAAGGTGAAGAAGGTTAAGATTAAGAACCTGTGGCTCTCGCCCGGCGAAAAAATAATGGGTGTCGTTTTTGGGGCCATTGTCTGTTTTGGCGCTGTCCACATCATTTCAAACCAGGCTGCCATTTATGAGATGAACAAAGATATCCAGGATATCCAAACCTCTATAAACGAGAAAGAAAAATCAAATCGCGAGCTTGAAATGCAAATCAGCGAGCTAAGTACATACGAGCGCATTTTTGAAAAAGCAAAATCTCTTGGTCTGACACTTAATGAAAATGTCAGAGGTGTACAGGATAAATGATGAAAAAACAGCCAAATATCAATTATGGAGCAGCGATATTATTTGTAATATTCAGCCTGCTCTTTTTTGTTCTGATGTACAGATTTGTGTCAATTCAAATAACAGGAGAAGCGGGCGGCCAGCCTTTGGCGGCAAAAGCGGAGCAGAAGTATACCAATGAACGCGTCCTTGAGGCGAAAAGGGGAACTATCTATGACCGGGGGGGCGATGTGGTAGCAGAGGACGCCAGCTCATTTACGCTGGTTGCCATTCTTGATAAAGATATGACTGTCAACAAAAAGAAGCCTAAGCACGTGGTTGACAAAGATAAAACGGCAAGGGAGCTTTCCAAGGTAATTGACCTGGAAGAATCCGAGATTAAGAGGATTCTATCAAAGCCTGATGCCAAACAGGTGGAGTTTGGTACGGCAGGCCGCAATATATCCAATTCGCTTAAGAGGGAAATCGAGGACCTGAAGCTTCCGGGAATTTCTTTCCGGCCGGAAATCAAGCGATTCTACCCTAATGGTATGTTTGCATCCCATCTGGTGGGCTATGTTGAAAAGCCCGAAGAAGAGGATAAGGATGAGCCGGAAAGAACGCCGGCAGTCGGAAAGCTCGGGATAGAAAAAAGCCTGAACACCGTCCTGAGCGGCATCAATGGGAAGGTAACCTATGAAAAAGATCACTGGGGATATCTTCTCCCGGGGACTGACGAAAAGGTAAAACCGGCCAAGGATGGAAATGATGTTTATCTGACGATCGATAAAAAAATCCAGACATTTCTGGAAGACAGCATGAATAGTGTCCAAAAAGAATATAATCCGAAGAAAATGGTGGCGATCGTGGCTGACCCTAAGACAGGGGACATCCTGGCCATGTCTCAGCGGCCGTCCTTCCATCCCCAGACAAGGGAAGGCCTGTCAGATGATTGGTATAATGAGGCAATCGAGACTTCATTTGAACCTGGTTCGACCATGAAGATATTTACGCTGGCATCTGCGATTGAAGAAGGGCAGTTCAATCCCAATGCCTGGTATGAGTCAGGGACCTATGTGGTGGACAAGGGATCAAGGCCGGTCCGGGACCATAACTATGGACGGGGATGGGGTTCAATCACCTATCTCGAAGGAGTGCAGCGATCCTCCAATGTTGCTTTTGCAAAAATTGCCAAAGAGCAGCTTGGCTTTGATGCTTTCAGGAAGTATTTGACCAGGTTTGGGTTTGATAATCCTACCGGAATAGACCTTCCGAATGAAACAGGTGCTAAATTCGCCTATCAGTATCCGATTGAAAAGGCAAACACTGCATTCGGACAAGGGACGGCTGTCACGCCGATCCAGCAGATCCAGGCAGCGACCGCCATTGCGAATAAAGGGCAGATGATGAAGCCCCATGTGATTGACAAAATCGTTGATTCAGCAACAGGAGAAGTGATCAAGGACACAAAGCCTGAAAGCGCCGGAAAGCCGATTTCCGAAAAAACGGCGAAGGAAGTCCTTGATATACTTGAAACAGTAGTTTCATCAGAGAAAGGTACAGGCTATAAAAAATATAATCTGGAAGGCTATAAAGTTGCCGGGAAAACCGGAACCGCACAGATTCCGGGATCAGGCGGATATTTGACCGGGCCAGAAAACTATGTTTTCTCCTTCATGGGCATGGCGCCGGCAGAAGATCCTGAGCTGGTCATGTATGTGGCAGTCCAGCAGCCGCAAATCGATGATTACGTAAAAGGGTCTCTGCCTGTATCGCAGATCTTCAAGCCGGTTATGCAGAACAGCCTTCAATATTTGAATATAGAACCTTCAAAGCAGACGAAGGTCGAAGCAAAAGAGGTTCCGGATGTTGCAGGCCTTTCTGCGGATGATGCTGCCAAAAAGCTGAGCGGCGCAGGGTTTGTGCCGGCGGTGATCGGGAAGGGCGGCAAAATAACGGGACAGCTTCCGGAACCGGGAGCTTCTATACTCGAAGGGGAACGGGTAGTCATTAAAACGGACGGGACTTTGAATGTTCCTGATATGCAGGGCTGGTCTATGAGGGATGTTATGAAGACGGCTAAAATTGCCGGCCTGAAGCTGAATACGGTAGGCAGCGGCTTTGCAGTCAAACAGAATCTTTCCCCGGGATCTCCAGTCAAGGAAGGCGAGTTTCTAATTGTGGACTTTGAAACGCCTCTGGAACAATACAGCCGGTCAGCTGCCGAAGAGGATGAAGCTGCCGGCGGGGAAGACGCTGAAGAGGAAGAAGTATTGGATTAACAGTAAAGGGCGCACCGTTTCAGGCGGTGCGTTCTATTTGTGCTGGTACAAGCATATAGTTGAACGAGCCATAATTGAAGGAGGTTCGTTTTTCATGCGCGTTTCAAATGTTACCGTAAGAAAACGGTTGACCATTGCTTTATTGGCAGGCATACTCATCTTTTTCATCATCGATATCCGGCTCGGATATGTCCAGTTTTTCCTTGGCAGCATGCTGACGGATGAAGCTAAAGAGCTGTGGAGCCGGGACATCCCGTTCGAGCCGGAAAGGGGAGAAATCGTCGACCGCAATGGTGTGGCTTTGGCAACCAATGTCAGTGCCCCGACCGTCTATGTCGTTCCAAGGCAGGTAAAGGATCCTGATGAGACGGCTGAGAAGCTGGCCGCCATACTGAATATGTCCGAGGAGAAGGCGCTTCAGCTGATCACCAAGCAGGCATCAAGTGTGAAAATACCTGAGGGCAGAAAAATTTCCCATGAAAAAGCAACAGAAATCAGGGCAGAGGGAATGGCTGGGGTCTATATCGCCGAGGACTCCAAGCGGCATTATCCTTTTGGCAATTATCTTTCACATGTGCTCGGATTTGCCGGGATCGACAACCAGGGGCTGATGGGGCTGGAGCTTTACTATGACAAAGATCTGAAGGGCGAGAAAGGCTCTGTCAAATTTTACGCAAATGCAAAAGGACAGCGGATGAATGATATGGCAGATGATTATAAGCCGCCGGTCGATGGCATGGACCTGAAGCTGACGATCGACTCGAAGGTGCAGACGATTGTCGAGAGGGAGCTGGATATTGCAGAGGCGGCCTATAATCCGGACGGGATCATTGCGATTGCCATGAACCCGAATACAGGGGAAATCCTCGCAATGTCAAGCAGGCCGGACTTTGATCCTGCCAATTTCCGGAACGTTGCGCCGGATATTTACAACCGGAACCTGCCGGTCTGGAGCTCATATGAGCCGGGCTCCACTTTTAAAATCATCACTCTTGCAGCTGCCCTTGAAGAAGGGAAAGTAGACCTTGCCGAAGATCACTTTCATGATCCGGGCTACACTGAAGTAGGAGGAGCGAAGCTGCGCTGCTGGAAAAGAGGGGGGCATGGAAGCCAATCATTCCTCGAAGTCGTGCAGAATTCATGCAACCCGGGCTTTGTGGAATTAGGAGAAAGGCTTGGGAAGGAAACACTGTTCAAATATATTAAAGACTTTGGTTTTGGTGCAAAAACAGGCATAGATCTTCAGGGTGAATCAAAAGGGATCTTATTCGATCTTGAAAATGTCGGTCCGGTTGAACTGGCGACCACTGCTTTTGGACAGGGTGTTTCCGTTACGCCGATCCAGCAGGTTGCAGCAATATCAGCAGCCGTCAATGGCGGGACGCTGTATACACCATTTATAGCAAAAGAGCTGATTGACCCTGCTTCAGGTGAAATTGTGATGAGAAAAACCCCTGAGGCTAAGAGGAAGGTCATATCAGAGGAAACTTCTAAGGAAATCCGCCTAGCGCTTGAAAGTGTAGTGGCTCAAGGGTCCGGGAAAAAAGCGTTCGTAGACGGATACAGGGTCGGCGGCAAAACCGGGACTGCGCAAAAGGCGGAAAACGGAAGATATCTCGAGAACAATCATATTGTGTCCTTTATAGGCTTTGCCCCTGCGGACGATCCTGAGCTTGTTGTTTATGTGGCAGTTGACAATCCTAAAGGCACTATCCAGTTTGGCGGGGTGGTTGCTGCACCGATCGTCGGGAATATCATGGGCGACAGCCTTAGGGCAATGGGTGTTGAGCCGAGAAAGGAACAGCTTGAAAAAGAGCTGACATGGCTGGATACTCCGATGGTGGAAGTGCCCGATTTAGTAGGCATTACGAAAAAGGAGCTCGGCGAATTGATTGTCAACCTGAAAATAGACGGCAGCGGGGAAGGCGAGACAGTTGTCAGGCAAACCCCTCAGCCTGGTGTGAAACTGAAGGAAGGGTCTACAATCAGACTGTATTTTGATGACAAATAAGAGCAGGATGCGGGCGGCCGGTCAGCGCTGCCCGTTTTCTTTAGTAAGAAGCAAAAGGAATTTATTCATCCATTTCAGTCAAAGGAAGTTTTTCTTTAAATTTTCATTACTAAATGGCTAAAAGAAGAATAATCATGTAAAATATAAGTCGCCATGAATTATTTTGGCTGAGAGCTTTAGGGAAAGCATACAGCTGCTTTTTCAGCTATGAAAAAAGCAGCTGCAGATCCGCTGCGTGGCCGACTGAGCAAAACGGCAGGGGATGATGCAGGCTGATGCTGCCTGTCTTTCCTGCGGAATGAGAGGAATGGGTTCAATTGAAATTACATACACTGCTACACTATCTCCACCCCTTTAAACCTTTTGGTGGTGATAATCCTGAAATTGTGTCCTTAGAAAATGATAGCAGGCAAGTGAAAAAAGGGAGCTTGTTCATCTGCATCGAGGGCTTTACGGTTGATGGACATCATTATGCAGAAACAGCTGTCCAGAACGGGGCGGCGGCCGTTTTGGCTGAGAGGGAGCTTTCGCTGAATGTCCCTGTCATCATTGTCAAGGATACAGCAAGGGCCATGGCTGTACTGGCGGATGCTTTCTACGGCCAGCCAAGCCAGCAGCTGCATTTGATTGGAATCACCGGTACAAACGGGAAAACGACGACAAGCCATCTTATTGAAAAGATTCTGGCTGATGCCGGCAAAAGCACGGGCCTCATCGGGACGATGTACACCAAAGTCGCCGGCGAGACGCTTGAAACGAAGAATACGACGCCGGAAAGCCTGACATTGCAGAAGACCTTTGCTTCCATGGTCGAAAAGAAAGTGGAAGCGGCTGTTATGGAAGTAAGCTCCCACGCACTTGATGAAGGGCGCGTCCATGGCTGTGATTTCAATGTGGCCGTATTTACTAATCTGACACAGGACCATTTGGATTACCACAATACAATGGACGAATACAGAAGGGCTAAAGGCTTGCTTTTTGCACAGCTTGGGAGCGCGTTCTATCACAATAAACCTAAGTATGCTGTACTGAATGCCGATGATCCGGCAAGCGCCGAATACAGGAAATCGACTGCCGCGCAGATTCTGACCTATGCAATCGATAATGAGGCGGATTTGCGTGCCGTGCACATCCAGATGGATGCCAGAGGCACTTCATTTGACCTTGTCAGCCCGTTTGGCGTGCACCCTGTTGCCATGCAGCTGATCGGCAAATTCAGTGTTTATAATGTGCTGGCTGCAATTGGGGCAGCTTTGGCTTCAGGTCTTGAGCTCGAAGCGATCCTGGAATCCATTTCAACTGTCAAAGGTGTCCCGGGCAGATTTGAAACAGTGGATGCCGGACAGAATTTTTCTGTGATTGTCGACTATGCGCATACTCCTGACAGTCTGGAAAATGCATTGGAAACGGTAAAAGAGTTTGCTGAGGGCCGGATTTTCGTCGTAGTTGGCTGCGGCGGTGACAGAGACAGAACCAAAAGGCCACTGATGGCTAAAATCGCCTGCAGGCTTGCAACTGATGCGGTATTTACATCGGATAATCCGAGAAGCGAAGATCCGGAAGAAATATTGAAAGATATGGCTGCGGGCGTCCCTGAAGGAAATTATACAATGATAGCAGACCGCAAAGAGGCAATAGCATACAGTGTTGGTGCTGCAGGCAAGGGAGATGTGATTCTCATAGCAGGCAAAGGGCATGAAACATACCAGCAGATCGGCGGGCAGACATTTGACTTTGACGACAGGACTGCAGCCAGAGAAGCTATACAAAACAGATAACCAGGGCAGCAGCCGGAAAAGCTGCTGCTCCGATGATATACTCTATAACAAATAATAAATAGATATACTGAAAGGCTTTTGATCATGACGAATACTATTCAATCCAGCGGTGCCGAATGCGGCATGGCTGCCCATAACTACCATAAGATAGAAAATAAAAGTCTTAATGACAGGCTCACTACATATGATATTGCAGTAATGAATGAGCGGGCATTACAGGAAGGAGGGGAATAAAATGATGGAGCAGGCAATATTTCTGACAATCCTGATGGGGTTTTTAATAACAGTCCTACTATCTCCCATTTTCATCCCTTTCCTTAGAAGGCTGAAATTCGGCCAGAGCATCCGGGAGGAAGGACCGCAGTCGCACCAGAAAAAAACCGGTACGCCGACAATGGGCGGGATCATGATTCTGCTTTCGGTAACTGTGACTACCCTGGTGATGTCCAGCAAGTTTGCAGAGCCTACAGCGGAGATATATATGGTCCTGCTGGTCACACTGGGCTTTGGGCTTCTCGGTTTTCTAGATGATTTCATCAAGGTGGCGCTAAAAAGGAATCTAGGCCTTACTTCTAAGCAAAAGCTGCTGGGCCAGATTATCATATCGCTCATTTTTTATTTCATCTTCCAGACAAATGAATTTTCAACAGAGGTCTCTATCCCATTTACAGATCTGTCCATTGATTTAGGCTGGAGCTATGCATTGTTCATCATTTTTTGGCTCGTCGGCTTTTCCAACGCTGTCAATCTGACAGACGGGCTGGACGGACTTGTTTCCGGTACTGCGGCAATCGCGTTCGGTGCCTTTGCTGTGTTGGCATGGAACCAGTCCCAATTTGAAGTGTCGATTTTTTCAGTTGCTGTTGTGGGTGCTGTCCTGGGATTCCTTGTATTCAATGCCCATCCGGCAAAAGTATTCATGGGCGACACCGGTTCGCTTGCCCTGGGCGGTGCAATTGCAACTGTTGCCATCCTGACAAAGCTTGAGTTCATCCTGATCATCATCGGGGGAGTTTTTGTCATTGAGACGCTTTCTGTTATTCTGCAGGTAATATCTTTTAAAACAACTGGCAAGAGGATTTTTAAAATGAGTCCCCTTCACCACCATTATGAGCTTGTCGGCTGGTCGGAATGGCGCGTAGTAGTGACTTTCTGGACAGTCGGGCTCCTGTTTGCAATCCTGGGAATCTATATCGAGGTGTGGTTATAATTGAAGCAGATAGATACTTACAATCATAAAAAAATTCTTGTACTCGGACTCGCCAAGAGCGGGGTGAGTGCAGCTTCCCTGCTGCACAAGCTGGGGGCCTTCGTTACTGTTAATGATATGAAGCCTTTATCTGAAAATCCGGAAGCCCAGGGCTTGCTTGAGCAGGGGATCAAGGTTATATGCGGAGACCATCCGATAGAGCTTTTGGATGAAGGGTTTGAACTTATTGTTAAGAACCCGGGAATCCCTTATCATAATCCAATGATAGAGGGTGCCATGGAGCGCAGCATTCCTGTCATTACAGAAGTGGAGCTTGCTTATCAGATTTCCGAAGCGCCATTTATCGCGATCACTGGAACGAACGGGAAGACAACAACCACAACCCTTGTCCATGAAATGCTGGAAGCGGGCGGAAAGTCGCCGTTGATTGCGGGGAATATTGGGACGGTTGCCACAGGCGTTGCTGAAGGTGCAAGATCCGATCATACCATTGTCATTGAGCTGTCTTCTTTCCAGCTGATGGGCATAGAGGCCTTCAGGCCGAAAATCGCGATCCTTACAAATCTGTATGATGCCCATCTGGATTATCATGGGACAAGGCATGATTACTTTGAAGCCAAAGCCAATATTACTAAAAACCAGACAGAAGAAGATTACTTTATTATCAATGCTGATCAGGAGGCTGTCATTCAATTAGCAGAAGAAAGCCGCGCCCGGATTGTGCCGTTCTCTGTCAGCAGGGTTCTTGAGGCAGGGGCATGTGTAAAGGATGGCTGGATCTGCTTTAATGGGGAGCCTGTCATGAAGCGGGAAGATGCATCCCTTCCCGGCAATCATAATCTGGAGAACATCCTTTCTTCGATTGCAGCCGCGAAGCTTTCAGGCGTGGATAATAAAGCGATCTTTAAGGTCATGTCCTCTTTTGCAGGTGTCAAACACAGACTTCAGTATATCGGTGAAGTGGATGGACGGAAATTCTACAATGATTCCAAGGCTACTAATATACTTGCTACGAAAAATGCCATTGCCGCTTTTGATGTTCCTGTCATACTGCTGGCCGGCGGCCTCGACCGCGGCAATGGCTTTGAAGAATTGATCCCTTCACTGGCTAATGTAGAAACATTGATCACCTTTGGGCAGACAGCCGGAAAAATAGAAGAGGCAGGAAAGCTTGCGGGAATAAAATCGATCATGCGTGTCGATAATGTTGCTAGCGCCGTACCCGCCGCCTACAGGCTTTCAAAGCCGGGCGATGTCATTCTCCTCTCGCCGGCATGTGCAAGCTGGGACCAATACAAAACTTTTGAGGTCAGGGGAGACATTTTTATCGATGCGGTGCATAAGCTTAAGTAAGGGCTTGTCCCGGGCGCTGACCGTCCGGGAGCGACTGCATCTTCATTGTGCTGCAAACTAGAATGCATGCTCATGCAGGCCCTAAAACTTGCATTCGAGGTGTATTCTGTTGCCAACAAAAAAATCTACTCCGGACTTTATATTGATTTTAGTTACATTTACTCTGCTGGCAGTCGGCCTCATTATGGTATACAGCGCCAGTGCCATTTGGGCAGAGTATAAGTTTGATGATTCCTTTTTCTTTGCGAAGAGGCAGATGCTCTTTGCAGCTGCAGGCATCATGGCCATGTTTTTTATCATGAATATCGATTATTGGACATGGAGGACCTGGGCCAAGGCAATTGTAATTATTTGCTTTGTACTGCTGGTTCTCGTTCTTATTCCCGGGGTGGGAAATGTAAGGAATGGATCAAGGAGCTGGATAGGCGTAGGGGCATTTTCCATCCAGCCTTCCGAATTCATGAAGCTTGCCATGATTGCGTTCCTGGCTAAGTACCTTTCTGAAAGGCAAAAGCTGATAACCTCTTTCCGCAAAGGGCTCCTCCCTTCCCTTGGGCTCGCATTTCTTGCATTCGGGATGATTATGCTTCAGCCTGACCTTGGGACAGGGACCGTGATGATCGGGACCTGTGTGGTTATGATATTTATCTCCGGGGCGAAGATAAGCCATTTTGCTGTTCTTGGGCTTATCGGCCTGGGGGGCTTTGCGGGGCTGGTGCTGTCAGCTCCGTACAGGATGAAGCGGATCACATCATTCCTTGATCCATGGGAGGATCCGCTTGGGAGCGGCTTCCAGATCATCCAGTCACTATATGCAATAGGGCCAGGCGGGCTATTCGGCCTTGGCCTCGGGGAGAGCAGGCAAAAGTTTTTTTATCTGCCTGAACCCCAGACCGATTTTATTTTTGCCATCCTGGCGGAAGAATTGGGTTTCATCGGTGGTTCTTTCGTGCTTTTATTGTTTTCTCTCCTCCTCTGGAGGGGGATAAGGATTGCGCTGGGAGCACCTGATTTGTACGGCAGCTTCCTTGCCGTGGGAATCATTGCGATGGTGGCGATCCAGGTTATGATAAACATCGGGGTTGTTACCGGGCTGATGCCGGTAACTGGGATTACACTCCCATTCCTTAGCTATGGCGGTTCATCCCTCACTCTAATGCTGATGGCGATCGGAGTCCTCCTGAATATAAGCCGGCATGCGAGATATTGACCCTGTTTCCGACAGGGTTTCTTTTTACTTTCCGGGCTGGCTTTACAAGGGAAAGAAGCTTTCTTCAGTACAGCTTCAAAAATCAGGGTGACTATCCAGATATTTTAAGGATTTTTATTACATTTGCATGACATTAATGTTATGGCTTATTAGAGCCGTTTAGATTATAGTAGAATGGGGTAAAGCGTGAGAGTGTTTTTTAAGGGAGACTTTGTGCTGCCACCCCTTTAAGGCTATTAATGCCTGCTAAATACCAACACTCTTCTTTGAGGTGAAAGTCATGAGAATTGCAGTCAGCGGAGGCGGTACAGGAGGACATATATATCCTGCACTCGCATTGATCAGAGAAATTCAAAAAGAGAATAAAGACACAGAGTTTTTATATATAGGCACAGAAAAGGGGCTCGAAAGCACTCTCGTGGAAAGAGAAGGCATCCCGTTTAAATCTATACATATCACTGGCTTCAAAAGAAAGCTGTCTTTTGAAAATATGAAAACTGTATTCAGATTCCTGAAAGGAACAGCTGACAGCAGGAAAATGCTGAAGGACTTCAAGGCGGACATTGTCATCGGAACCGGCGGCTATGTGTGCGGTCCTGTTGTCTATGCAGCTGCCAAGCTTGGCATCCCCACAATCATACACGAGCAAAATAGTGTCCCGGGACTGACCAACAAATTCCTAAGCAGATATGTCGATAAAATCGCAGTCTGTTTTGAAGAAGCAAAAGAATTTTTTCCATCTGAAAAGGTTATCTTGACTGGAAATCCCCGCGCCTCAGAAGTGATTGGCCAGGACCCTGTCAAAGGCAGGCTTTCAGCCGGTCTGAAGACAAATATCCCTTCTGTTTTAATTTTTGGCGGCAGCAGGGGCGCAAGGCCGATTAATGAAGCTGTGCTGAAATCGCTCGCCGAGCTGCAGGATAAGCCTTACCAGGTGCTGTATGTGACAGGAGAAGTGCACTATGAGGAAGTCAGAAAAGAGGTAGAACTGGTCGGCAATCCGCCAAATGTGATCATAAAGCCATTTGTCCATAATATGCCGGAGGTTTTGGCCGGCACGGACCTGACTGTGGCAAGGGCGGGGGCGACCACTCTTGCAGAGCTGACATCACTTGGAATCCCGAGCATACTGGTGCCAAGCCCTTATGTGACCAACAACCACCAGGAGAAAAATGCCAGGGCCCTTTCTGATAACGGGGCAGCAGAACTTCTGCTTGAAAAAGAACTGACCAGCAAGAAGCTTGTCGCTTCAATTGATGGAATACTCCTTGATGAGAAGAAACTGAAGGATATGAAAAAAGCGGCCAGGGAATTGGGGATACCGGATGCTGCCAGAAGGCTGCACCGCGTCATGGAAGACCTTGTCCGTAAGAAGGGCCAGTAGCCCAAAGAGCTTAAAAGACATAAGATAGTAAAAAGAATGGAAAGGGAGGTATATATGGACGAATTGATCAGCAGGCTTAAAGATATGCAGGTTGGAAAAGTGAAAGAACAAGAACCTTTGGCCAACCATACAACCATGAAAATAGGCGGACCCGCCGATTTGTTTGTAGAGCCTTCATCTATAGACAATTTCATTAAAACAATGGAGCTTATCCGTGAACATGATATCAAGTGGAGGGTAATAGGCAGGGGATCGAATCTGCTTGTATCAGATAAAGGGATTGAAGGGGCCGTCATTAAGCTTGGCCCAGGATTGGATAAACTGGAAGTGGATGGTTCTGAAGTGACTGCGGGCGGAGGATTCTCTATTGTGAGCCTGTCCGTCCAGATCAGCCGGAAAGGCCTTTCCGGGCTGGAATTCGCAAGCGGCATCCCCGGCTCGGTCGGCGGTGCAGTCTATATGAATGCAGGCGCCCACGGGTCTGATATTTCAAAGATCCTAAAAAAAGCTTTTGTGCTCTTTGAAGATGGAACCATGGAATGGCTCACCAATGAGCAAATGAAATTTTCCTACCGTACATCAGTTCTTCAGAAGGAGCGGCCCGGCATCGTACTTGAGGCAGTGTTCAGCCTTCAGGAAGGAGAGAGGGACAGCATAGTGGCAGAGATGCAAAAGAACAAGGATTACCGGAAAGAAACACAGCCCTATAATTATCCTTGTGCAGGAAGCATCTTCCGCAATCCTCTTCCACAATATGCCGGCCAGCTGATTGAGTCTGCAGGTTTAAAAGGCCACAGCATCGGCGGGGCTAAGATTTCCGAGCTGCATGGAAACTTCATCGTAAATGCCGGCAGCGCGTCGGCCGAAGATGTTCTTGGATTGATCGAGCATGTAAAAGATACTATCTATTCCCAATTTAAGGTTAAAATGGAAACTGAAGTGGAAATTATCGGCCGAAAGTAACAGGAAATTCTCCTTACTGCTGCCATTTATTGTGATATAATATTTCCTTAGAAATAACCTTTAAAAGCCGGCAGAAGACACACCGGCATCCGGATATGCCGGTGCCCATTCTGCTTTCCGTCTGACGAGAACGTTATGCTGCCTGCCAGGCTGATAGGCTATTGGCATTATGCGGCTCAAGCTTTTATAGTGAGGTGAAGGTTATGGAGAAAGGGAACGTAGTCTCGCTGGAGGATCGAATTCCCAAACTGAAGCAGCAAAGAAGGAAAAAAGCGAACCGCAGGCTTATCGTTTTATTGCTTTTATTCTTTTCTATGATTGTTTTTGTGATATATTTCCAGTCGCCTTTAAGCCGTGTAAAAGAGATCAGCATCAGCGGAAATCAGACATACACGACAAAAGAATTGATTGCCGTAAGCGGCCTTTCTAAGAAAACAAATATTTGGAAGGTTGATAAGGGGGCAATTGAGGGTAGACTGAAAGAGCTGCCTGAAATCAGCGGGGCTGAAATAAAAACCCGCCTCCCCAATACGGTTGACATCAAGGTGGCTGAGCACAATCGCATTGCCTACATAGCGAAAGAAAAAAGTTTTTTGCCTGTACTTGAAAACGGGATGATACTTAGCAAACAGGAAATCACAGACATTCCAGTTAATGCACCGCTGCTGCTCGGATTCAAGGAGGGCGACGTCCTCCTTGAGATGATAGACAGCCTGGAAAGCCTTCCGAAAGAGGTGCTGAACGCAATTTCGGAGATTCATTATTCTCCTAAAGAAACGGACGAGTATCATATTACTCTATATATGAATGACGGGTTCGAAGTTAGTGCAACATTGCGGAGCTTTTCAGAAAAGATGGCGCATTATCCTTCAATCATCAGCCAGCTGGACCCTGGGGTCAGCGGCGTGATTGATCTGGAAGTAGGTTCTTATTTTAAAGCCTACGGTCCGGAAGGAGATGATAGCCGTGGAGAAGAAGAAGAAGAAGGTGAAAGGTAAGCGGGTTGTCCTTTCATTGGTGCTCCTTGTTCTCGGCTATATGCTTTCATTTTCCTATCACTTTACAAAAAGTGAAAATGAGGAAGCAGACATGACAGGCAGCCAGTGGGAACGGGACTCTGCACTGAGAAGCCAGCTCATCAGCATGGAAGAGCGCAACCGCAGGCTCCAGAAGGAATTGGACAGCAAACAGGGACAGGTTCTCCAATTCGAAAAGGATTTGTCAAAAGAGGCGCAGGTATATTTCAACCTGGCAGAGGACGCAGAAAAATACAGGATGTATCTTGGGAAAGTCGCCGTCCTGGGCAAAGGGGTGGAGGTCACATTGGCTGACGGGGATTATAATCCCAGCGAAGCCAATGTAAACAGCTATATTGTCCATGAACACCATGTTTTCAAGGTAATCAATGAACTGTATATCTCTGGTGCTTCAGCTGTTGCAGTTAACGGCCAGCGCCTTTCCCATGACTCATATATTTTGTGCAATGGCCCTGTCATTGAAATTGATGGAAAGCAGCATCCGGCACCTTTTATCATTGAAGCAATCGGCGATCCGGAGGTTCTTTCTTCAGCGCTGAACCTTACAGGCGGAGTCAAGGATTCGCTTGTCAACGAGAACATCCAGTTCTCGCTGGAGGAAAAGGCTGAAATCAAAATGGAACCCAATCTGGGGAATTAAATACGGCTGATCCACTTACTGGAAGCAGAGAAAGTAAGGTGGAAATCGTGAAAAGGAATCAGATCATAAGCTTTACGGTAATTTCCGCTGTGATCGGCTTTATGATTGCGGTCCAGTTCCAATCCGTCAAAGAGCCGGTGGTGAGGGATACCCGCGACACATGGCAGCTTAGGGAGGACTTGCGGAAAGAACAGGAAATTCAGCTGAGGCTGATACGGGAAATCAGATCAAACGAGCTGAAGCTTGCTCAATATGAAAATAAGCGGGAACAAAGCAAAGAACAGGTGCTGAAGGAAACGCTGGATGAGCTTAAAGAGGAAGCTGGCCTTACGGAAGTAAAAGGTCCGGGGGTTATCATCCTCATTGAGCCTGCTTTTGAAGAAGCACTCCTGGGCAATGCACCCGGTGATGTTTCGCCTGATCTACTTAAAAGGCTGGTCAATGAGCTGAATATGCATGATGCTGAGCAAATATCGATTGACGGGCACAGAATCATTAATACGACCGTCATCCGCGATATTAACGGCGAAACCAAAATCGACGGCCATGCAGTCAGTTCTTTGCCGATTGAAGTCAGAGCGGCCGCAGAAGATATGCAGTCAGCTCAAAAGCTTTATAATCAGATGCAGGTATCCAAATCGGCAGAAGAATTTTTTGTCGAAAATCTCAGGGTCACTATCCTGAAGCCAAAGGAGAACATTGTTATCCCTGCCTATCAGGACACGATCCGGGTAAAAAATATGGAACCTGCAGAAGAAAAAGGAGGCAGTTCTTAATGTGGCTTCCCGTACTGGGTTTGCTTATCGGGGCCATACTGGGCCTTCTTACGGACTTCAGGATCCCTGATGAGTACTCCAATTATTTGTCTATTGCAGTGCTGGCTGCCCTTGACACCCTGTTTGGGGGCATCCGTGCGCATCTGCAGGATATATATGATGAAAAGGTATTTGTATCCGGCTTTTTCTTTAACATCCTGCTGGCAGCATCTTTAGCTTTTCTGGGGGTTCATCTTGGTGTAGACTTGTATTTAGCCGCTGTTTTTGCGTTTGGTGTAAGGCTTTTCCAAAACATAGCGGTCATCCGGAGAATTATTCTGACCAAATGGTCGAACCGAGAAAAAGTAGAAAAAAGTTAAGATAGAATAAAGGGAAATATATTAGTTTTGCCGAATAATTTAAATGATTATATTAATTTAAGATAAAACTAAAAATTGGCATTATTGTTGTTCAATAATCGGATTTGCAAAAGGAGGTGCCAGAGAATGAACAGCAATGAAATTTATGTTAGTCTTGACATCGGTACATCCAGTGTAAAAGTAATCATTGGTGAAATGGTCAACGACTCTTTAAACATTATCGGTGTAGGCAATGTGAAGTCTGAAGGATTGCGCAAAGGCTCAATTGTTGATATAGATGAAACCGTTCATTCTATAAAAAAGGCAATCGAACAAGCTGAGAGAATGATAGGGATGGAGATCAGGCAGGTCATCGTCGGCATCACCGGAAATCATGTCATGCTCCAGCCTTCGCATGGAGTAGTGGCAGTCTCCAGTGATAACAGGGAGATTACAGATGAAGATGTTGCAAGGGTGATCGATGCCGCCCAGGTGGTTTCCATCCCTCCTGAAAGAGAGATTGTGGATGTCATTCCGAAGCAATTCATTGTAGACGGTTTGAATGAAATAAACGACCCGCGGGGCATGATCGGTGTCCGCCTGGAAATGGAAGGCACCATTATTACAGGTTCTAAGACAATTCTACATAATATTCTGAGATGTGTTGAAAGAGCAGGGCTTGAAATTTTGGACATAACGCTCCAGCCGCTTGCAGCAGGGGCATTCGCACTTTCAAAGGACGAAATGAATCTCGGAGTGGCCTTGGTCGATATGGGCGGCGGCTCTACAACCGTTGCCCTGTTCGAGCAGGGAATCATGAAGGCAACAATCGTACTTCCTGTCGGCGGGGACCATATTACAAAGGATTTATCTATTGGCCTCAGGACCTCTACAGAGGATGCCGAAAAAATCAAAACAAAATACGGTTATGCTTTTTATGACCATGCTTCTGAAGATGAAGTCTTCAGTGTCCCGATTATCGGGAGCGATCAGCACCAGCAATTTAATCAGCTTGAAATTTCTGATATTATTGAAGCAAGGATGGAAGAAATTTTCGATCTGATCCAGAATGAGATTAAGAGATTGGGAGTCAGCGACCTGCCAGGAGGCTATGTCCTGACAGGTGGAGTAGCCAACACCCAGGGCATCCTGGAACTGGCACAGATCATTTTCCAGAACCGCGTCCGGATTGCCATTCCGGATTATATCGGCGTAAGGGAGCCGCAGTATACAACAGCAGTCGGCCTGATCAAGTTTGCCTATAAAAATGCAAGGCTTCAGGGCAGGAAGATAGAGCCTGCCCAAGTGAACGAAGCGAAGGAGAAACGCGTCCAAAAACAACCGCAACCAAAAGCAAGACCGGAAAAACAGCCGGAAGAAAAGATTACATCACGAGTTAAAAAGTTCCTTGGCTACTTTTTCGAGTAAACAGTGCTTTAAGGAATATCGACGAATTAGGAGGATTTGTCATGTTGGAATTTGACACTAATTTAGATTCACTAGCGACCATAAAGGTTATCGGCGTTGGCGGCGGAGGAAATAATGCGGTAAACCGCATGATCGAACACGGCGTTCAAGGCGTAGAATTCATCGCAGTTAATACGGATGCACAGGCACTGAACCTCTCGAAAGCAGAAGTGAAAATGCAGATCGGCGGAAAGCTGACGCGCGGACTGGGTGCCGGTGCTAATCCGGAAGTAGGCAAAAAGGCTGCTGAGGAAAGCAAAGAGCAGATTGAAGAAGCACTGAAAGGCGCAGATATGGTGTTTGTCACTGCCGGAATGGGAGGCGGTACAGGTACTGGAGCTGCACCTGTCATTGCACAGATTGCAAGGGACCTGGGCGCTTTGACAGTAGGGGTCGTTACAAGGCCGTTTACATTCGAAGGCCGCAAGCGTGCCGGACAGGCTGCAGGCGGAATTGCTTCCATGAAGGAAGCTGTTGATACCCTGATTGTCATTCCGAATGACCGTCTATTAGAAATTGTAGACAAAAGCACTCCGATGCTTGAAGCATTCCGTGAAGCGGATAATGTGCTTCGCCAGGGTGTTCAGGGCATATCCGACCTGATTGCCACTCCAGGGCTGATCAACCTTGACTTTGCTGATGTAAAGACCATCATGTCAAGCAAGGGTTCTGCACTGATGGGGATCGGCGTCTCTTCAGGAGAAAACCGTGCGGCAGAAGCGGCAAAGAAAGCTGTTTCTTCTCCGCTGCTTGAAACGTCCATTGATGGTGCACAGGGTGTCCTGATGAATATCACCGGCGGTTCAAGCCTGAGCCTTTATGAGGTTCAGGAAGCTGCAGATATCGTAGCCTCCGCTTCAGACCAGGATGTCAATATGATCTTCGGTTCTGTTATTAATGAAAACCTGAAAGACGAAATCGTGGTTACAGTAATTGCGACTGGGTTCAATGAAGAAGTGGCCGCGCCAAAACCGGCACGTCCATCATTTGGACAGCCTAAACAGCAGCAGACGCATTCACCTTCCCTTAGCCGGGACAGGGACAGGGAGCCAAAGCGCGAAGAGCAGAGCCATGAGCCGCCTGTAAGGAACTCATCATCTCAGTCTTCACAAGGTGAAGAAACATTGGATATCCCGACTTTCCTGAGAAACCGCAATAGAAGAAGATAAGATAGCATTCGCTGAACGGCGCCTCATATGAGGCGCCGTTTTATTTTGGTTTTTAAGATTGATTCGTATTTTTTAGACAGGCATATAAAACAAAATACTGACAAAAACCGAAGGGAATAGTGAAAAAATTCTCCTAAACAGGCTACAGAAAGTGACACACTTCAATGATATGGCTGGGGTATACTTTTCCATAAGATTAATAGATAGATGAATAATCAGTTTTTGGCATCCGGACTTAATAAGCCGGATATGTCTGGAGTGAAGCTGGGTTGGCTATTTATTTGGATATCATTTGGCTGCTGAACTTTCTTTTTGACAGCCTCCTGCTGTATCTCACAGCGATCTTCCTGAAAAGGGATGTTTCTATTTGGCGGATACTGGCGGGCGGTGCTGCAGGCTCAATGATCGTTCTGCTCGCGGTAACACCGGTTCAGTCTATTTCCGGGCATCCGCTATCAAAGCTGCTTTTTTCAATTGTCATGGTCGTCCTTGCCTTTGGATATAAAAGGGCCGGATATTTTATTAAAGGCCTGTTTACTTTTTATATGGCAACTTTCCTCATTGGAGGGACTTTGATAGGTGCCCATTATTTTGTGAAATTTGATTTTGAGCTTTCTTCAGCCGTCCTGCTGGGAAGTGTCAAAGGCTTCGGGGATCCGATCAGCTGGATGTTTGTCATATTTGGATTTCCTGCTGCCTGGCATTTTTCACGGAAGCATGGAGAAAACATGGAAATGGCCAATATCCAATATGACCAGCTGGCTGAGGTCTGCATTTCGATTAATGGGATTGACCTGAACTTTAAGGGGCTTGTTGATACGGGAAATCAGCTTTATGATCCAATATCCAGGACTCCGGTCATGATTGCATCCCTAAAAGGGATGGCAGAAAAGCTTCCTGAAGTTCTCCTCGCCGTTTCCCAGGATCCTGAGCCTTTCCTGATGGGGGAGGCAAGAATCCCGCCTGAATGGGAAAATCGGATGAGAATTCTTCCTTGCAAGGTGGTTGGACAAGAACATCAGCTTATTATTGCCATGAAGCCAGACAGGATCATCATCCAAAGGGGGGAAGAAAAAATCCTGGCAGGCAAGGCGCTTATCTCTTTTACAATGCAGCAGCTCTCCAGTGATGATGCATTTGACTGCATTATCCATCCAAAGATGATGACAGGTGCCGGAAAAGCAGAATCAGCGGAAAAGGTAAGTTAATAATACTATACTCGGAAAAACATAATTTAGAAGGAGGACAACTCATGAAAAATTTGAAGTTTCGCCTATCCTATTACTGGTATAAACTGCTGATCAAACTTGGGCTCAAGACTGATGAAATATTCTATATAGGCGGCAGCGAGGCTCTCCCTCCCCCTCTTTCAAAAGAAGAAGAAGAAGTTCTTCTGAT
Organism: Cytobacillus sp. T106; assembly: GCF_040492155.1. Lineage (NCBI taxonomy): Bacteria > Bacillati > Bacillota > Bacilli > Caryophanales > Bacillaceae > Cytobacillus > Cytobacillus sp. T106. The sequence continues at coordinate 341,103 of NZ_JBEUMK010000003.1, read as the reverse complement.
TAAGCTCCCCAAAGGCGATAAAGCTGCAAGATCAATGCTGATCGAAAGAAATCTCCGCCTCGTCGTATACATTGCCCGGAAGTTTGAAAATACGGGCATCAATATTGAAGACCTGATCAGCATCGGGACAATCGGGCTCATCAAAGCGGTCAACACTTTTAATCCGGAAAAGAAAATCAAGCTTGCCACTTATGCATCCAGGTGTATTGAAAACGAAATACTGATGTACCTGAGGCGGAACAATAAAATCAGGTCGGAGGTTTCCTTCGATGAGCCTCTGAATATTGACTGGGATGGGAATGAGCTCCTTTTGTCCGATGTGCTGGGAACCGAAGAAGACATTATTACTAAGGACCTGGAGGCGAATGTAGATAAGAAGCTTCTGCTGAAGGCCCTTCACCAGCTCACTGACAGAGAGAAGCAGATCATGGAGCTCCGTTTCGGCCTCGGCTCTGGCGAGGAAAAAACACAGAAAGATGTGGCTGACATGCTTGGCATTTCACAGTCTTACATATCAAGGCTAGAAAAGAGAATCATCAAAAGATTGAAAAAGGAATTCAACAAGATGGTTTAAAATTTTTTTTATCCCGCTTAGCCCTTATTCAGACTGTATATGCCGTTTATTCCGGGGATCATGGAAAATCGGTATGTGCATATTTTTCCTTTCCGAGGAGATACTGTTTTTTGTACAGCAGCTCCTGTGAGGAGGGAAATGGATTGACTCGAAATAAAGTAGAAATTTGCGGTGTTGATACATCAAAGCTTCCCGTTTTGAAAAACGAAGAAATGAGAAAACTCTTCAAGCAAATGCATGAAGGTGATACATATGCCCGGGAGTGCCTAGTCAATGGCAACCTTCGGCTGGTACTGAGTGTCATCCAGCGCTTTAACAACAGAGGCGAATTTGTAGATGATCTCTTCCAGGTGGGATGTATCGGCCTGATGAAATCTATTGATAATTTTGATTTAAGCCAGAATGTAAAGTTCTCCACTTATGCTGTTCCGATGATCATTGGTGAGATCAGAAGGTATTTGAGGGATAATAATCCTATCAGGGTATCAAGGTCATTAAGAGATATAGCCTACAAAGCTTTGCAGGTCAGGGAACGCCTGATGAGTGAAACGTCAAAGGAACCAACGGCTGAGGAAATAGCCAGGGTCCTTGAAGTGCCCCATGAAGAAATCGTGTTTGCACTTGATGCGATACAGGATCCGGTCTCATTATTCGAGCCCATCTATAACGATGGAGGCGATCCGATATTTGTCATGGACCAGCTGAGCGACGAGCGAAATAAAGATATTCAATGGATTGAAGAAATTGCCCTCAAAGAAGGTATGCGCAGGCTTAACGAAAGAGAAAAGCTCATATTGAGAAAGCGCTTTTTCCAAGGCAAAACGCAAATGGAAGTAGCCGAAGAAATCGGCATCTCCCAAGCCCAGGTCTCCCGCCTTGAAAAAGCCGCCATCAAGCAAATGAACAAAAATATCCAAAGCTGAAAGCTGCTGAAAAGCAGCTTTTTGTTTTGGGTCTTTGTTCGAAGAATAGGATAGGGACTCAGTGTGAATATGGGGTTAAATGGCAGCTGAAAAAATTTATGAAAACCTGTTGATTGCAGTGGAAGGCACGAAGACTCCTCATAAAATGCATGCGCATTTTCTTCGTGCGATGTGATTTCAGGGAAGAAAATTCAATGTCCTGTGGGAGATAGCGGAAATGTTGAGACCCCACAGCTCGCAAGCGTGAGGAGGCTCAACTCCGCCCCACGGAAAGCGAAGTGCCTGCAACGGAAATCAACAGCCCAATCAATAAGTAAAAAAATTGAAGATAACTTATCTCGTTATTCTTAGCCGCGTAAGATGTTTTAGCTGTTATTGAATATTTCCCTAAAACCCCCCATCAAATCAAAATATTCCATCCTTCCGCAACATATAATCAAGTAAGCAACAAATGGCGGGGGTGGACCATGGTTAAGATATCAGAATTCCAGGTCAAGGACGTAGTAAATGTGGCCGACGGCAAAAAACTTGGAAGCATCGGGGATATTGACATCAATCTGATGAGCGGAAAAATTGAAGCCGTCATCATCAGCGGAGCAGGAAAAGTCCTCGGATTCTTTGGAAAAGATGAGGATATCATCATTCCGTGGAAAAATATTTTAAAAATCGGCGAGGACGTCATTCTTGTTCGCTATAAAATCTCAGAAGAACTCAAACAGGTGGAAGAGGATGCGTAAGCTTCCTCCTTTTTTCTGTAACACGAACATTCTTTATGATAAACTAAAGAAAAACACGAAGAGGACACGATAAATGGAGCCATTTGTACTAAAGGAAAGCAAGTTTTTTTCCATTGAAGACTGGACGGAAAAGTTTCCGGGCCTTGCTGCAGGTTTTTCCACGAAAAATGGAGGGAATAGCAATGGAGACTACAGCAGCCTCAACCTTGGCCTTCATGTAAATGATTCTGTCCAGGCGGTATGCGGCAACAGGGAAATTTTCTCTGAGTCAATAGGCTTTCCATTGCCAGCATGGACGGGGGCAGAGCAGACCCATGAAACCTTTATACGGAAAGTATCAAAGGAAGATGCAGGAACAGGATCTTTGGATTATGGCCAGGCATTCAGGAGGACTGATGGCTTTTTCACACTTGAGCAGGGCCTGCTTTTAACTCTATGCTTTGCTGACTGTGTCCCACTTTATTTCACACATCCTGATTCAGGGGCTATAGGGGCCGCACATGCCGGCTGGAAAGGGACTGTCGGCGGGATTGCCGGAAATATGGCCGGTGTCTTTAAGAATGAAGGAATCGATCCGGGGGAAATTTTGGCGGCAATCGGGCCTTCCATTTGCGAAAAATGTTATATTGTCGACGGCAGAGTTGTCAATTTAGTGAAAAATAGACTAGAAGATGTCGATAAAAAACCATATAATCAAGTAAAAGAGAATCAATACCAGCTTGATCTGAAAGAAGTGAACAAACAGCTTCTCATGAAATCAGGCATCCGGGAAGAGAATATAATTGTATCCGGCTATTGCACCAGCTGCCATGAGGAATACTTTTTTTCCCATCGCAGGGATGGGGGGAAGACTGGCAGGATGATGAGCTACATAGGCTGGAAGGAGGCTGACTGCAGCTAGATGAAGGTAGAGGAAAATCTTAAGAGCATCCAAGAAAAAATAGATGAAGCCTGTAAAAGGTCAGGGAGAAATCCCGGCGAAGTGACCATAATCGCTGTAACAAAATATGTTTCCACGGAAAGGGCAAAAGAGGCGGTGTCTGCGGGAATCGGCAATTTGGGCGAAAACCGGGATGATGGTATGCTTGCCAAGCATGAAGAAATCGGCCATGCTGCCAAATGGCATTTCATCGGATCGCTGCAGACCAGGAAAGTCAAGAATATAATCGGCATTGCCGATTATATCCACTCACTGGACAGGCTTTCACTGGCGAAGGAAATAGACAAGCGGGCAGAAGAAACAGTCCAATGCCTGATACAGGTCAATGCTTCCGGTGAAGAGTCAAAACAGGGGCTTTCTCCTGAGGAAGTGATTCCGTTTGTAAAAGACCTGGAGGCTTATCCTTACATTTCTGCTGCAGGGCTGATGACGATGGCCCCTTTGACGGACGATGAGGAAGTATTGCGGCATTGTTTCCGGACACTGAAAACTCTGCAGAAGAATATCCAGGATTTAAACCTTGCTCATGCGCCTTGCAGGGAACTTTCCATGGGCATGTCCAATGACTTTGGAATTGCAGTGGAAGAAGGGGCCACCATGGTCCGGATCGGAACTGCTCTTGTCGGAGAATAAGCAGGAGGTATAAAAAATGAGCATTAAATCAAAAATAAAAACATTTTTTTTCCTTGATGATGAATATGACTATAAAGAAGAGGAAATCATCGAAGAAGAAATCGAACCTGTCAGGCCTCAAAAACAGCCTGCTTCTCCAAAGCAGAATGTGGTCAGCCTGCAAAGTGTCCAGAAGTCTTCAAAGGTTGTGCTTGTTGAACCCAGGGTATATGCCGAAGCCCAGGATATTGCAGACCAGCTTAAAAACCGCCGGGCTGTGGTAGTTAATCTGCAGCGCATCGAAAGGGATCAGGCAAAAAGGATTGTCGATTTTTTGAGCGGCACGGTATATGCCATAGGCGGCGACATCCAGAAAATTGGAACAGATATCTTTTTATGCACTCCAGATAATGTGGAGGTGTCAGGGAATATTTCCCAAATCATGCAGGAGCATGATCTAGAAAATGCGAGGTGGTAGCACTACATGGCAACAGTAGTAGGTATTTTAAGTCAAATAATTTCGTTATATTCCTGGGCATTGATTATTTACATATTGCTGTCCTGGTTTCCAAATGCAAGAGAATCGTCCATTGGCCAGTTTTTAGCCCGTATATGCGAGCCATATCTGGAACCATTCCGCAGGTTCATACCGCCGCTGGGGATGATTGATATCTCGCCGATCGTGGCGATTTTTGTCCTGCGGTTTGCCACCAGTGGACTATATCAGCTCTATTATTGGGTTGCATAGAATTACCAATAACTTGGGACTCTGAGCAGTCCCTTTTTTGGTGGCTGCTGTGATATGCTTGAACATGTCCGCAGATGCCTTCCTGAATAATATAAAAGGAGAGTGCCGATGTCTATTTATCAGCATTTTCGGCCTGAGGAGAAAGAATTCATCGACCAGTCTCTGGGCTGGAAGGACTATGTTGAAACATCCTATGCACCTAAATTGACTGACTTCCTTGATCCGAGAGAGCAGCAGATTGTAAAAATGATTGTCGGGGAGCATTCCGGCGTGAAGCTTCGCTTATTCGGGGGAACTGAGGGTACAGAGCGGAAAAGGGCCCTTCTATATCCTGAATATTTTACCCCTGATGAAGAAGAATTCTCTATCACGCTCTTTGAAATAAATTATCCCAGCAAATTTGTTTCAATCGAACACCCTCAAATACTTGGCAGCCTTATGGCTCTTGGCTTGAAGAGGGGGAAATTCGGGGATATCACTGTCCAGGATGAAAGGGCGCAGTTTTTTGTCTCCCGCGAAATTGAAGACTATGTAAGCATGCAGCTGGAATCGATCGGCAAAGCTTCCGTCACTCTGAAAAAATTGCCGCTGGAGAAAGCGATCACTGCAGCAGGTGCATGGGAGGAATCGTCAGCTTCTGTTTCCTCGCTGAGACTGGATGCCGTCATTTCGGCCATATACAATATTTCCAGGCAAAAATCACAGCTCTTTGTCCAGCAGGGTCTTGTAAAAGTTAATTGGGGACAAGTAGAGGATCCTTCTTTTGTTTGCGGGGAAGCTGATGTTCTTTCTGTAAGGGGAAAAGGCCGATCTAAAATCATAGAAGTAGAAGGAAAGACAAAGAAAGATAAATGGAGAATCATTACGGGAAAGCAAAAATAAATTATTTTTTTGCAGGATTTTAAAAGAAAATGTCGAATATATCTTTATCACTGTGATAATATCAGAAATCAGCGTATTCACGCTGTCATACATATGCTTTAAGACTCATAGGGGGTGGCATTATGCCTTTAACACCATTAGATATACATAACAAGGAGTTCAGCAAAGGCTTCAGAGGCTATGACGAAGATGAAGTAAACGAATTTCTTGACCAGATCATCAAGGATTACGAAATACTGATCAGGGAGAAAAAGGAGCTTTCCGAAAGGCTTACAGATCTGAATGACCGGATCGGGCATTTCACCAATATTGAGGAAACGCTGAACAAATCCATCGTCGTTGCACAGGAAGCCGCTGAAGAAGTCAGGCGCAATGCACAGAAGGAAGCCAAGCTGATCATCAAGGAAGCGGAGAAGAATGCCGACCGCATTGTGAATGAATCCTTATCAAAAGCAAGGAAGATTGCCCTGGAGATCGAGGATTTGAAGAAGCAGTCAAAGGTCTTCAGAACACGGTTCAGGATGCTGATCGAAGCACAGCTGGATATGCTCAATACAGAGGACTGGGACCATCTCCTTCAGTATGAGCTCGATTCAACGGATCTGAAATCAACTGAGGAAGAAGACTCACTGGCTTGACGTAGCCTGCATGAATCGAATATAATCCATATCATAAGAAAATATTGACTGCGTTGAAAGGGACAGTACAGCATTCTATATGCTTTTAAGATTAAGCGATCCAGGGACGGTGGGAGCCTGGAATAAGCAGATTGCTGGAAGATCACCCTAGAGTACCTGCCTGAACGTTCTCCGAACCAGTAAGGTGCAGGCGTTTCATCCGCGTTAAGGATGCTTTGAGCGGGCAGAATGATTCTTTTCTGTCTACAAGGGTGGTACCGCGGGAGCTATAAGCCTTCTCGTCCCTTTACCGGGATGAGAGGGCTTTTTTTGTTTTTCTCAAGTGGAAAACGCCCGGTAACGGCAAGTCAAATTACCTAAATGAAAGCAGGAGGAATTGCAGTGGAATACAAAGATACATTATTGATGCCAAAAACAGAATTTCCGATGCGCGGAAATCTCCCAAAAAGGGAGCCGGAAATCCAGGGCAAATGGGAAGAAATGAATATTTATGAAAAGGTGCAGGAGCACACGAAGGGCCGGCCGATGTTTGTTCTCCATGATGGCCCTCCATATGCTAACGGCGATATCCATATGGGCCATGCGCTGAATAAAATCCTTAAAGATTTTATTGTCCGCTACAAGTCCATGAGCGGATTCCATGCACCATATGTACCAGGCTGGGATACCCACGGCCTGCCGATTGAGCAGGCATTGACGAATAAAGGCGTTAAGAGAAAAGAAATGACAGTTGCCGAGTTCAGAAAGCTTTGCGAGGAGTATGCCTATGAACAGGTTGACAGCCAGCGTTCACAATTTAAACGCCTTGGCGTCCGCGGCGACTGGGAAAACCCTTATATCACGCTGCAGCCTCAATATGAAGCACAGCAGATCAAGGTATTTGGCGATATGGCTAAAAAAGGCTATATCTACAAAGGGAAGAAACCGGTCTACTGGTCACCTTCAAGTGAATCAGCACTTGCCGAAGCGGAGATTGAATACCAGGATAAGCGCTCTCCTTCCATTTATGTTGGCTTTAAAGTCAAAGATGGAAAAGGTGTATTGGATCAGGATGTCCAAATCGTCATCTGGACGACAACTCCTTGGACGATCCCGGCCAATCTGGGGATCAGCGTCCATCCTGACCTTAATTATGTGGTTGCAGAAGCGGGCGGCAGCAAATATCTGGTCGCAGAAGAGCTCTTGGAATCTGTGGCAGGAGAAACTGGCTGGGAAGACCCGGCTGTCGTTAAGACAGTCAAAGGAAGCGAGCTGGAAAACATCCTTGCCTCCCATCCGCTTTATGGCCGCGATTCGCTTGTCATGCTTGGCGACCATGTAACCGTTGATGCAGGTACAGGCTGTGTCCACACTGCGCCCGGCCATGGTGAAGATGACTTTTATGTTGGCCAGAAATATGGACTTGAGGTATTGTGCCCAGTCGATGATAAGGGTCTTATGACCAATGAAGCTGAAGGCTTCGAAGGCCTCTTCTATGACGAAGCCAACAAGCCGATCACCGAAGCGCTTAAAGAAAAGGGTGCATTATTGGGCCTGAAGTTCATCACTCACTCTTATCCGCATGACTGGAGAACGAAGAAGCCGGTCATTTTCAGGGCTACAGCGCAATGGTTCGCATCCATCAAGGACTTCCGCAATAAGCTCCTGGAAGCTGTTAAAGAAACGAAATGGGTGCCGGCATGGGGAGAAACACGCCTGTTCAATATGGTCCGCGACCGCGGCGACTGGTGTATTTCCCGCCAGCGTGCATGGGGCGTTCCTATCCCTGTCTTTTATGCTGAAAACGGCGACAGCATCATTACTGATGAAACAATTGATCATGTTTCTGCCCTTTTCAGGGAACACGGCTCCAATATCTGGTTCGAGAAAGAGGCCAAAGAGCTATTGCCTGAAGGGTTCACACATCCTGGCAGCCCGAATGGCAAGTTCACAAAAGAAACGGATATCATGGATGTCTGGTTTGATTCCGGCTCATCCCACCAGGCTGTCCTGGAAGAACGCGATGATCTGCAGCGTCCTGCAGACCTTTACCTTGAAGGCTCTGATCAGTACAGAGGCTGGTTCAATTCATCCCTGTCCACCTCAGTGGCAGTAACTGGAAAGGCGCCGTATAAGGGCGTTCTTAGCCACGGCTTTGCACTTGACGGCGAAGGCAGGAAAATGAGTAAATCCATCGGAAATGTTGTCGTTCCGGCGAAGGTCATGAACCAGCTTGGAGCAGATATCCTGCGTCTTTGGGTGGCATCTGTAGACTACCAGGCAGACGTAAGAGTCTCTGACCCGATCCTGAAGCAGGTTGCTGAGGTTTACCGCAAGATCAGAAACACATTCAGATTCCTGCTTGGGAACCTGGCTGACTTCAATCCTGAGAAAGATGCAGTTGTCTTTGAAAACCTCAGGGAAGTCGATCAGTTCATGCTCGTGAAGCTGAACAAGCTGGTCAAAAACGTCAAGGAAGCTTATGACCGCTATGAATTCGCAGGCATTTACCATGCGATCAACAATTTCTGTACATTGGACTTAAGTTCATTCTACCTGGATTTTGCCAAAGATGTTCTTTACATCGAGGCCGAAGATAATGCTGACCGCCGTGCGATTCAGACAGTGCTTTATGAAAGCCTTGTTGCGCTTGCAAAGCTGACTGCGCCGATTCTTTCTCATACAGCTGATGAAGTATGGTCCTTTATCCCTGCTGCGAAGGAAGAAAGTGTACAGCTGACAGACATGCCTGAATACAAAGAGCTTCCTAATGCAGATGAACTGATGAAAAAATGGACATCATTCATGAATTTGCGCGATGAAGTGCTTAAAGCACTTGAAGAGGCACGAAATGAAAAAGTGATCGGGAAATCCCTGGCAGCAAAGATCACTCTTTATCCAACGGCTGAAACTAGAAGCCTTCTTGACAGCATTAAAGAAGATGTGAAACAGCTGTTCATCGTTTCCGCCTTTGAAATCGGCGGAGAGTATGGCGAGGCGCCTGAAGAAGCCCTCAAGCTCGACAAAGCGGCAATTCTTGTGTCTAAAGCAGAAGGCGAAACATGCGAGCGCTGCTGGACAGTTACACCGGAAGTCGGTGCTGATTCCAGCCACCCTTCGCTTTGCCCGCGCTGTGCAAGTGTTGTAAAAAACAACTATAGCCATTTGGCATAATAACAAGACCCGGCTGCCTGGTGCAGCCGGTTTTTGATTTTTTTCCTGTCACCTAACCCCCGAAAGATTACCTTTTTTTTCGATAAATCCTTCCACCTTATCTAAACTTTGTGCTCTTTGTTAAATGTTTATCAGGTTCTGTGCGCCCAGGCCGGAGATAATAATTTTAAACAAAGAAGAACGGAGGAAGCGGCAATGGACAGCTCATTTGAAAAGCTCTATTCAGAACTCCGTGCAACTAAAGAGGAATTGCTTCAGAGGCTGGAAAGCGGAAGATGCTCAGCCCTTATCCAGCCATTAATATATGATGAGTTGGCCGATATTAACCGCGCCATCGGAAAATTGGAAAAAGGGGAATATGGAAAATGTGAAATATCCGGGGAATTGATACCGGAAAATCTGCTGTCAGTCATCCCAACTATGGTAGCATTGTCAGATTATGATAAGCTTGGGGCGTTTTGCCGAAAGCCGATGGAATCAGTTTTTGAACCGTCCGCAGACACCGCTTCTTTCTTGATGATGATTATGAGAGGCTGAACCGGTCAGCAGCAGCCTTCATAGTGGATAAAAGGTGTCGTTTTCATGGAGATTATGCTAAAATGCTAAGGTAATGACTTCAAATTGGAGGTAGCCTTTGTGTTTTATTACATAATTGCCTTATTTGTTATTGCTCTGGATCAGCTGACCAAATGGCTGATTGTTAAAAATATGGAGCTTGGTGAAAGCATCCCGGTGATCGAGAATTTTCTTTATATCACATCGCACCGCAACAGGGGGGCGGCATGGGGAATTCTTGAAGGGCAAATGTGGTTTTTCTATGTTATTACAGTTGCCGTCATCATAGGTATTGTCTATTACATCAAGACCGCAGCAAAAGGGAAGCGATTGCTTGGCATCGCACTGGGATTAATGCTCGGAGGGGCGATCGGCAATTTTATCGACAGGGTTTTCCGCAAAGAAGTGGTTGATTTCGTCAACACATATATCTTTGGATATGATTTTCCTGTCTTTAATGTGGCCGATTCATCATTGGTTGTCGGGGTAATCATACTGATGATACAAATGCTCCGGGAAGAGCGGGAAGCGAAGGAGAAATCGAATGGAGAAAATGGAATACATCATTAATGAAGAAGTGGCAGGGGAAAGGCTTGATAAAGCTGTTTCACTGCTGAACGAAGAGCTGTCAAGATCACAGGCGCAGCAAATGATCAAGGATGGCCATATCCTTGTCAACGGCCAGGGAACTAAAACGAATTATAAATGCAGCATTGATGATAAGATTGAAATATCATTCCCAGAACCGGAAGAGCTTGATGTCTTACCGGAAGAGATGGACCTTGATATCTATTATGAAGATGGTGATGTCCTTGTCGTTAATAAGCCTAAGGGAATGGTCGTCCATCCTGCGCCAGGTCATGCATCAGGAACGCTGGTCAATGGCCTTATGGCACACTGCAAGGACCTTTCCGGCATCAATGGCGTCCTGCGCCCGGGAATCGTTCACCGCATCGATAAGGATACATCAGGCCTGCTGATGGTTGCCAAGAATGATATGGCCCATGAAAGCCTGGTGAATCAGCTTGTTGAAAAAACCGTGACAAGGAAGTACCAGGCAATTGTTCATGGAACCATCCCTCATGACTATGGAACGGTTGATGCTCCGCTTGGAAGGGATCCTAAAGACAGGCAGAGCATGACAGTGGTGGATGGCGGAAAGCATGCGGTCACGCATTTTCATGTGATTCACCGCTACAAGGATTTTACCCATGTGGAATGCCAGCTTGAAACAGGAAGGACCCACCAGATCCGCGTTCATATGAAATATATCGGCTATCCGCTGGCAGGGGACCCGAAGTACGGGCCAAGAAAGACACTTGAAATCGGCGGACAGGCACTGCATGCAGGTGTTCTGGGCTTTGTGCATCCAAGAACCGGGGAATACATGGAATTTGAGGCTCCACTTCCGGCATACTTCTCGGAACTCCTGGAAAAACTGGGCAAGTAGCATCTAAAAAATAATAATCGTTGACATCTGTCCTAAAATATTTTACTATAGCTTTAATGAATATGACCTTTAAGACCAGTCCTGTGAGACTGAGAAGGTATCGGATACGGAAGGGATTCCCCTTCCTGCACTAAAAGTGCAGCCAAACCTCTCGTCGTGCAGGCGGGAGGTTTTTTTATACAAGAATCGTGCAGCCTGATGCTGGAGGGTGATAACATGACACAAAAAGCAGTGGTATTAGATGAACAGGCAATCAGGAGGGCATTGACCAGGATTGCCCATGAAATCATTGAGAAGAACAAAGGGATAGATGAATGTGTGCTTGTAGGGATCAGGACCCGAGGCATCTACTTGGCAAATCGCCTGGCTGACAGGATTGAACAGATCGAGGGTAAAAGGATCCCTGTCGGGGAGCTGGATATTACGCTGTACCGTGATGATCTGACAAAGAAAACGGATGACGATCAGCCGCTGGTCAAAGGCAGCGACATTCCGCAGGATATCACCAATCAAAAAGTCATCCTCATCGACGATGTACTGTATACAGGCAGGACAGTCAGAGCGGGCCTCGATGCCCTGGTAGACATCGGCAGACCGGCTGCGATTCAGCTGGCAGTCCTGGTGGACAGGGGCCATAGAGAGCTCCCGATCCGGGCAGATTATGTAGGCAAAAACATACCGACTTCCAGCTCGGAAAAAATAGTCGTTGAACTGAAGGAAGTAGATGAAACCGATCAAGTAAGCATCTTTGAAAACTGAACATCCCCCTTTTAACGCAGTCCAGAGAGGCTGGCAAAGGGGAACATGGCTGGTGTCTTTTCAGCTGTGCTCCTATGCCCTCTGTGCGAAAAAGCAAGAGGGTTTTTTGCGGGGAAAAGACGAATACAAAGGAGACAAAGCCATGAATAAACCATTATTAGACGTAAACGAAGTACCAAAGCCATTTCAATGGATTACCTTAAGCATCCAGCATTTATTCGCCATGTTCGGCGCAACCATTCTTGTTCCTTACCTCGTCGGACTTGATCCGGCCATTGCACTCATTTCGAGCGGACTTGGAACCATTGCTTTTCTGATCATCACAAAATGGCAGGTTCCGGCATATCTTGGCTCATCCTTTGCCTTCATCGCACCGATCATCGCAGCGAAGACTGCAGGCGGGCCGGGCGCAGCCATGATCGGCAGCTTTATGGCCGGCCTGGTATACGGCATCGTGGCGCTCATCATTAAAAAAGCAGGTTATCGCTGGATCATGAAGCTGCTTCCGCCTGTTGTGGTCGGCCCGGTCATCATTGTCATCGGACTTGGTCTTGCAGGCACAGCGGTAGGAATGGCAATGAACAATGCAGACGGGGAATACAGCTTCCTGTACTTTTCCGCCGGCCTCGTCACATTGGCGGCCACGATTGTTTTCTCCATCTACTTTAAAGGGATGCTGAGCATGATCCCGATTCTTGGCGGGATCATCATCGGGTATATATACTCCGTATTTGCGGGTCTTGTAGATTTCACTCCGGTTCTCGAAGCAAAGTGGTTTGAAGCACCAAATTTCCTCATTCCATTTGCAGATTATAAAGTTGATCTGTCATCATTGAAGATCGCATTGCTGATGGTGCCTGTAGCAGTCGTCACTTTATCAGAGCATATAGGCCACCAGCTTGTTCTCAGCAAAGTGGTAGGCAGGGATTATATTAAAAACCCGGGACTTCACAGGTCGATTCTCGGGGACGGGATGGCAACCATCATTTCCGCGCTGATCGGCGGACCGCCTAAAACAACTTACGGCGAAAATATCGGCGTCCTTGCGATCACAAGGGTCTACAGTGTATATGTGCTGGCCGGTGCCGCAGTAGTTGCGACCGTGTTTGGCTTCATCGGCAAGATCACTGCGCTGATCGCTTCAATCCCGACACCTGTGATGGGCGGGGTTTCCATCCTGCTGTTCGGCATCATCGCCTCGTCCGGACTGAGAATGCTGGTTGACAGCAAGGTGGACTTTGGGGACAAACGGAATCTGGTCATCTCGTCTGTCATCCTGGTCATCGGGATCGGCGGAGCCCATGTAACTCTGGGCGGATTAAATCTGGAAGGTATGGCGCTCGCGGCAATCTGCGGTGTGGTGCTCAACCTGATCCTGCCAGGCAAACCTCAGATTGAAGAAGATATGTTTGAAGCGGAAACCGAAAAAAAAAGTAATGTTGCATAAGAAAGACACTTTTTAAAGAAGTCCAGAGAGGCTTGCAAGGGTGTTGATGTGCTGCGGGAGGAAGCTCGGCTGCTTTTTCCCGTGCAGTATGGCATGTTGACTTTTCAGCACCCTGAACCAGGTTCAGGGTGCTTTTTTTACAGCCTTGCCCGCCTCCGTTAAGGAGGAAGCAAAGATGAAAGATCTGCTCACGATGAATGAATTGAGCTTAATGGAAATCGGGGAGATTCTGAAACAGGCGCAGGAGTTTGCTGAAGGCGCAGTGTGGAGGCCGTCTTCACAGTCCTTCGTTGCCAATCTCTTCTTTGAGGCAAGCACAAGGACCAAGTGCAGCTTTGAAGTTGCTGAGAGGAGGCTTGGACTTGATGTCATCCCATTTGAAGCAGGGACTTCAAGCGTCCAGAAGGGCGAATCGCTTTATGACACGGTGAGGACACTCGAGTCCATTGGTGTCGATGCGGTGGTCATCCGCCATCAGGAGGAAGATTACTTCAGCGCACTTTCCGGTAAGATAGGCATCCCGGTCCTGAATGCAGGTGACGGCTGCGGGCACCATCCAACCCAGTCGCTGCTGGATCTGCTGACGATCCGGCAGGAGTTCCGCCGCTTTGCCGGCTTGAAGGTGGCCATCATCGGCGACATCCTTCACAGCAGGGTGGCAAGGTCCAATGCTGAAGCACTGGCAAGGCTTGGGGCAGAGGTTGTATTCTCAGGGCCGGAAGAATGGTTCGACCCTTCCTTCCGCCATTCTGGAAGCTTTGAAGAAATCGATGAAGCGGCTGCGACTGCGGATGTGGTCATGCTCCTGAGAATACAGCATGAGAGGCATCAGGAAAGCACAGGGATGTCTGCTGCCGAGTACCACGAAAAATACGGACTGACAGAAAAGCGCGAAAGGCGGATGAAGCAGGGAAGCATCATCATGCATCCTGCCCCGGTCAACAGAGGGGTTGAAATAGCTGACAGCCTGGTGGAATGCAGCAGGTCGAGAATTTTCAAACAAATGGAAAATGGTGTATTTGTCCGCATGGCAGTGCTGAAAAGGGCACTTGAACATAAAGAGGGGAGAGGTAATCATGAAAAAGCTGATCAAAAATGGCAGATTGCTTACTGAAAACGGAGAGCTGGTACAGAAGGATATCCTGATCGAGGGCGGAAAAATTGCGAAGATCGGGGTTGAATTTGAAGGTACAGATGCTGAAGTGATAGATGCAGGAGGGCTGCTGGCAGTCCCGGGCTTGGTCGATCTTCATGTACACCTGCGGGAACCGGGGGGAGAAAAGAAAGAAACGATTGAAACGGGGACCCTGGCTGCAGCACGCGGAGGCTTTACAACGATTGCCCCAATGCCGAACACCAGGCCGGTGCCTGACACGGTGGAGCAGCTGGAATGGCTGAACAGAAGGATTGCGGAAACGGCTCATGTGCGGGTCCTTCCTTATGCTTCGATCACCGTCAGGCAGCTTGGCAGTGAGCTGACCGATTTTGAAGGGCTGAAGCAGGCCGGCGCCTTTGCTTTTACTGATGACGGCGTGGGAGTGCAGTCAGCCGGGATGATGCTTTCTGCGATGAAAAAAGCTGCTGCTGTCAGCATGCCTGTCGTTGCGCACTGCGAAGAAAATACGCTGATCAATAAAGGCTCTGTCCATGAAGGGGAATTTTCAAGGAAGCATGCAATCAATGGGATCCCATCTGTATGCGAATCTGTACATATTGCAAGAGATGTGCTCCTGGCTGAAGCGGCTGGCTGCCACTATCATGTGTGCCACATCTCTACTAAAGAGTCTGTCAGGGTTGTCAGAGACAGCAAAAGGGCAGGGATCAAGGTAACTGCTGAGGTTACGCCTCATCATCTGCTCTTATGCGAAGATGATATTCCGGGCCTTGACGCAAATTTCAAGATGAATCCGCCGCTAAGGAGCGCCAGTGACCGTGAGGCACTGATAGAAGGTCTTTTGGACGGTACGATTGATTTTATCGCAACCGATCACGCCCCGCATACCTCGGAAGAAAAAGAGGAGGGAATGGAGCTGGCCCCATTTGGGATCACAGGGCTTGAAACAGCCTTTCCGCTTCTCTACACACATCTGGTGCTAAAGGGGACCCTTACTTTAAAACAGCTGGTTGATTTCATGACAATCAAGCCTTCAGAAGCTTTCGGCCTGCCATATGGAAAGCTGGAGGAAGGTTCTCCTGCCGACCTGGTGCTGGTTAATCTGGATCATGGGCAGAACATTGATCCGCAGGAATTTGTTTCAAAAGGGAAAAACACCCCATTCTCAGGCTGGAACTGCAAAGGCTGGCCGGTCCTGACAATAGCGGGCGGAAAAACGGTATGGGCGAAGGAGAGTGTCAACGCATGAAAAAACAGCTGATTTTGGAAGACGGAACCATTTTTATCGGGGAAGGTTTTGGGAGCGATTCTGCAGCTTTCGGAGAAGTCGTATTCAACACAGGGATGACCGGATATCAGGAAATCCTCTCTGACCCTTCATACTGCAGCCAGATCGTGGTGCTGACTTACCCTCTAATCGGGAATTATGGCATCAACAGGGATGATTTTGAGAGCATTCTGCCGGCGATTCACGGATTTGTTGTTAAAGAAGCGGCTGAATACCCTTCTAACTGGAGGAACGAGCATTCTTTAGGCGCTTATCTTGAAGCGAAAGGCATTCCTGGAATAGCGGGGATCGACACTAGGAAACTGACAAGAATCATCCGGAAGCATGGAACTTTAAAAGGGAGCATATGCCCGATTGAACAGGATCCTTCCGAAGTGATTGAAAAACTGAAATCTGCTGTCCTTCCGCATGACCAGGTGAAAAGAGTATCAACGAAGACAGCCTATCCTTCCCCGGGCCGCGGCCGCAGGGTCGTACTTGTGGATTACGGCATGAAGCATGGAATTCTCAGGGAGCTGAACAAGCGCGGATGTGATGTGATCGTGGTGCCATACCATACAACAAGCGAAGAGATCCTCAGCCTGAGCCCTGACGGGGTTATGCTTTCAAATGGGCCTGGGGACCCGAAAGATGTAGTGGAAGCCATCCCGATGATCCAGGGGCTGCTCGGGAAGGTCCCATTGTTTGGAATCTGCCTCGGCCACCAGCTGTTTGCCCTTGCTTGCGGCGCTGATACTGAGAAACTGAAATTCGGCCACAGGGGGTCCAATCATCCTGTCAAAGAACTTAAAACAGGGAAAGTGGCGCTGACTTCACAAAATCATGGATACTCTGTCAACGAAGATTCTATTTACGGTACACCGCTTGAAGTGACGCATATTGCGCTTAATGACGGAACAGTCGAAGGGCTGAAACATAAGAATGTACCTGCTTTTACAGTCCAATATCATCCTGAAGCCTCTCCGGGGCCGGAAGATGCCAATAATCTTTTTGAACAATTTATGCAAATGATCGAATCTGAGAAACGGGAAGGTGCTGCAGCATGCCAAAGCGTACAGATATAAAAAGCATTCTAGTGATCGGGTCGGGGCCCATTGTCATCGGGCAGGCGGCAGAATTCGACTATGCCGGGACACAGGCCTGCATAGCGCTGAAAGAAGAAGGATACAGGGTCATCCTTGTCAACTCGAATCCGGCGACCATCATGACAGATACAGAGATTGCCGATGCCGTCTATATTGAACCCCTGACACTTGAGTTTGTCAGCAGGATCATCCGCAAAGAGCGCCCGGATGCGATCGTTCCGACCCTGGGAGGACAGACCGGCCTGAACCTGGCAGTCGAGCTGTCTAAAGCAGGCGTGCTTGAAGAGTGCGGTGTGGAAGTGCTCGGCACAAAGCTGTCGGCCATTGAAAAGGCGGAAGACCGCGATCTGTTCAGAAGCTTAATGAATGAATTGGGTGAGCCGGTCCCTGAAAGTGAAATCATCCATAATATCGATGAGGCCCTTGCATTTGCAGAGCAGATCGGCTATCCGGTGATTGTCCGTCCTGCTTTCACGCTCGGCGGAACAGGGGGCGGCATCTGCCATGATGAGGAAGAACTGCTGGAAATCACGGCGAGCGGCCTGAAGAACAGCCCTGTCACCCAGTGCCTGCTCGAGAAGAGCATAGCTGGCTTCAAAGAAATAGAATACGAGGTTATGAGAGACTCGAACGATAATGCGATCGTTGTCTGCAATATGGAGAACATCGATCCGGTAGGGGTACATACAGGAGATTCTATCGTTGTCGCTCCGAGCCAGACCTTAAGCGACCGTGAATACCAGCTGCTCCGCAATGTATCACTGAAAATCATCCGTGCCCTGGAAATCGAGGGAGGCTGCAATGTTCAGCTCGCGCTGGATCCATACAGCTTCGACTATTACATCATTGAAGTGAATCCTCGTGTCAGCCGCTCTTCTGCGCTGGCTTCAAAAGCAACAGGCTATCCGATTGCCAAACTGGCGGCGAAGATTGCCGTTGGCCTGACGCTTGATGAGATGATGAACCCGGTCACCGGAAAAACGTATGCGTGCTTTGAGCCTGCCCTTGACTATATTGTCACCAAGATCCCGCGCTGGCCTTTTGATAAATTTGAGTCAGCCAACCGCTCTCTCGGTACACAGATGAAAGCAACAGGTGAGGTAATGGCCATAGGGCGGACTTTTGAAGAGTCACTGCTTAAGGCCATCAGGTCGCTGGAAGCCAATGTATACCATTTTGCTTTGAATAATCCTGAGGAAATCGATGATGCTCTTATGGAAAAGCGTATCCGCAAAGCAGGCGATGAGAGGCTGTTCTACATCTCTGAAGCGCTGAGGCGGGGAGTAACGATCGAAACCATCCATGAGTGGAGCGAGATCGACTTATTCTTCCTTTATAAAATGAACAAAATCGTGGCATTTGAGAAGACACTCTCTGGCAAACGGTTTGACCAGGAGATTGCGAAAAAAGCAAAGGAAATGGGCTTTTCTGACCTGGTGATTGCGGGGCTGTGGGATGCCTCAGAGCAGGAGGTCTACAGCTGGAGGAAGAAAAACGGCATTGTACCGGTATATAAGATGGTTGATACCTGTGCGGCGGAGTTCGAATCAGAAACACCTTATTATTACGGAACCTATGAAGAAGAAAACGAGTCTATCGTTACAGACAGGAAAAGCATCGTCGTGCTTGGGTCCGGGCCGATCCGCATTGGTCAGGGAATTGAGTTCGACTATGCAACCGTACACTCTGTATGGGCAATTAAAGAAGCCGGCTATGAAGCAATCATCATCAACAATAATCCGGAAACTGTGTCTACAGACTTCAGCATTTCCGATAAGCTTTATTTTGAACCGCTGACGATTGAGGATGTTATGCATATCATCGATCTGGAAAAACCCGAGGGGGCAGTGGTCCAATTCGGGGGCCAGACAGCGATCAATCTTGCGGCAGAACTTGTGAAACGAGGAGTGAAAATCCTCGGGACATCACTTGAAAACCTTGACCGTGCTGAGGACAGGGACAAATTTGAAATGGCGCTGACAGACCTGGGCATTCCCCAGCCGCAGGGAAAGACAGCTTTCTCTGCAGAAGATGCGGCCGTTATTGCTGCTGAAATCGGCTACCCTGTCCTTGTCCGCCCTTCATATGTCCTTGGGGGCAGGGCAATGGAGATTGTCTATAAAGAAGAAGAGCTGCTTCATTATATGAAAAATGCGGTACGTGTGAATCCGGAACATCCTGTTCTGATCGACCGCTACCTGACAGGCAAGGAAATCGAAGTTGATGCAATTTCTGACGGAGAAAGAGTCGTCATTCCAGGCATCATGGAGCATATCGAACGGGCAGGCGTCCACTCGGGCGACTCCATCGCCGTATACCCGCCTCAAAATCTGACTGATGAAGTGAAAGCGAAACTGGCCGAATATACGGAAAAGCTGGCAAAGGGCCTCGGCATCATCGGTCTCCTGAATATCCAGTATGTAGTGGCAAAAGGAGAGGTATTTGTCCTGGAAGTGAACCCGCGGTCCAGCCGGACAGTTCCATTCCTGTCTAAAATAACCAATGTCCCGATGGCTAATATTGCAACAAAGGTAATCCTTGGGCAGTCGCTTGAAAGCCAGGGGTATGAGTCAGGCCTTGTACCTGAAAAGCAGGGCGTGTATGTAAAGGTGCCGGTGTTTTCCTTTGCTAAGCTAAGGCGGGTAGACATCACGCTCGGCCCTGAGATGAAGTCGACAGGTGAAGTCATGGGGAAAGATCATACCCTTGAAAAAGCCTTATATAAAGGCCTTGTCGCATCAGGTATGAAAATCAGCAGTTACGGAAATGTCCTGATGACAGTGGCCGACAAAGATAAAGAAGAAGCGCTCGCACTTGCCAGGAGGTTTGCAGAAATCGGCTATCAGGTAATGGCGACAAGCGGTACGGCAGGCTATTTCTCTGCAGCAGGCATTCCAGTGAAAGTGGTCGGCAAAATCGGGGCAGAAGGCCCGGACCTGCTGGATGTCATCCGCAATGGAGAGGCACAGCTGGTCATCAATACGCTGACAAAAGGAAAGCAGCCGGCGCGCGACGGCTTCCGGATCCGCAGGGAATCAGTGGAAAACGGGGTCGCGTGCCTGACATCCCTGGACACAGCTGAAGCGATTCTCCAGGTAATTGAATCCATGAACTTCTCAGCAGAGGCCATGATGCCGGGCAGCCATGAGAAGAAGGCGGTCCTTCTATGATCAGGAAGGAACTCTGTACGATCGTCTCACATCAGGAAATTGCTAAAGACATTTATGAGCTCACCTTAAAAGGTGAGCTTGTCAATGAGATGGAGACTGCGGGACAGTTCGTCCATTTAAAAGTATCAAACGGATATGACCCGCTTTTAAGAAGGCCGATTTCGATTGCGGAAATCAATAAAAGCCGCCAGACCTTTACGATGATCTACAGGGCAGGAGGCAGGGGCACTATTCTGCTGGCTTCAAAGCAGTCAGGCGAAAAGGTTGATGTCCTTGGTCCGCTGGGCAATGGCTTTCCTGACAATGAAGCCCTGCCAGGCCAGACAGCCCTCCTTATAGGCGGGGGAATTGGTGTGCCGCCCCTATATGAATTGTCCAAAAGATTAAAAGCGAGAGGCGTCAAGACAGTACATGTGCTTGGATTTCAATCGGCTGAACAAGTGTTTTATGAAAAGGAATTTTCAGTGCTGGGAGAAACATTTATTGCAACGGCGGATGGAACATACGGATCCAGGGGCTTTGTGACAGATATTATCAGCCGGGAATCGCTTGTATTTGATGTAATATATGCCTGCGGACCGACACCAATGCTCAGGGCACTGGAAAATGCCTACCTGGACAAAAAGGTATTTTTATCGCTGGAAGAGCGGATGGGATGCGGCCTGGGTGCATGCTTTGCCTGTGTTTGCCATACGGCGGATGACCCGGAGGGCTTCAGCTATAAAAAAGTCTGCACTGACGGGCCTGTGTTCAGGGCAGGGGAGGTTGTACTATGAGTATGCTGAATGTGGAGCTGCCAGGATTAACCCTTAAAAATCCGATCATGCCTGCCTCCGGCTGCTTCGGCTTCGGAAAGGAATACAGCGGGCTGTATGATTTGAGCCTGCTGGGAGCCATTATGATAAAAGCGACCACTCTTGAGCCGAGATTCGGGAATCCGACTCCTAGGGTCGCTGAAACACCAGCTGGGATGCTGAATGCAATCGGCCTGCAAAATCCGGGGCTTGATCATGTGCTTATGGAAGAGCTTCCGAGACTGGAGCAATATGATGTTCCTATTATCGCCAATATAGCAGGCAGCACGGAAGAAGATTATATAGGAGTGGCCAGAGAGTTATCAAAGGCATCCAATGTAAAGGCTTTGGAGCTGAACATTTCCTGCCCGAACGTCAAGACGGGCGGCATAGCTTTCGGGACCATCCCCGAAATCGCAAAGAGCCTGACAAAGAAAGTAAAGGCTGCATCTGCAGTGCCTGTTTATGTAAAACTGTCCCCGAATGTCACCAATATTGTAGAAATGGCTAAAGCCGTTGAAGAAGGCGGTGCAGACGGTCTTACTATGATTAATACACTTCTTGGCATGAGGATGGATCTGAACACAGGCCGACCAATCCTTGCCAACCGGACGGGAGGCCTTTCCGGACCATCGATAAAGCCTGTGGCGTTAAGGATGATCTATGAAGTGAGCCAGCAGGTGGATCTGCCCATCATCGGAATGGGCGGAGTGGAAACAGCGGAGGATGTGATTGAGTTCTTTTATGCAGGGGCTTCAGCTGTTGCGGTCGGAACAGCCAATTTCGTCGATCCTTTTGTCTGTCCAAACATAATAGATAAGCTCCCAGAATTGCTGGAGAAGCTTGGTTTTGAGCATATTAGCGAATGTACGGGAAGGAGCTGGGGCAAGCATGAAGAATCCGCTTATCATCGCACTTGATTTTGCTGAAAAGGAAGAAGTCTTATCCTTCCTCGGGAAATTTCCGGAAGAAAAATTATTTGTCAAAGTGGGCATGGAGCTTTTTTACCAGGAGGGACCTGACATGGTCCGGGAACTGAAGGCGGCCGGGCATGAAGTATTCCTGGATTTAAAGCTCCATGATATTCCTAATACAGTCGGCAGTGCCATGCGAAGGATTGCCGGTCTTGGATGCGATCTGGTGAATGTCCATGCAGCCGGCGGCAGCGAAATGATGAAAGCCGCCCTTGAAGGGCTGGATGAAGGGACAGCAGCCGGAAAAAAAAGGCCTCTGTGCATTGCGGTGACACAGCTCACCAGCACATCAGAGGAACAGATGCAGGCAGAGCAGCTGATCCCTGTTGCACTGAATGATTGTGTTATTCATTATGCAGGGCTTGCCAGACAGTCAGGGCTTGATGGCGTCGTCTGCTCCCCGCATGAAGCAAAGCTGCTGAACAGCCGTTTTGGGAAAGGATTCCTTACAGTGACGCCAGGCATCCGTCTGGCAGAAGAGGCGGCAGGTGATCAAAAGAGGATCAGCACACCGGGATTTGCAAGGCAGGAAGGAGTCTCGGCCATAGTAGTAGGCCGTTCCATCACAAAAGCTGCTGATCCGTATGAAGCTTATCTGTCATTTAAAAATCAATGGGAGGGCGTTTTGTCATGAATAAAACAATTGCTGAAAGATTGCTGGAAATTGGAGCGGTTACTCTGCAGCCTTCCAATCCTTTCACCTGGTCATCGGGGCTGCTGTCTCCCATCTACTGTGATAACCGCCTGACAATGTCCTATCCGGAGGTGCGCAGGGAAATAGCCGCAGGGCTTAAAGTGCTTATAGAAGAGCATTTCCCTGACGCTGAAGTCATTGCCGGAACTGCGACTGCAGGGATTCCTCATGCCGCCTGGGCAAGCGATTTGCTGGAATTGCCGATGTGCTATGTCCGTTCAAAAGCGAAAGAGCATGGAAAAGGAAAGCAGATTGAAGGAAGAGCGGAAAAAGGGCAGAAAGTAGTTGTGGTCGAAGATCTTATTTCAACTGGAGGCAGCGTCATCACAGCTGTTGATGCTCTTCGTGAAGCAGGCTGTGAAGTGCTTGGGGCTGTATCCATTTTTACATATGAGCTGATGCAGGGCGATCAGAAGCTTGCTGAAGCAGGGATACAGTCATATTCCCTGGCCACCTTCACAGAGCTTGCGGAGACAGCAAGAGAGAAGGGCCATATCACAACTGGCGAAATGGATGCCCTTTCGGAATGGAGAGAGAATCCAGCCGAATGGGGCGCTGCTGCCAGACAATAATTGAAGTACTTAAAGTAAGATTTCTTATCTTGAAATAAAAAAGGAAGCAGAATCTGCGGACTCTGCTTCTTTTTTTTATTGTGATTTTTTTAGTGTCAAAACTGTTTCTTCGTCCGGCGTAACATAAACAGTCTGCTGATTGTCATAGATGACAAACCCCGGTTTTGCACCGCTTGGCTTTTTGACATGGCGCACCTGGGTATAGTCAACAGGCACCGAGCCGGAGCTGCGGGCCTTGCTGAAATAGGCAGCAAGCTTTGCGGCTTCAAGTATCGTTTCATCTGAAGGTGTTTTATCCCTGATGACGACATGAGAGCCGGGGATATCCTTTGTATGAAGCCAGATTTCATCTCTGGCAGCAAGCTTATTGGTCAGATAGTCATTTTGCTTGTTGTTCTTGCCGACATAAATTTCTGTACCGTCTGTTGCTGTATATCTGTCCAGGACTGGCTTCACATTGGCTGATTTTTTATTTTGCTTTTTCTGGCGGATGCGGATATAGCCGCCCTCTGCCAGCTCTTCTCTTATTTCCTCGATATCTTTAGTGGAAGCCGCTTCAACCTGCTGCAAAAGGGACTCAAAGTATGCGGCCTCTTCCTTTGCCTTTTCGATCTGCTCTTTAACAATGCCGGCGGCTGTTTTAGCTTTCTGATATTTGGTGAAATATTTCTGCGCATTCTCTGAAGGAGTTTTTTGCGGATCTAGCGGGATGACCATCGTCGCGCCGTTTTCATCATAATAGTTGATGACCTCGATTTCCTTCATGCCTTTTTCAGCCATATACAGATTAGCCGTGAGCAGTTCGCCGGACAGCTGGTACTGATCGGCATTCCTGGCTTCCTCCAGCGTTTTTTCAAGCTTCTCGATCTTTTTCTCGTTTTTCTCTTTCTCATTGATAATAAAGCGCTCAAGGTCATTTCCCTGCTGCTTGACCCGGTCCCTTTCGGCCTTCCCGAAATAAAACCGGTCCAGCATCCCGCTTAAGGTTTCGAAAGTCCGGCTGCTGCCTCCTGTATGCTCAAGCGGGAACAGGTAAAAATTCTCCTTCTGTCCTGCCGTAATGGCTGGAGTATACTCATGATTTTTAACTGGTCCCAGCAAATCCAAAAATGCCTTGGGAATTGTATTGCGGTTGCTCATTCCTGCCCGTTTGACAGCTTCTTTCGCGAAAAGAGGCGAAATGCCCGCAAATTGTTCCACAAGCTGCTTATCCATTTTCCCGGCATTAAAATCAAGCCTTCTGAGTATATCCTCTTCTTCAAGCCCCAGCGGGTTGATTTTATTCTGTTCCGGCGGGTTTACATATTCCTGGCCGGGCAGGATGGCCCTGTGGCTGTTCAGGGCATATGATACATGCTTGATGCTGTCAAGGATCATATTGCGGCCTTTATCTACAAGTACGATGTTGCTGTGGCGCCCCATGATTTCCACAATCAGCTGTTTGTATGAGATATCGCCAATCTCATTCCGCCCTTTAACATCAAGGATGAGAATCCTGTCCAGGCCAACCTGGCGGATATCTTCCAGTATGTAGCCTTCCAGATGCTTCCGGAGGAGCATGCAGAACATAGGGGGCTCACTTGGGTTTTCGTACGCCTCATGGGTAAGCTGCGCCCGCGCATAGCTTGGATGGGCGGAAAGCAGCAGCTTGTGGTTTTTTCCATTCGCCCTGATGACGAGTACAATTTCGTTTTTGAACGGCTGGTGGATTTTATTGATCCGCCCGCCCTGCAATGTATCTGAGAGCTCATGTGCCATGGCTCTTGTAAACAATCCATCAAATGACATAAGGAACATCCTTTTCTTTTGTCCGGCTGGGGATGATCCCAATCCGGGTGAGTATTTTCAGCGGCTGTTATATGCAGCGCTTTTTTTGTTTCTAATATCTTATTTTAGCAAAAATCCTGCAGGATTGCTCATTCTTCCCCTGGCTTCTGGCATTTTTTTGGACAGGTCTGAATAAGATTTCTTAGAGCGGAGTGGGACAGCTTTGTGCCAGAATCTGCCGCAGGGCTGGAAGACGGGGGAATTCATTCAGATCGAGCAGGATTTCTGTCATGGCCTGCTTCAAGGTGGCAGGCTCCCATAGAATTTTAAAGGAGGAAGAGTGATGGCCGGATGAAGTTCCATGAGATGAATGAAAGAGAAGTGGAAGAAGCATTAAATACGGATTTTTCGGCTGGGCTGACCGATGATGATGTGAAAAAACGGAGGAACCAGCATGGCTTCAATGAACTTTCAGAAGGGGAAAAGCAGTCGGCACTGCTGCTGTTTTTCAGCCAGTTCAAAGATTTTATGGTGCTGGTCCTGCTTGCGGCCACTCTTGTTTCAGGGCTGTTGGGAGAATATATTGATGCGATTGCCATCATTGCGATTGTCATCATTAATGGTTTGTTAGGCTTTTTCCAGGAAAGGAAAGCAGAGAAATCGCTCTCTGCTCTAAAGGAATTGTCCGCTCCGCAGGTACAGGTCCTCCGCAGCGGGAAGTGGGTCAGAGTTCCCTCCAAGGATGTAGTCCCAGGTGACCTGCTCAAGTTCTCGAGCGGAGACCGGATTGGTGCAGACATCAGGCTGATTGAATCCAAGAGCCTTGAAATTGAAGAGTCTGCTTTGACGGGTGAGTCGGTTCCTGTCCAAAAGACGACTGCATCTTTAAAAGCAGATAATCCGGGGCTTGGCGATATGGAGAATATGGCCTTTATGGGTACGATGATTACCAGGGGCAGCGGTGTTGGGGTCGTTGTCGCTACTGGCATGAAGACAGCTATGGGCCAGATAGCCGATCTGCTTCAGAATGCTGAAACGATGGAAACACCCCTTCAGCGCAGGCTTGAGCAGCTTGGTAAAATTCTGATTACGGCAGCTCTCCTTTTGACAGTTCTGGTCGTCCTGGTCGGCGTCATCCAGGGCCACGAACTGTACACGATGTTCCTCGCAGGCGTTTCCCTTGCAGTAGCAGCCATTCCAGAAGGGCTGCCAGCCATTGTAACGGTTGCCTTATCGCTCGGCGTCCAGCGGATGATCAAGAAAAAGGCCATCGTCAGGAAGCTCCCGGCTGTAGAAACGCTTGGATGCGCTTCTGTCATCTGTTCTGACAAAACCGGAACGATGACACAGAACCAAATGACGGTCACCCATCTCTGGAGCGGAGGGAAACAGTGGACGGTGGACGGCATCGGCTACGAGCCTTCCGGAACCTTTTATAGTGATGATAAGCGGGTGGATGTTAAAGCCCAGAAGTCACTCCAGCAGATGCTGATGTTCGGGCTGCTTTGCAACCATGCAGAGCTTTCAGAGAAAAAAGGGGAATACAGCATTGATGGAGATCCCACAGAAGGAGCTCTCCTGGTAGCGGCTATGAAGGCTGGCTACAGGAGGGAAAGCCTGATGGACCAGTACCAGGTCCTCAATGAGTTTCCTTTTGATTCGGCCAGGAAAATGATGAGCATCATTGTCAAAGACAGAAACGGCAGGCAGTTCATTGTTACAAAGGGTGCACCGGATGTTTTGGCGGGAATCAGCGATTCTATTCTTTGGAACGACAAGCGCCAGATGATGACGGGGGAAATGAAAAAAGAGGTCCAGGAAGCGATTGATGGACTTGCTTCCCAGGCGCTGCGGACCATTGCCATCGGCTTCAGGGAGCTCCCGGCAAACCAGGTGGTCCTTGATGAGAAAGAAGCAGAGAAAAACCTTACGCTGATCGGGCTCCAGGGCATGATAGATCCTCCCCGCCCTGAAGTGCGGACAGCGGTGAAGGAGTGCAGGGAAGCAGGCATTAAAACCGTGATGATTACGGGAGACCATGTTATCACTGCCAAGGCGATTGCCAAACAGCTTGGCATCCTGACAGGCAGCAGCAAGGTGCTTGACGGGAAAGCGCTCTCCGAGATGTCCGTTGGCCAGCTGGAGGATGTGGTTGATGAGGTTTCCGTCTTTGCAAGGGTGTCACCGGAGCATAAGCTTAAAATTGTCAAAGCCCTGCAAAACAAAGGACATATAGTTGCAATGACAGGCGACGGGGTCAATGACGCGCCTGCCATCAAAGCTGCCGACATTGGAGTGGCCATGGGCATTACAGGAACAGATGTGGCGAAGGAAGCTTCCGCTCTTGTCCTTCTGGACGATAACTTCGCCACGATCAAGGCAGCGATCAAAGAAGGACGGAATATCTATGAAAATATCCGCAAGTTCATCAGATATCTCCTTGCCTCCAACGTGGGTGAAATTCTGGTGATGCTCTTTGCAATGCTCCTTGCATTGCCGCTGCCGCTGGTTCCTATCCAGATTCTCTGGGTCAATCTGGTTACAGACGGGCTCCCGGCAATGGCCCTCGGACTTGACCAGCCGGAGGATGACGTGATGAAAAGGAAGCCGCGGAGTCCGAAGGAAGGCGTTTTTGCAAGAGGGCTCGGCTGGAAGGTGGTTTCCCGGGGCTTTTTGATCGGAATTGTAACACTTGCAGCATTCATGCTTGCATACAAGAATAATCCGGATCAGCTGGGATATGCCCAGACAGTGGCATTTGCTACCCTTGTCCTTGCCCAGCTCATCCATGTGTTTGATTGCCGGAGCGAAAAGTCAGTTCTGGCCAGGAATCCGTTCGGCAATAAATATCTTGTATGGGCCGTGATTTCTTCGCTTCTGCTGATGATTATCGTCATATACTATCCGCCGCTGCAGCCAATCTTCCACACGATGGCTATACAGCCTGGAGACTGGATTATGATCACAGCACTTGCTTCCGTTCCAACTTTTTTGCTTGCCGGAACGTTTTTGTTAAGAAAAACAAAATAAATTATGGTATAATCCTAAAGGTAGTAGAGAAGCCTCTATTACCTTTTCTTTTGTCTTGAAACGCCGGCAAGCTTTGCTTGCTGCTCAGCATACATAAATCTTGAGCAAGATTTGAAAGCCTCATAGCAGCTCCAGCTTTTGGAGACAGGGAAGAAAGTTGCTGTCTGCCGGGAATGGCCCCGAAAAAAGAATGGATGTGATTTTGTGGTTTCAAGTATGACCGGCTACGGCCGGAGCAATAAAAGCACTGATGGCTTCTCGGTCAACATCGAACTGAAAACAGTGAACCACCGGTTTTCCGAGCACCAGCTCCGGATGCCAAGGCAGATGATCAGGCTTGAGGATAAAATAAAGAAGGTTCTGGCCTCCAGGATTAAGCGGGGCAGAGTCGAATTATTTGCCAGCATAGAAGGTGAAGGGGCCGTCAGCCGGAAAGTTAATGTTGACTGGGACCTCCTGGATGAATATTATCAATACATAATGCAAATCAAAGAAAGATATCATTTGAGCGATGGTCCGTCAATCACAGATCTGGTCAGCCGCGAGGATATGCTCTCCATCCAGGAAGAGGATGCAGCGGATGGAGAGCTTGAAGCGATTGTCATTGAGGCGGTCGAGGAAGCTGCAGAGCGGCTGGTTTCCATGCGGAAAGCTGAAGGAGCAGAGCTGGAAAAAGATATCCGGGTCCAGCTGGATAAGCTGCAGGCCTGCCTTGCGCAGCTTAAGAACCTTGCCCCGCTGGTTATCAAGCAATATGGCGACCGTCTTGAGAAGAAGATGACAGAGTTCCTTGGCGAGCAGATTGACCAAAACCGCATCCTGGCCGAGGTGGCTGTGTTCTCTGATAAAGCCGATATAAATGAGGAAATAACGAGGCTTGACAGCCATATCGGCCAGTTTGAAAGCACCCTTCTGCTGGAAGAGCCTGTCGGCAGGAAGCTTGACTTCCTTCTCCAGGAAATGAACAGGGAAGCCAACACGATTGGATCTAAGGCTAATGATTCCTCGATTGCCAGGGAAGTGGTTGAGATGAAAAGCCTCCTGGAAAAGATGAAAGAGCAGGTCCAGAATATAGAATAAACGTTTAAAAGACTTCAATAACGGCCAAAATAAGTAACTGACGATTGGAGGACCACCATGCCGATTAAACTGATTAATATCGGGTTTGGCAATATCGTGTCAGCAAACCGGATTATTTCGATCGTAAGCCCTGAATCAGCACCGATCAAAAGGATTATCCAGGATGCCCGGGACCGGGGCTCTCTTATAGATGCGACGTATGGCAGGCGGACAAGGGCTGTCATTGTGATGGACAGCGACCATGTTATTTTGTCTGCTGTCCAGCCGGAGACGGTCGCCCACCGATTAAATGACCGTGATGAAATTATTGATGAAGGGTAGGATCTAATAAATGCAGGAAAAGGGTTTACTAATCGTTCTTTCTGGTCCTTCAGGGGTAGGTAAAGGAACTGTACGAAAACAGATTTTTTCACAGCCGGATACTTCTTTTGAGTATTCGATTTCAATGACTACCAGGCTTCCGCGTGATGGCGAGGTTCACGGAGTCGATTACTTTTTTTCAAAAAGGGAAGAGTTTGAAGAGCTGATCAAACAGGAAAAGCTCCTTGAATATGCCGAGTTCGTCGGCAACTATTATGGTACTCCTGTTGATTATGTAAGGGAGACACTGGATAAAGGAAGAGATGTATTCCTTGAGATCGAAGTCCAGGGCGCACGGCAGGTCCGTGAAAAATTCCCTGACGGCCTGTTCATTTTCCTTATGCCGCCAAGCCTTACAGAGCTGAAAAACCGGATAACGACAAGGGGAACTGAGACAGAGGATGTTATCAAGAATCGTCTGACTGCGGCCAAGGAAGAAATTGAAATGATGAATCTGTATGATTATGTAGTAGAGAATGACCAGGTGGAACTCGCAAGCGAAAGGATCAAATCCATTGTTGTGGCTGAACATTGCCGCAGGGAACGGGTCGAGCCGCGCTATAAAAAAATGCTGGAGGTTGAATGAACTTATGCTGTATCCTTCTATTGACTCTTTAATGACTAAAATTGACTCTAAATATTCCCTTGTATCTGTGGCGGCGAAACGTGCCCGCAAGCTTCAGATTGATGCGAAGCCTCAGCTGGACAAATATGTGTCACACAAAAATGTCGGCAAGGCGCTTGAAGAAATTCATGCCGACGAGCTTCACTACAGATTAGGAGAAGTTCCACAGGGTGAAGAGCTGGAATAAACGTTAAAATAACAACCTGGCATGCGGGGTTGTTATTTTTTTTGCTGCCCGGGGCATGCTGGACCCGGGGCTTGATGCTTGTCGGCTCTGAGCAAGCCGCTTCCGCATTTCGATTTGTCCAGCTCCAGGCGCTAGCCCCTCGAGTCATAAGCCACTTCAGGATTGAAGGCAAAGAACGCCTTCTATCCTGAAGCGTCTTATGCTTGTCGGGGCTGAACAAGCGCCTTCCGCATTTCGAATTGTCCAGCTCCAGCGGCTAGAGCCTCGAGTCATAAGCCACGGCAGAATTAAAGGCAAAGAACGCCTTTTATTCTGCCGCGTCTTATGCTGGGCCCACAGGATGTGGGTCATGCAGGCGTTGCCACAGGACGTGGCGTCTTTAGCCTGCGTTCCTAAATTCTGAGCAAGCCGCTTCCGCATTTCGGTATAAAATAGATGAAATATATGTTCGTTTGGAGCATAATGGAGTTTAGAATATTGGGTTTGGATGGGGGTTCGGTTTATGCTGAATGGAAAAAGGATTCTCTTGTGTGTTACAGGCGGGATTGCTGTTTACAAGGCGGCAGCGCTAACCAGCAAGCTGACTCAGGCCGGCGCGGAGGTTAAGGTCATGATGAGTGAGTCTGCAGTGAAATTCGTGGCGCCGCTGACCTTTCAGGCACTTTCCCGCCATGACGTTTATATAGATACTTTTGATGAAAAAGACTCCAGGGTGATTGCCCATATCGATTTGGCTGATTGGGCCGACCTTATTCTGGTTGCACCGGCGACTGCCAATGTGATCGGCAAGCTGGCCAATGGGATTGCGGATAATATGATCACAACAACGCTCCTGGCTGCGACTGCGCCTGTTTGGATTGCTCCGGCAATGAATGTGCATATGTATGACCACCCGGCGGTACAGAAAAATATCAAGCTGCTTTATGAATACGGCTGCAGATTCATTGAACCTGGTGAAGGCTACCTGGCTTGCGGGTATGTTGGGAAAGGCCGTCTCGAGGAGCCGGAAATGATCGTCAGCAATATAGAAGGATTTTTCAGGAACAGCGGAAGCCTTGCAGGCAAAAAAGTCGTGGTGACAGCAGGACCGACAAGGGAAAAAATTGATCCTGTACGCTATATCACCAACCAATCTTCAGGAAAGATGGGCTATGCCATTGCAGAAGAAGCCTTGAAGGCAGGTGCTCTGGTTACGCTGATTTCAGGTCCGTCTTCGCTGGCGAAGCCTGCCGGAGCAGCTGTTATTGATGTTGAAAGTGCCGAAGAGATGTATCAGGCTGTTGATGGTGTATTTGATGGAGCTGATATTGTCATTAAAACGGCGGCAGTTTCTGACTACCGCCCTAAAGTGGTGCACGAAAGCAAGGTGAAGAAGCAGGATGGGGACCAGGTTCTTGAGCTTGAGCGGACCAAGGACATCCTGCTGGATCTTGGCCGCAGAAAAAAACAGCAGATCCTCATTGGATTTGCTGCTGAGACGGATCATGTAGAAGAATATGCCAGAAAGAAACTGGCCAAAAAGAATGCTGATATGATCGTTGCCAATAATGTAAAATCTGAAGGCGCAGGGTTCGGCACAGATACGAATATTATCACCATATACAAAAGAGATGGCGGAGCAATAGCGCTGCCGCTTATGAGCAAGCATGAGGCTGCTGCCAGGATCCTGCAAGAAGCCTCAGCTCTGCTAAAGGATGATAACCGATGAATATTGCGAGTGTCATAGTCGATGTGCCGGCCAAACAGACTGACAGGGCCTTTGATTATAAGATCCCTGACAGCCTTATCGGGGCAATCAAGCCGGGTATGCGTGTCATAGTACCTTTTGGACCGAGAAAAATACAGGGATTCGTCATCGGCTTAAAGGACAGCTCTGATTTCGGCAAGCTGAAGGAGCTCATTGAGCCGATGGACCTGACGCCTGTTCTTAACACGGAGCTTCTTTCTCTCGGCAATTGGCTGACCAGCCATACTCTCAGCTATAAAATATCCGCCTTCCAGGCGATGCTGCCTGCAGCGCTTAAGGCGAAATATACGAAAAAGATAAGGCCAGCCGGCGGCTTGGAAACAGCTTCTTTGCCGGAGGCTGTGCAGAGTGCTTTTGGAACCAGGGACGAGGTACTCTGGGAAGATGCTTCCAAAGCGGGGCTCCTGCCGTTTATGCAGAAAGAAGCGGATAAGGGGAACCTTGAGGTCATCTATGAAGTGAAGGAAAAGGTACGGAAGAAGAAGCTGAAGCATATTATCCCTGCTGCACCGGAAAAGCTGATCAGCTTCAAAGAGGATCTGCCAGTCCAGGCTTCCAGGCAGAAAGAGGTCATCGATTATTTTATTGATAATAATGGACCTGTTGAATTGCGCGAGCTTCTCCCCGCCCTGGGTGTTTCCGCTTCCACCATCAAAGGGCTCGTTCAAAAGGGCATACTTGCTGAAAAAGAAATGGAAGTCTACCGGGATCCCTATGAAGACCGGAACTTTGAGGCAACATCTCCCCTTACACTGACCCCTGAGCAGGATGCGGCCATCAGGCCAATCCTTTCGTCCATTAATGAAACTGAGCACCATGTCTTCCTGCTGTACGGAGTCACTGGCAGCGGAAAAACCGAGGTTTACCTTCAATCCATTCAGCGCGTCCTTGAGCAGGGGCGGGAGGCGATTGTCCTTGTTCCCGAGATTTCCCTGACTCCGCAAATGGTGACCAGGTTTAAGGGCAGGTTCGGGAATCAGGTTGCCGTCCTCCACAGCGGGCTCTCTGCCGGCGAAAAATATGATGAGTGGAGAAAAATCCAGCGCAAGGAAGTGAAGGTTGTTGTCGGGGCAAGGTCTGCCGTTTTCGCCCCCTTCGAGAACCTTGGGATCATCATTATTGATGAAGAACATGAAAACAGCTATAAACAGGAAGAGAATCCCAGATATCATGCGAGGGATGCTGCGATTGAAAGGGCTCAGTACCACAGCTGCCCTGTTGTCCTCGGGAGTGCGACACCTTCGCTTGAGACCTTTGCAAGGGCCCAGAAGGGTGTCTATAAAAAGCTGGAGCTCACCAAAAGGATGAACAGCCAGCCTCTCCCAAAGGTGGAAATCGTGGACATGCGGGAGGAATTAAGGGAAGGGAACCGCTCCATGTTCTCCCGCCAGCTTCTTGAAAAATTAAAGGACAGGCTGGAGAAAAAAGAGCAGACGGTACTTTTCCTCAATAAAAGGGGACATTCCTCTTTTGTCATGTGCAGGGACTGCGGATATGTCGTCAATTGCCCTAATTGCGATATCTCGCTTACCTACCACCAATACAGCCAGCAGATGAAATGCCATTACTGCGGCCATGAAGATCATGTCCCCCCTGTATGTCCGGAATGCGGAAGCGAACATATCCGCTATTTCGGGACAGGGACGCAGAAAGTGGAAGAAGAGCTTGGAAAAATCCTGCCTGAAGCCAGGGTCGTCAGGATGGACGTTGATACAACGAGCCGAAAAGGCTCCCATGAAAGGCTGCTGAACGAATTCCAGGAGGGACATGCTGATATCCTCCTTGGAACGCAGATGATAGCCAAGGGGCTTGACTTTCCGAATATTACACTTGTAGGTGTGCTTTCAGCAGATACAATGCTGCACCTCCCCGATTTCCGGGCATCTGAAAAAACGTTCCAGCTTCTGACACAGGTGAGCGGAAGGGCTGGGCGTCATGAGCTGGAGGGAGAAGTGGTCATACAAACCTACACGCCTGAGCATTACAGCATCGAACTTGCCGGTGAGCAGGATTTCGAAAGCTTCTACCGGACAGAAATGATGGTGAGGAAGATGCATCAATATCCTCCCTTCTATTATATATCGCTCATCACTGTCAGCCATGAAGATTTAATGAAGGCAGTTTCGGTGACAGAAAAAATCACGCAGTTTGCTGCGGCAAGGCTGAGCCCGGAGGCTAACATCCTCGGCCCGGTGGCATCGCCGATTCCGCGGATCAATAATAGATATCGCTATCAATGTCTGATAAAATACAAACGGGAACCCGGATTGGAAAAAGTATTAAAATCGGTTCTCGACCATTATCAGCAGGAGATATCTGCAGGTTTGCAGATATCGGTTGATCTTAATCCCTATATTATGATGTAGACGGGGATTAATGGTTATGAGTTTCGGGGATTTTGTTGAAAATAGAGAAAAAGACATTGGAGGCAATGATTTGGCCGTTAGAAAAATAGTTACTTATCCAGCAGAGATACTTGAAGAGCCGTGCGAGACGGTTACTGAATTCGATAAGAAGCTTGTGAAGCTTTTGAATGATATGTATGATACGATGATAGAGTTTGACGGCGTAGGGCTTGCCGCCCCGCAGATCGGGATCAGGAAAAGAATCGCCGTCGTTGATATTGATGATGAAAACGGGACGATTGAGCTCATCAATCCGGAACTCATTGAAACAGGCGGGGAGCAGACAGGCCCTGAGGGATGTCTGAGCTTCCCCGGACTGTATGGAGAAGTGACAAGACCGTTCACTGTTAAAATAAAAGCCCAGGACAGAAAAGGAAAAAGCTTCACACTGGAGGCAGATGATTTTCTGGCAAGGGCGATTCAGCATGAAATCGATCATTTGGATGGTGTCCTGTTTACTTCAAAAGTGAACAGATACCTGGAAGAAGAAGAGTTGGAAGGGTTGGAAAGCGAATGACAAAAATCGTATTTATGGGAACACCGGATTTCTCGGTGCCTATCTTAAAGCAATTAATATCGGAAGGCTATAATGTGATTGCAGCGGTAACGCAGCCGGACAGGCCGGTCGGCAGGAAAAGAGTCCTGACGCCCCCTCCCGTCAAGGCGGAAGCTGTAAAGCAGGGAATCCCTGTCTACCAGCCCGAGAAAATCCGCGTAAAAGAGGAGCTGGAGAAGATCCTGGCCCTTGAGCCTGACCTGATCGTCACAGCTGCATTTGGCCAGATTTTGCCGAAGGAGCTGCTGGATTACCCTAAATACGGCTGCATCAATGTTCATGCTTCCCTGCTTCCTGAGCTGAGGGGCGGCGCACCGATCCATTATTCGATCATCCAGGGGAAAGAAAAGACAGGCATCACCATCATGTATATGGCTGAAAAGCTGGATGCAGGCGATATTCTGACACAGGCTGAGGTTAAAATCGATGAGCAGGATACAGCTGGATCTCTGTTCGATAAGCTGAGCGCTGCGGGGGCAGCACTTCTGTCAGAGACACTTCCCAAGCTGCTAAAGGGTGAACTCGAGCCAATTCCCCAGAATGATGAAGAGGCGACATTTGCTTATAATATAAAAAGAGAGCAGGAACAGGTAGATTGGACCAAGACTGGCGAAGAGATATACAACCATATCCGCGGCATGAATCCCTGGCCTGTTGCTTTTACCACTCTTGACGGGTCAGTAGTGAAACTGTGGAGCTCTGAAAAAGTCGGCTTGAAGGAAAAAGCCCTTCCCGGAACAGTTGTCGGGATTGAAAAAGATGGCTTTATCGCGGCAGCCGGGAATATGACCGGCATTAAGATTACCGAGCTGCAGCCGGCAGGAAAGAAAAAAATGTCCGGAGAACAATTTCTCCGCGGTGCAGGCTCTTCCTTGAGCATCGGCACTGTGCTGGGAGAACAGCATGGCGAATAAAAATGTGCGCGAGGCAGCGGTAGAGCTGCTGGAAGCGATCGAAAAAAACCAGTCATACAGCAATCTCCTCCTGAACAGCAGCATCAAGAAAAACGATATCAGCAGCAAAGATGTCGGGCTCCTTACTGAGCTTGTCTACGGAACCCTGCAAAGGAAAATGACCCTTGATTATCAAATGGAGCCATTCCTTAAGAATCCCAAGAAACTTGAAAGCTGGGTGAGGCAGCTGCTCAGGATCACTTTTTACCAGATGATCTATCTGGATAAAATCCCTGACCGTGCCGCTATCTATGAAGCGGTGGA
Organism: Cytobacillus sp. T106; assembly: GCF_040492155.1. Classification (NCBI taxonomy): domain Bacteria; kingdom Bacillati; phylum Bacillota; class Bacilli; order Caryophanales; family Bacillaceae; genus Cytobacillus; species Cytobacillus sp. T106. Next base: position 305,020 of record NZ_JBEUMK010000003.1, on the reverse strand, counting down.
AATAGCCAAGCGCAAAGGGCATAAAGGTATTTCCGGGATGGTGAATGGCGTGCTGAGAAGCCTTCAGAGGCAGGGTGCCCGCAGTCTCGACAGCATCAAAGACAGTGTGCAAAGGCTGGCAATGGAAACGAGCCATCCGCTCTGGCTTGTCAAGCGATGGGTCGACCAGCTCGGGTTTGAACGCGCAAAAGAAATGTGCGAGCTTAATCTGACAGCTCCCATGCAGACAGGAAGGGTCAACCTTATGAAAGTAAGCATGGATGAATGCATGGCGATGCTGGAAGAAGAAGGCTATCTAGTAGAAGCCAGCCCTGTCATCCCCGAGGCAGTCAAAAGCAAAAAAGGGAATCTTGCTCATTCACGGGCATTCAAGGAAGGCTATCTGAGCATCCAGGATGAAAGTTCTATGCTTGCGGCATATGCCCTGGGAGCAGAAAAGGATAATCATGTTCTTGATGCCTGTGCCGCTCCGGGCGGGAAAACAACCCATATTGCCGAAAAGCTTGGAAATACAGGACAAGTCATCTCCCTTGACCTGCATGAACATAAGGTTAAGCTTATTGCTGACAATGCCAGAAGACTGGGACTGTCAAATATCGAGACAAAGGCGATGGACAGCAGGACAGTACAGGAACACTTCAATGCGGGCTCTTTTGACCGCATCCTGCTTGACGCCCCATGTTCAGGCCTTGGTGTAATGAGGCGGAAGCCTGACATGAAATACACTAAAAAAGAAGAAGATATCATGCACCTGCAGAAGGTGCAGCTCAAACTGCTGGAAGCAGTCGCCCCTTTGCTGAAGGACGGGGGAACCCTTGTCTACAGCACATGTACAGTGGATCGGGAAGAAAACGAAAACGCAGTGAGGCAATTCCTTGATTCACATCCCGAATTCTCCGGCGACCATTCCTTAGCAGAGAGACTGCCTGATGCAGTGAAAGCATTGGCAAAAGATTTTGAACTACAAATATTGCCCCAGGACCTGGGGTCGGACGGCTTTTATATAGCCAGCCTGAGAAAGAAGGTGCAATAGTGGAAAACGTTAAAACAACAGAGAAGAAGCAGACAGCCGAGCAAAAACCATCCATCTATTCATTGCAGCTCGATGAGCTGAAGGATTGGCTCAAGGAAAATAACGAGAAGGCATTCCGTGCCGCCCAGATTTTCGAATGGCTTTACCAGAAACGGGTGGCATCATTCGAAGATATGACAAACCTCTCAAAAGCTTTGAGAGATAAACTGAATGAAACCTTTACCCTGACGACATTAAAAACACTTATCCAGCAGACCTCTTCGGATGGAACAATCAAGTTTCTGTTCGAGCTTCATGACGGCTATTCCATCGAAACCGTTTTGATGCGCCACGAATACGGAAATTCCGTCTGTGTGACAACCCAGGTGGGCTGCCGGATAGGCTGTACATTCTGCGCTTCCACACTCGGAGGATTAAAACGTAATTTAGAAGCAGGAGAAATCGTTGCCCAGGTCGTAAAAGTACAACAGGCACTTGATGAAACGGATGAAAGGGTCAGCTCTGTTGTCATCATGGGCATCGGCGAGCCATTTGACAATTATGATCATATGATGTCTTTCCTAAGAATCATCAACCATGATGACGGGCTCAATATCGGAGCGCGCCATATTACGGTTTCAACAAGCGGGATCATTCCGAAAATCTACAAATTTGCAGATGAAAACATGCAGATCAACTTCGCAGTTTCCCTGCATGCGCCAAACACGGAAATCCGCAGCAGGCTGATGCCGATCAACCGTGCATATAAACTGCCGGACCTGATGGAAGCCATCCGCTATTATGTCGATAAAACGGGCAGGCGGGTAAGCTTTGAATATGGCTTGTTCGGGAGTGTGAATGACCAGGTGGAGCATGCTGAGGAGCTGGCTTCTCTGATTAAAGGGCTGAAATGCCACGTGAACCTGATTCCCGTCAATTATGTGCCTGAAAGGGATTATGTAAGAACACCGAAGGATCAGATCTTTGCTTTTGAAAAAGCGCTGAAGAACAGAGGTGTGAACGTGACCATCCGCCGTGAGCAGGGCCATGATATTGATGCAGCATGCGGCCAGCTCCGTGCGAAGGAGCGCAAAGAAGAGACGAGGTGACAGAATGAAAGCTGTCTTTATGACGGACAGGGGAAAGATCCGTCAGCATAATGAAGATAACGGCGGAATTTTTGTCAACCGCAGCGGGCAGCGCCTTGCCATCGTAGCCGATGGCATGGGCGGCCACCGTGCGGGTGACGTTGCCAGTGAGATGACCCTCCTGAAGCTGAAGGAGCTCTGGGAAGGCAATGCAGGGATTGAGACACCTGAGCAGGCTGAAGAATGGCTGAGGACCAATATCGGGGAAGTGAATGCCCTGTTGTTCGAACATTCAAAGAATAACAGTGAATGCGAGGGCATGGGGACGACCATTGTTGCCGCCATTGCGACCGGCCTGTTTGCCACCATTGCCAATATTGGCGACAGCAGGGGTTACATATTGAATGAATCTGGGTTCAAGCAGCTGACAGAAGATCATTCCCTTGTGAATGAGCTCCTCCGGTCAGGCCAGATTACAAAAGAAGATGCAGAGCATCACCCCCGGAAGAATGTTTTGCTGAGAGCACTTGGAACAGAAGAAAAGGTACAGATGGACACCAGGACCATCGTATTTGAGGAAGAAGATCTGCTGCTTCTCAGTTCGGATGGATTGACAAATAAGGTTTCAGAGCAGGAGATGCATGAAATCCTTGCCGGGGAGAAAAAGCTCGATGATAAGGCAGCGGATCTGATCCGGCTTGCCAATGACAACGGCGGTGAGGACAATATCACCCTTGTGATTGTCGAGTTCATGGATGCCGGCAGCTCTGGTGATACAGAATGCTGATTGGTAAAAGAATAAGCGGCCGCTATAAGATTTTGGATATGATCGGCGGCGGCGGGATGGCGAATGTTTATCTGGCGCATGACATGATCCTGGACCGCGATGTGGCCGTAAAGATCCTGCGCCTGGATTTTGCTGAAAATGATGAATTCATCAGGAGATTCCACCGTGAAGCGCAATCGGCTACAAGCCTCGCACATCCGAATATAGTGAGCATCTATGACGTCGGCGAAGAAGATTCAATCTATTATATTGTCATGGAATATGTGGAAGGGCAAACACTCAAACAGTATATACAGCAGCATTCCCCTGTACCCGTTGACACGGCACTGGATATTATGAAACAGCTTCTTTCCGCTATTTCCCACGCCCATCAGCATCATATTGTGCACAGGGACATCAAGCCGCATAATATCCTGGTTGACCGGCTCGGGAATGTGAAAATTACAGATTTCGGGATTGCCATGGCCCTGAGTTCAACAAGCATCACCCAGACCAACTCTGTGCTTGGCTCTGTCCATTATCTATCCCCTGAACAGGCAAGAGGGGGGATGGCCAATAAGAAATCGGATATATACTCCCTTGGAATTGTGATGTTTGAGCTTCTGACCGGCAGGCTGCCGTTTTCAGGAGAGTCGGCGGTTTCCATCGCGCTTAAGCATCTTCAGTCCGAAACCCCTTCATTAAGAAGGTGGAATCCGTCTATTCCCCAAAGCGTTGAGAATATCGTCCTGAAGGCAACTGCGAAGGACCCCTTCCATCGGTATGAAAATGTAGAGGATATGGAGGAAGATATCAGGACCGCCCTTGAACCGGGCAGAATGAATGAGAAGAAATTTTCGGTGCCTGATGATGATGATGCCACCAAAGCGATTCCGGTGATCACAAGCGATCGTCCCTATCAGAATATGGACGAAACGCGCGTGCATGAAAAAGATGATAAAGGCTCTTCAGCGGGTCCGGCTCCTGCTGCCAAAAAACAAAAGAAAGATAAGAAAAAGAAGAAGAAGTGGCCGATTGTCCTTGTTTCTCTTTTTCTCTTCTTTGTTGTAATGGGAGTACTGGCCCTGACAGTCCTTCCTGAGCTGTTTCTGCCTAAGGAAATCGAGGTTCCTGATGTGGCAGGGGAAACGATTGAGGATGCCACATCTATACTGACAAAAGCAGGTTTTGAGGTGGAAGATCCGGTCGAGATTAATGATGAAGAGGTAGAAGAGGGACTCGTTATCAAAACCGATCCGAAAGCCGGCAGGATGGCGAAGGAAGAATCCAGTATAACGATATATTTAAGTTCCGGGAAAGAGAAGTTTGAAATGTCGGACTATACCGGAAGATCCTTTGAAGAGGTCGAAAGCCTCCTCGAGAAAGAGGGCTTTACACAAATCACCCGGGAGGACGCCAATAATGAGGATGAGCCTGAAGGTACAATCCTTGAGCAGTCAATCGGTGAAGGGGAAGAAGTAATCCCTGGCGAAACCGGGATCGAGTTCACCGTAAGCAGTGGACCCGCACCCATTGTCCTGAAGGATCTTACTGGTCTGAATCTAAAGGGAGTTCAGGATTATGCCGAATCAACGGGACTGAAGATCGATACATCAAAAGAAGAGTACCATGATACAGTTGAAAAAGGCCTCGTCATCAGCCAGTCGCAGCCCGCAGGAACTGAGCTTGGCAAAGGTTCAGGCCTGTCAGTCACCTTCTCAAAAGGCAAGGAAGAGATTCCTCCAAAAACAGTGCCCATAGAAATCACGATACCATATGAGCCTGAGGAAGAAGGGGAACCGCAGGAAATCCAGATCCTTGTGGAAGATATGAATAATAAGATGACAGCGCCTTTTGATACCTTCTACATTACGGAAGAACGTAAGTATAATATGGAACTATTGATACAGGAAGGCAGCAAAGCGTATTATAAAGTTCTGAGAAACAGCCAGCAGATTATTGATGAAGAAGTCGATTATCCCGGGAACTAAAAAGAATTAGGAGTGTTTGTATGCCTGAAGGCAAAATCATTAAGGCATTAAGCGGATTCTATTATGTGCTTAGCGGCGAAAGAACTGTGCAATGCAGGGGCAGGGGAGTGTTCAGGAAAAATAAGATCACACCCCTTGTCGGAGACAATGTCGTATATCAGGCAGATAACGACAGTGAAGGATATATCCTTGAAGTGAAAGAAAGAAAAAATGAACTGATCAGGCCTCCGATTGCCAATGTGGATCAGGCAATTCTTGTTTTTTCAGCTATTGAACCGGATTTCAGTACAGCTTTACTTGACCGTTTCCTTGTGCTGGTTGAATTTAACCATATCCAGCCGGTTATCTGCATCTCAAAAATGGATCTGGTAAATGAAGAAGAAAGAATGAAGATTGAGGATTACGCAGCTTCGTACAGGGACGCAGGCTATGATGTGCTGCTGACTTCTTCAGAAAATGGGATCGGGATTGATGAACTGCTTCCTTTCCTTGAAAGAGGAATTTCGGTTTTTGCAGGGCAGTCGGGAGTTGGAAAGTCTTCTCTCCTCAATGCCCTCAGGCCGGAGCTGGAACTCAAAACGGACATCATTTCCTCACATCTGGGAAGAGGGAAGCATACAACACGCCACGTGGAGCTGATTGAAATCGGCCAGGGATTTGTTGCTGATACGCCGGGATTCAGTTCCCTTGAATTCACCGATATTGAAGCAGAAGAACTGAATTTCTGCTTCCCTGATATCAGGGAAAAAAGCGAGGCTTGCAAATTCCGTGCCTGCCTGCATATTTCCGAGCCGAAATGTGCGGTCAAAGCAGCGGTCGACAACGGAGAGATCCCGCAATACAGATATGAGCATTACAAAGATTTCCTCCAGGAAATAAAAGATAGAAAGCCGAGGTATTAATATGGTTAAGATTGCACCATCGATATTATCTGCTGATTTTTCCCGGCTGGGAGAAGAAATCAAGGATGTAGAAAGGGGAGGGGCCGACTATATCCATGTGGATGTAATGGATGGCCATTTTGTCCCGAATATCACGATCGGCCCGCTGATTGTAGAGGCAGTCAGACCGATTACAAAGCTGCCGCTTGATGTGCATCTGATGATTGAAAATCCAGATAAGTATATCGAAGCCTTCGCCAAGGCAGGCGCCGATTATATTACAGTCCATGCAGAAGCATCCAGGCATCTGCACCGGACGATCCATCTTATCAAGTCTTATGGTGTAAAAGCAGGCGTCGTCCTGAATCCAGCGACCCCTGCAGAAGCTCTTAAGCATATCATCCAGGATATCGACATGGTCCTGCTGATGACAGTGAATCCTGGCTTTGGGGGCCAGAAATTCATTTCATCGGTGCTCCCGAAAATCAGGCAGGTAAAAGAAATGGCTGCAGAGCAGGGGCTGGATCTTGAAATTGAAGTGGATGGCGGTGTGAATGAGGAGACGGCTAAGCTCTGTATAGAGGCAGGCGCAAATGTCCTTGTCGCCGGTTCTGCCGTTTATAATCAGAAAGACCGTGCGAAAGCAATCGCAGCACTTAGAGGATAAAAAAAGAAAAGCCAGCTGAATGATTCGGCTGGCTTTTCTATAAGCTAATTTATGAAAGACAGGTGATACCGCTGATTATCCATATACTTGCAGGAGGGCCGGTGGAACTTCTTCCGGAACTTGTACCTGCTGATGAAGGGGATATTTGGGCAGGTGTGGACCGGGGAGTTTTTACCCTGCTCTCAAAAGGTATTGTTCCGCAGGCCGCATTCGGCGACTTTGATTCAGTATCTCCCGATGAGATGATGAAAATCCGGGAAGCTGTAAAGAAAGTCCGGCTGTTCAACCCTGAGAAAGATGAAACCGATATGGAGCTTGCCATCATCTGGGCACTGAAGCAGGAACCCGAAGCCATCAAAATATATGGAGGGACCGGGGGGCGCCTCGACCACTTCTTTGGCAATGTGCAGCTCCTCATCGGGCCGCTCCTGAAAGGCGCTAGCACCCATATCGAGCTGATAGACAGCAGAAATATCATTTATGCCAAAGGCCCGGGGGCTTATACTGTCCTGCCCTTGGAGAATATGAAATATGTCTCCTTCGTCCCGGTGACGAGCCATATAAAGGACCTGACGCTCGAAGGCTTTAAATATCCGCTGAAAAATAAATATGTCCCGCTCGGGTCTACCCTGTGCATTAGTAACGAACTTAATCATGATTATGGTACTTTTTCATTTACCGAAGGCATAATAATGGTGATAAGGAGTCATGATTAAAAGTCTTAAACAAAGTGTACTCATCTTAATCTTTTGAATATGATGGTAAGGGCGCAAAAGAGGACAGAGAGATTTGCGGTTAGATGGCGAGGAGGGACATATCCATGAAGTTTTATACGATTAAATTGCCGAAGTTTTTAGGCGGACTTGTCCGCGCGATGCTAGGAACCTTCAAAAAGGAATAAAAGTGATAGATCCATAGCAGAACGTACAAAAATACCACACCTTCAGCAGCATCCGGACAGCGGATGCTGATTTTTTTTTGCAAGGAAGGTTATAGAAGCAAGTGCGGTTTGCGGGGACGGAGAAATAAAAAAGGACATCCGCGGGATGTCCTTTTCGAGCTGTTACACTCGTTCTACTTTACCTGATTTAAGCGCTCTTGCAGAAACCCAAACACGTTTAGGCTTACCGTCTACAAGGATGCGAACTTTTTGAAGGTTAGCTCCCCAAGTACGCTTGTTTGCATTCATAGCGTGGGAACGCTTATTGCCTGAAGTTGTTTTTCTACCTGTTACGACACATTTGCGTGGCATGTATATTTCCCTCCTAACTCACAAAGCTTGAAACTATTTTTTCATGCTTTCATTTGCAATGATCATATTGCTCAATCTAAGTAATGGAAAAACAGTAACGAGTATGTTTTTCGGCATTAAAAGATACTTTAATAATTTATCATACAACCCAAATGAATGCAATAGTTGTGATGCAACCTTTCAAGAAAATTTCCTTGACATAGTATACGGGAAGCTGCCCTATAATAAGAAAGGGGAAGTATAGCTTTTAAATTTACCCTTGATATAGTAAAATGACTTTAGTCAAGGAGCAATTTCCAAAGGGGGAACGACTCATGTCCATTGAATTAAAAACGAAATTCGGGCAAATTGATATATCTAATGATGTGATTGCTACTATTGCCGGTGGTGCAGCTGTTGACTGCTACGGCATTGTAGGGATGGCTTCCAAGAACCAGATTAAGGACGGGCTTACCGATATTCTGCGCAAGGAAAACTTTACACGCGGTGTGATTGTGCGCCAGGAAAGCGAAGAAGTACATATCGATATGTATATTATTGTGAGTTATGGAACGAAAATTTCCGAGGTTGCCCACAACGTGCAATCAAAAGTAAAGTACACCCTTGATAAAACTGTTGGACTTGCCGTTGACTCGGTTAATATTTACGTTCAGGGAGTTCGTGTAACGAACCCGTAGTGAGGAGGAAAGATTTGTGTCAATTACAGTTTTAGATGGAAAGCGTTTCGCGGAAATGGTGATGCAGGGTGCAAACCACTTATCCTCTAATGCCAAATATGTAGATGCGCTAAACGTTTTCCCGGTTCCTGATGGAGATACAGGAACCAATATGAATTTATCGATGACTTCCGGAGCGAAGGAAGTCAGGAATAATGTCCAGGCGCATATTGGAAAAGTGGGCACTGCCCTTTCAAAAGGATTATTGATGGGTGCCCGCGGGAATTCGGGTGTCATCCTGTCACAGCTGTTCCGCGGCTTCTCTAAAGCAATTGAGCAAAAGTCTGAAATTACAGCAAGCGAGTTTGCAGACGCGCTGAATACTGGTGTCGAGACCGCCTATAAAGCTGTCATGAAGCCGGTTGAAGGGACGATCCTGACCGTTGCAAAGGATTCTGCCAAAAGGGGTGTCCAGGCTGCGCAAAGCGAGGACGATATTATCAAAGTCCTTGAGGAAGTCCTGAAGGAAGCAAAAGCTTCGCTGAACAGGACGCCTGACCTGCTGCCTGTTCTGAAGGAAGTCGGCGTTGTGGACAGCGGCGGGCAAGGCCTTGTATTTGTCTACGAAGGCTTTCTTGCTGAGCTGAAGGGCGAAAAGCTTCCTGACGCACCTGCCTCTCTTCCGAGCATGGATGAAATGGTAAATGCCGAACATCATAAATCAGTCCAGGGGCATATCAATACGGCAGATATTGAATTCGGCTATTGCACTGAATTCATGGTTAAGCTTGAAGAAGAAAAACTGAACGGAAAAAACTTTTCTGAAGATCTTTTCCGTCAGGATTTAAGCCGTTTCGGTGATTCTCTTCTGGTGATTGCCGATGAAGAACTGGTGAAGGTACATATTCATTCTGAGCAGCCCGGAGATGTGCTGAGCTATGGCCAGAAATATGGCAGCCTGGTGAATATGAAAATTGAAAATATGCGCCAGCAGCACACAAACATAGTGGGTGAGACACATACCCCGCTAAGGACCGGAGAACCTGCCAAAACAAACGAGAAGCTTGAATACGGCATTGTAGCTGTGTCTATGGGCAGCGGCATTGCTGACCTTTTCAGAAGCATTGGCGCCCATGTTGTCATTGAAGGCGGCCAGACAATGAATCCGAGCACCGAGGACATTGTTAAGGCGATAAAGGATGCGAATGCCAAAAAGATCATCATCCTGCCGAACAACAAGAACATTATTATGGCTGCCCAGCAGGCCGCCGAGGTAGCAGAGGAAGACGTTGTTGTCATTCCATCCAAAACTGTGCCGCAGGGTATGGCTGCACTGCTTGCTTTCAACCCTGGTGCAGGCCTTCAGGACAATGAAAGCGGCATGAGCGAGGCTTTAAGCCATGTCAAGACAGGACAGATCACTTTTGCTGTCCGTGACACGAGCATCGACGGCCTTGAAATCGAAAAAGAAGATTTCATGGGCATCGCTGATGGCAAAATCGTTGTCAAAGATAAGGATAAAACTGAATCAGCCAAAAAGCTCCTCACACATATGATTGATGAGGATGCTGAAATTATTACAATCCTTAAGGGCGAGGATGCATCCGAGGCAGATTTGGAAGCCATTGCAGACTTCCTGGAAAAAGAATACGAAGACATAGAAGTTGAAGTGCATGACGGCAAACAGCCATTGTACGCTTTCATCTTTTCAATCGAATAGCCTTACCAGGAAATAGAAGGGGATGCCCCTTCTATTTCTATCTATGCAGGCAGTCAATGCCCCCGAAACTTGCCGAAGCTCCCAAATAGAGATCCCCGGATGCATCCACAGTCATATTCTCCTATAAAGTATAATCGAAATCAGGTGATTAATATGTTGAACGAACCAGTTACAAGTATAAAAGGAATAGGTGCAGAGACCGCTGAGGCACTGGCAGATATGAATATTTTTACTGTCGGCGACCTTTTGGAGCATTTCCCGTTCCGCTATGAGGACTACCGGCTTAAAGACCTGTCAGAAGTCAAGCATGAGGAAAGGGTTACAGTGGAGGGGAAAATCCACAGCGAGCCTTTGCTGACTTATTATGGGAGAAAACGGTCGCGCCTGACGATAAGAGTCCTTGTCGGCCGTTATTTGATCCAGGCGGTATTTTTTAACCAGCCTTACTTAAAAAAGAAGTTTGCTATCAATGATTCTGTCACGATTACCGGGAAGTGGGATCAGCACCGCCAGATGATTTCCGCCAGTGAAATTCATCTTGGGGAGAATGCAGCTTCCAAGGATTTCGAACCTGTATACGCAGTGAAAGGCAGCATTACGGTAAAAGGCATCCGCAGATTCATTGGCATGGCGTTCAGCCAGTATGCTGACAGCATTGTGGAGACACTGCCTGAGCGGCTTCTTGAGCAGTATAAGCTCTTGAACAGGAAAGATGCCCTCAGGGCGATGCATTTTCCGGGCGGGCCCGAGGATTTGAAGCAGGCAAGGCGCAGATTTGTTTATGAAGAATTTTTATATTTCCAGCTTAAAATGCAGGCGCTCAGAAAATTCGAGCGTGAACAGTCAAAAGGGATTGTCCAGACGTATGACTTGAAAAAGCTGAAAGAATTCATCGGATCGCTTCCCTTTCCTTTGACTGGAGCCCAAAAAAGAGTAGTGAACGAAATCCTGTCTGATATGAAATCCCCATACCGGATGAACAGGCTCCTGCAGGGTGATGTAGGCTCCGGCAAGACGGTCGTAGCTGCCATCGGTTTATATGCAGCAGCAACAGCAGGCTATCAGGGGGCACTGATGGTCCCGACAGAGATACTTGCCGAGCAGCATGAGAAATCGCTGAAAGAGCTGCTGGAGCCTCAGGGCCTGTCGTGTGAGCTGCTGACAAGCTCTGTTAAGGGAAAGAAGAGAAAAGAGATCCTAGCCAGGCTTTCGGAAGGGGAAATTGATGTTCTGATCGGTACCCATGCCCTCATCCAGCAGGAAGTCGAGTTCAAGCGGCTCGGATTTGTCATAACAGACGAACAGCACCGGTTCGGCGTAGAACAGCGCAGGGTGCTCCGTGAAAAGGGTGAAAGCCCTGATGTCCTGTTCATGACAGCAACTCCGATTCCAAGGACGCTTGCCATAACGGTGTTCGGGGAAATGGATGTATCTATTATTGATGAGATGCCTGCAGGCAGGAAGACAATCGAAACTTACTGGGCAAAGCAGGAAATGCTGGACCGGATTCTCCAATTCATGGAGAAGGAGCTTTCCAAGGGAAGGCAGGCATACGTCATTTGCCCGCTGATTGAGGAATCGGACAAGCTGGATGTCCAGAATGCAATCGATGTCCACAGCAATCTGACATTCTATTATCAGGACCGGTATAAAGTAGGGCTGATGCATGGCAGGCTCCATCCAGAGGAAAAAGATGGAGTGATGAAAGATTTCAGCCGCAACGAGATACAGATCCTTGTATCTACAACTGTCGTTGAAGTTGGGGTCAATGTGCCTAATGCTACCATTATGGTAATCTATGATGCAGAGAGATTCGGGCTGTCCCAGCTGCACCAGCTGAGAGGAAGGGTCGGAAGGGGAAGCGAACAGTCTTATTGCATCCTCCTTGCCGATCCAAAATCAGAGGTCGGGAAAGAACGAATGAAAATCATGTCTGAGACCAATGATGGCTTTGTTCTCAGTGAAAAGGATCTGGAACTGAGGGGGCCTGGAGACTTTTTCGGCCGCAAGCAAAGCGGCATGCCTGAATTCAAGGTGGCAGATATGGTCCATGACTACCGCGCTCTTGAAACGGCACGGAATGATGCATCGAAGCTGATACAGTCCAGCATCTTCTGGGAAGGTCCGGAATATGGGATGCTAAGGGAATATCTTAAAAATACAGGAGTATTCCATGGGGAAAAGCTTGATTGAAGCGGGAAGCAGACGGAGACAGAACGGAAAAGTTCTGCCTTGCGCTCTGCTTTTTTTTTGTATATACTGCTATTAGTACCTAGTCTTAATATCTCGGCGGTGGAGGATATGAGAAAAAATAAAAAAGAACGCCAGCAGCTGCTGGTTGAAACGATAAAAGATAATCCCTTCATTACAGACGAGGATCTGGCCGACCGTTTTTCAGTCAGCGTCCAGACCATCCGGCTCGACCGTCTCGAGCTTTCCATTCCCGAGCTGAGGGAAAGGATCAAAAATGTTGCGGAGAAATCTTTCGAGGATGAAGTAAAATCTCTTCCAATAGATGAAGTCATTGGGGAAATCATTGACATAGAACTTGATAATACGGCGATTTCTATATTTGATGTAAAAGAAGAGCATGTATTCAAAAGGAACCGGATTGCCCGAGGCCACCACCTTTTTGCACAGGCCAATTCACTGGCTGTCGCTGTCATAAATGACGAGCTGGCACTAACGGCTAAAGCGAGCATACAGTTTACCCGCTCAGTACACCAGAATGAGAGGGTAATCGCAAAAGCAAAAGTCGTTAAGATCGACAACAGCTCTGGCAGGACACTTGTAGAGGTTTCAAGCTTTGCGAACAATGAACTGGTTTTCAAAGGCGAGTTCGACATGTTCCGTTCCCACAGAGAAGCATGAAAATAATCCGTTAACAAGCAGGGGATGATGCAGAATGATGAAGATAGCGATAGATGCAATGGGCGGAGACAATGCCCCAAAGGAAATTGTACTCGGGGCCATGAAGGCTGCAGCAGAATTCAAGGACATACATATTACACTCGTCGGTGACGAAAAGAGAATCAGGGAGCATCTCACAGTGAGTGAGCGGATCGAAATCATCCATACAGAAGAGATGATCCTTGGCACCGATGAACCGGTCAGGGCAGTGCGGAGGAAGAAGGATGCTTCTATGGTCCTCGCAGCCAGGCAGGTCGCTGATGGCAATGCGGATGCATGCATTTCAGCCGGGAATACAGGCGCACTGATGGCAGCAGGGTTATTCGTTGTAGGAAGGATTGAGGGCATTGAAAGGCCGGCATTATCGCCGACTTTGCCGACAACAGATGGCAAGGGATTCCTCCTGCTTGATGTAGGGGCAAATGTCGATGCCAAACCTGAGCACCTTCTGCAGTATGCCGTCATGGGATCGATATATTGCGAAAAAGTCAGGGGCATCTCCAATCCCCGAGTAGGCCTTTTAAATATCGGCACAGAAGAAAAAAAAGGAAATGAACTGGCCAAGAATGCATTTGGACTGATCAAAGATGCCGGACTGAATTTTGTCGGGAATGTAGAAGCAAGGGATCTTCTGGAAGGTGCGGCAGATGTTGTCGTCACTGATGGATTTACAGGGAATATGGTTCTGAAGACGATAGAAGGCACCGCCTTATCCGTCTTTAAAATGATGAAAGAGGCGATGACAAGCAGCCTGAAGAGCAAAATGGCAGCAGCAGTGCTGAAGCCGGACCTTGTCCAGCTGAAATCAAAGATGGACTATTCGGAGTACGGCGGAGCCGGGCTGTTCGGACTGAACGCTCCTGTCATCAAGGCCCATGGTTCCTCTGACAGCAATGCGCTCTACAGCGCAGTCAGGCAGACACGTGAAATGGTGCAGAATAATGTGGCGGAAACAATAAAGGCAGCAGCAGGAAAGCTGTCTGTAACAGGCAGGGAATAGCCTGCAGATTTCTTTGAAAAGGAGAAGAGAAAATGGGGAAAATTGCATTTTTATTTCCTGGCCAGGGCTCTCAGACTGTTGGCATGGGGAAATCTTTGGCAGAATCAGATAATAAAGTAAAAGCTGTCTTTGATCAGGCAGACCAAAGGCTGAATGATAAGCTATCAAGCCTGATATTCGAGGGGCCGCAGGAGACACTGACATTAACGGTCAATGCCCAGCCGGCGCTTTTGACGACAAGCATTGCCATTCTCGCTAAGTTCCGTGAGTCAGGAATCAGAGCTGATTATACAGCCGGACACAGCCTTGGTGAATATACTGCCCTTGTCGCTGCAGGCAGCATCTCTTTTGAAGACGCGGTGCATGCGGTAAGAAAAAGAGGCGAGTTCATGGAGGCAGCGGTTCCAAACGGTGAAGGCACGATGGCAGCAGTCCTCGGCCTCGGCAGGGATGAACTGCGTGCGGTGACAGAGGAAATTTCAGGGAAAGGATATCCGGTACAGCTGGCAAACCTGAATTGCCCCGGCCAGATCGTAATATCCGGCTCCAGGCAGGGCGTTGAGCAAGCTTCTGCAAAAGCGAAAGAAGCAGGCGCCAAGAGGGTCCTTCCGCTTGATGTCAGCGGACCGTTCCACTCATCTCTCATGAAGCCGGCAGCAGAGAATCTGCGGGGTGTCCTGGACAGCATCACGGTTTCCGATGCGCAAATTCCAGTCATCTCCAATGTCAGTGCCGCCGAAATGACGGAATCAGGGGATATTAAAGAAAAGCTTGTCCAGCAGCTCTATTCCCCGGTGCTGTGGGAGGATTCCATTGAAAGGATGATCGGCCTCGGAGTCGATACATTCATTGAAATCGGCCCAGGAAAAGTTTTATCAGGGCTTGTGAAAAAAGTAAACCGCTCAGCCAAAACATATGCTGTTTCAGATGAAGCAAGCTGTGCGGCTGCAATTGAGGCATTAAAGGGGGAACAGCAATGAAGCTTGAGGGCAAGTCAGCGATCGTAACAGGCGCTTCCAGGGGAATTGGCCGCGAAATTGCATTGGAGCTTGCAAGGCAAGGAGCCAATGTGACAGTCAACTATTCAGGAAGCGAAGCAAAAGCTAACGAGACTGTTGAAGAAATTAAGGCGCTCGGCCGTGACGCATTTGCTGTAAAGGCAGATGTATCAGACAGTGAGGCTGTAACGGCCATGATGAAAGAGACAATCGAAAAATTCGGAAGCATTGATATTCTTGTCAATAATGCAGGCATCACCCGCGATAATCTTCTTATGAGAATGAAAGAGGAAGAATGGGATGAAGTCATCAGCATCAATCTCAAAGGTGTCTTCCTTTGCACGAAGGCGGCAACAAGGCAAATGATGAAGCAGCGCAGCGGCAGGATCATCAATGTATCATCGATCGTCGGTGTCAGCGGCAACCCTGGACAGGCCAACTATGTTGCCGCAAAGGCAGGCGTCATCGGCTTGACAAAAACTTCTGCAAAAGAACTGGCTACAAGGGGAATTACCGTCAATGCAATTGCCCCTGGCTTCATCTCGACTGATATGACAGACAAGCTTAATGAAGAAGTGAAAGAGCAGATGCTGTCAGGAATCCCCCTCGGACGGCTTGGCGAACCTTCAGATATTGCAAAGGTAGCCTTATTCCTGGCTTCTGAGGACAGCCGCTACATGACAGGGCAGACCCTCCATGTTGACGGCGGAATGGTGATGTAGAAGCCTCTTCAGCAGACAAAAGAAAAAATTGTTAGGCTGGACATTTATTAATCTGCTAAAATGCTCTATAATGTCTTGAGGGGAGGTGACAAGCATGGCAGATGTGTTAGAACGTGTAACAAAGATCATCGTAGATCGTCTTGGTGTTGAAGAGTCTGAAGTAACATTGGAAGCTTCTTTCAAAGAAAATCTTGGCGCAGATTCCCTGGATGTAGTTGAACTGGTTATGGAACTGGAAGATGAATTCGATATGGAAATCTCTGACGATGATGCAGAAAAGATCGCAACAGTCGGCGACGCTGTGAATTACATAAAAGCTAATGTGTAATCGTTAGATTGAGCAAAGCTCCGTTTTGAACGGGGCTTTCTTCTATAAAGGCGGATACAGGGATGATTCACATGCCGGCAGAGCCCGTGCTTCCTGATGAATCGGCCCATTGGTCCAAGAGGCTGGAAGCTGCCTGGAATATTCAGGATGCTTTCAGGTTTTTTTGCGTTTTTAAGAATTATTACGTAAACTGATAATGTATGTAAACTATTAGCAAGGTGGAGGCAATATGCGCAAGAACAATAAAGACCAAGAGAAAAAAGCATACCGCGCGGCAGAAATGCAATTCAGGGAGTTCCAGAAGAAAATCGGGATTTCCTTTGAAAATGAAAAGCTGCTGAAGCAGGCTTTTACACATTCATCGTATGTGAATGAGCATCGGAGAAAGCCGTATGAAGATAATGAACGGCTGGAGTTTTTAGGGGACGCCGTACTTGAACTGACTGTATCCCAGTTTTTATACAAGAAATATCCCATGATGAGCGAAGGAGAGCTGACAAAGCTGAGAGCGGCAGTTGTGTGTGAGCCATCCCTGGTTACATTTGCCAATGAGCTTGAGTTCGGGAAGCTCGTCCTTCTCGGCAAAGGGGAGGAAATGACAGGCGGAAGAGAGCGTCCGGCTTTGCTTGCAGATGTGTTCGAGGCATTTATCGGCGCATTATACCTGGAAAAAGGGATAGATACAGTCATCGGATTTTTAGAACAAA
This sequence comes from Cytobacillus sp. T106, assembly GCF_040492155.1. NCBI lineage: Bacteria > Bacillati > Bacillota > Bacilli > Caryophanales > Bacillaceae > Cytobacillus > Cytobacillus sp. T106. The sequence continues at coordinate 288,322 of NZ_JBEUMK010000003.1, read as the reverse complement.
CGGTCTTTCCAAAAATAAATTCGGGTGCTTTTTCTCATGTGATGGATTTCAAGAGCCAGCTTCAGGAGCTCGTCCAGCGTGATGGAGCGGGTGCAATTGAGTATAAGATCCTTCAGGAAAAAGGCCCTGCACACAGCAGGGAGTTTGTCTCACGTGTTTCCTTGTCAGGGAATGAGCTCGGGACCGGGACAGGCAGATCGAAAAAAGAAGCAGAACAGCACGCGGCACAGATGGCGCTGGAGATTTTAAAATCCCATTTGCAGAATGACTCAACATCCCAAGAAAATCAACCGAGAAGCTAGGAGGGATATATCAGTGTTTCTGAAACGGCTAGATATTGCAGGCTTTAAATCCTTCGCCGAGAAGTCCTCTGTCGATTTTGTCCCTGGCGTGACAGCTGTTGTCGGCCCGAATGGGAGCGGCAAAAGCAATATTACAGACTCCATCCGCTGGGTGCTTGGCGAGCAGTCCGCGAAGTCCCTGAGGGGATCGAAAATGGAGGATATCATCTTTGCCGGGAGCGACAGCAGGAAATCGCTGAATTTTGCAGAGGTGACCCTGACCCTTGATAACGAAGACCAGTTCCTCCCGCTTGATTATAATGAAGTGAGTGTTACGAGGAGAGTCTACCGCTCAGGGGACAGTGAATTTTATATAAACAGCCAATCATGCCGCCTGAAGGATATCATCGATTTGTTCATGGATTCAGGCCTTGGGCGGGAGGCATTCTCCATTATAAGCCAGGGGAAGGTAGAAGAAATCTTAAACAGCAAGGCTGAGGACCGGAGGAGCATTTTTGAAGAAGCGGCCGGAGTCCTGAAATATAAAACAAGGAAGAAAAAGGCTGAGGCCAAGCTTCTTGAAACCCAGGAAAACCTGAACCGGGTGAATGATATCGTCTATGAGCTCGAAAGCCAGGTTGAGCCGCTGAAGATCCAGTCTTCCATCGCCAAGGACTACCTGCAGCAAAAAGAAGAGCTGGAAAAAATCGAAGTTGCCCTTACAGCCTTTGAGATTGAGGACCTTCACGGAAAATGGGAGGCTCTTTCCGCCGTGCTTGAAAAGCTGAAAAAGGAAGAAGAAGCTTTGGGCGGTGCGATCGGGGAAAAGGAAGCTGAAATCGAAGTGGCAAGGGCAGGCATTGCAGACCTTGATGAGTCCATCAATGATCTGCAGGGTGTGCTGCTTCATGCCAGCGAGGAGCTGGAAAAGCTCGAGGGCAGGAAAGAAGTCCTCAAAGAACGGAAGAAAAATGCTTCCCATAATAAAGAACAGCTGAAGAGAAATATAGAAGAGCTGGGGGAAAAGGAAGCTTCTCTTGAAGAAAGAAAAGCAATGCAGCAGGAGATTGCTGATGTTCTTCAGAGAGAGGCAGCTGAGCTTCAGAAAAAGCTGAGAGAAAAACAGGCTGAGCTGAAGCTTTATAGTGAAAATACAGAAGAAAAAATCGACTCTCTCAAAAGTGATTATATTGAATTGCTGAACAGGCAGGCTGCTTTTAAAAATGAATTTCAATATATCGGCCAGCAGCTGGCCCAGCAGGGAGCAAGATCAACCCGGCTTGAGTCAGACAATGAAAAGTTTCTTTCGGAACGAAAGCAGATAGAAGACCAAAAGAAAGAAATCATTGGCAGGCTTGAACAGATACAGGGCGAGCTTGAGGAACAGGTCCGCCTTTTCAAGAATGAGCAGGCAAAGACCGAATCTTTGAAAACGAACTATCAGAAGCAGGAAACGACTCTTTACCAGGCCTATCAGTATCTTCAGCAGGCCAAGTCCCGCAAAGATATGCTGGAAGAGCTGGAGGAGGACTATTCCGGCTTCTTCCAGGGAGTCAAAGAAGTGCTGAAGGCAAGGGGCGGCGCACTTAAGGGCATTGAAGGCGCAATCGCTGAGCTGATTGCGGTGCCGAAGCAGTATGAGACTGCGATTGAAACCGCTCTTGGCGGTGCGATGCAGCATGTTGTGGTAGCGAACGAAGAGAATGGCCGCAGCGCCATCCAGTTCCTGAAAAAGCATTCATACGGCCGGGCGACCTTCCTGCCGCTGAATGTCATTAAAGGAAAGTCGCTGTCACAGGGCCAGCTGCAATCGCTAAAGCTGCATCCATCTTTTATCGGTGCTGCCGCTGACCTGGTATCTTTTGATTCAAAGTATGAAGAGGTCGTTAAAAACCTTCTCGGCAATGTCATAGTTTCAAAGGATCTAAAGGGAGCCAATGAAATGGCAAAGATCCTTAATTACAGAAGCCGGTTTGTCACAATGGAAGGCGATGTTGTAAACCCGGGCGGCAGCATGACAGGCGGCGCCGTCAAGCAAAAATCCTCTTCTTTGCTCAGCCGGAAGACAGAGCTTGAAGAGCTGAAAGAACGTTTGGCCGAAATGGATTCCAAGACGCAGCTGCTGGAAGAGCAGGTGAGAAGGGTCAAGGGAGACATAAACAAGCAGGAAGAACTGATTGAAAACCTGCGCAGATCCGGTGAAGAACTGAGGCTGAAGGAAAACTCCCTGAAGGGCGATCTCCGGGAAGTGGAGATGGCTGAGAAGAACATAAATGAACGCCTTTCCTTGTATGATATGGATAAGTCGCAATCTGCCGAAGAGTCCCAGAAGCTTTCAGCCAGGAAATCTGCACTTGAGCTTGAGCTTGAGAAGATGCAAAAAAGCATCACTGGCCTGGAGGAAGAAATCGAGGTGCTCACACAGCAGAAAAACACTAGGATGACCTCCAAGGAAACGCTCATGGACATGATCGGCGAGCTTAAGATTACGCTGGCATCCAAGAACGAACAGCTGAACTTCGCTAAAGATACTTTCTCGTCCATTGAGGGAGAGCTGGCGGAAACATCAGAGAAGCTTCAGACCTTCAAGGAAGATTTGTCGCTGCTGTCATCAGAGCTGACCAGCAGCTCTTCAGGAGAAGAAGTGCTCGAGGAAGCCGCAAGGAAGAAGCTGAAAGATAAGCAGGAAGCCATCGACTTGATTTCTTCCAGGAAAGAGGAGCGCCTTAAACTCCAGGAAACACTTGAAGACCTGGAGCTTTCAGCCAAGGAGCTCCGCCGCCTTCATAAGGGCATGACTGAGAGCATGAAGGATGAGGAAGTGCGATTGAACAGGCTGGATGTTGAACTGGATAACCGCCTGGCCCATCTCAGGGAGGAATATCTGCTTACCTTTGAAGCAGCCAGGGAGGAGTATCCGCTCCACATTCCTGCTGAGGAAGCACGCAAAAAGGTTAAGCTCATCAAATTGTCCATTGAGGAGCTAGGGACAGTGAACCTGGGTTCCATTGAGGAATATGAGCGCGTATCAGAGCGCTATGAGTTCCTGCTGGCACAGAAGAATGATCTGCAGGAAGCGAAGGACACTCTCTTCCAGGTAATTGATGAAATGGATGAAGAAATGAAAAAAAGATTCAGGCAGACATTTGAAGGAATCAGATTCCATTTTGAATCTGTCTTCCAGGCGCTGTTTGGCGGAGGCAGGGCAGATCTAAAGCTGACACAGCCTGACGATCTGCTTAATACAGGCGTTGACATCGTTGCCCAGCCGCCAGGCAAGAAGCTGCAGAATCTGGGGCTCTTATCAGGCGGGGAGAGGGCGCTCACGGCAATCGCGCTGCTATTCTCAATCCTGAAGGTGCGCCCCGTACCGTTCTGCATCCTGGATGAAGTGGAGGCTGCGCTCGATGAAGCCAACGTCCAGCGCTTTAGCCAATATCTGAAGAGATACAGTGAGGAAACACAGTTTATCGTCATCACCCACCGCAAAGGGACGATGGAAGAAGCAGACGTCCTGTACGGTGTAACGATGCAGGAATCAGGTGTTTCAAAGCTTGTCTCAGTCAGACTTGAAGAAACCCGGGAGCTTGTTCCGCAATAGACAGGCAAAATATGCCGGAAAAGGGGTGTACGCTCTTTTTCCGGCGATACATACAGATGAATGAGAAGGAAGTGAACAGATGAGTTTCTTTAAAAAACTGAAAGATAAAATTACGAAGCAAACCGATACAGTGACAGAAAAATTCAAGGATGGCCTGACAAAAACGAGGGATAATTTTTCCGGCAAGGTCAATGATCTTGTAGCGAGGTACAGGAAGGTTGATGAGGACTTCTTCGAAGAGCTTGAGGAAATTCTCATTCAGGCTGACGTGGGCTTTGACACGGTCATGGAGCTTGTAGAAGAGCTGAGAATGGAAGTGAAGCGCAAAAACATCCAGGACCCGCAAGGCGTGCAAAGCATCATTTCCGAGAAACTGGTTGAAATATATGAGGGAAGCGGGGAAGCATCTTCCGCTTTGAATATCCAGGAAGGCGACCTGACAGTCATCCTGTTCGTAGGTGTGAATGGGGTCGGCAAGACAACCTCAATCGGCAAGCTGGCGCATAAGTTCAAGTCTGAAGGAAAAAAGGTGCTCATGGCCGCAGGGGATACTTTCCGTGCGGGGGCCATCGAGCAGCTTGAAGTCTGGGGAGACCGGGTCGGCGTCGAAGTCATCAAGCAGGCAGAAGGATCTGATCCGGCAGCTGTTATGTTTGATGCCGTCAGGGCTGCGAAATCAAGGAATGCAGATATCCTTCTTTGTGACACCGCAGGACGCCTGCAGAACAAGGTCAACCTGATGAAGGAGCTTGAAAAAGTCAAGCGGGTGATCGAAAGGGAAATCCCCGGCGCCCCGCATGAAGTATTGCTCGCCCTTGATGCAACAACAGGGCAGAATGCCATGATCCAGGCAAAAACCTTCAAGGAAGCAACAGATGTGAGCGGAATCGTCCTGACAAAGCTTGATGGCACCGCAAAAGGCGGAATCGTCCTGGCCATCCGCAAGGAACTCGACATTCCCGTCAAATTCGTCGGCCTCGGAGAAAAAATGGACGACCTGCAGGAATTCGACGCAGAACGCTATGTCTACGGCCTATTCGCTGACATGGTCGAGAATGCGGAAGAGTAAATGATAAAAGATCAGCAGCTGCAAATGCAGCTGCTTTTCAGTTTGGAGAAAAAGGTAGCATTAAAAGTTTTTTTTGCTGCCCTTTGCCTTTTATTCAGTAAGAACCAACTTGCTGCAAAATTAATTTGAAACCCGTTGATTGGAGTGGAAGGCACGTAGACTCCTGCGGGATTGCAGCGGCAGAGCTGAGACCCCGCAGGAGGTACGACGAGGAGGCTCAGCGCCGCCCCGCGGAAAGCGAAGTGCCTGGAGCGGAAATCAACATACTTCATTTGCGAGCAAAACTCTTTTTAAAATGTTCTGGCAGTCTGCAAAAACGCAGCCTGTTTTTTGTGCTTAAAAATGGTTTTTTTTCTCAATCCCTGTAGGGGAATCCTGATTTATTTCGTCTATTATACATGAGCCGGAAAGGCAAGGCCTGCAATAGATTTATATTTTCTAAGAATTGCAAACTTTTGCCGGCTCCTGTTCGTCTATTGTAGTGGAATAATAATCTGGGGGGAGTTTTTTTGCGTAAACATACAAAAGCAATCATTGCTGTGATTGCTGCATTGCTGCTGTTTCTTATCTTAAACCAGCCTGCTTATGCAGCACCGGCAGACATCAGCATTTCAGTAGAAGCAGGTCTGGACGGAAAAGTTAAAAGGGGAAAAGGCTTTCCCTTGACTATCAAAGCTGAAAATACAGGAGAGGCGTTCAGCGGGGATCTGCTGATTGATTTTCACCCTTCCTATAATTCCGGCGGAGCCATGAGCATCAAGGCAAATCTGCCGGAAAATTCTTCGAAAACCTTTCACATAACAATACCGGGCAATTCGGAGGACCACCCATCATCATATCAGAACCTCCCTGCCATCCACCTTTATAAAGGGAGCTGGAAGGACGGGAATAAAGTCAAGTTCTCCGGCGACACGAAGCTGAAGGCGAAATACATAGAAGGCGGAGAATTGACAATGGGCATTCTGAGCGAGGACTATGACCGGCTCAAGGAGCTGAGGATCCTTCCCTCTGCAGCAGTAGAGACACTTGAGCTGAAAAAAGAACAGCTGCCTGAAGAAGGGCTCGGGCTTGAAATGCTCGACTATCTCCTGCTCGACGAATTTGCTGTTTCCGACCTGACAGAGGCCCAGCAAAATGCCATTAAGGATTGGGTTGGGAATGGTGGAATACTGATTGCCGGTGCAGCTCCTGATGCAGGCCAATCCCTGGGTGTCCTCTATACACTTCTGCCGATGAAGCCGGATATAGAAGGGAAGTCTTCTGCCTCCTTTCTTGCGGATAAAGGAGAAAATGAGCCTCCTTTCAAGGAGCTGCCTATGTTTTACGGCCCTGTCGAAAATCAGGCGGAAATCCTCTCGCTTAGCGGGAATGTCCCTGCAGCAGTGAAAGCTGACTATGGAAGCGGCACAATCCTGCAGACTGCCTTTTCACTCGGCGATGAGCCGCTGTCTTCCTGGACTGGCTACAGCAGGTGGTTTGGCGGGATTCTGCAGTCAGTCCCTGCACCATCTGCCGCAGGAAGCCAGTATGGACCGGATATTTATGATCCGCTGACCTATGAATTTGCTGAAGCGAATGAATATTTCCCTGCTTCCAGCTTTTCAATCGGTCAGCTCTTGCTGCTGCTCATCGGCTATATAATCGTCATTGTCCCGATCCTTTATTTTATTTTGAAGAAGCGGGACAAACGCGAACATGCCTGGTGGATCATCCCTTCTTTGGCTGTGCTGATGTCAGTGGCCATTTTTGGCATCGGGGCAAAAGACAGGCTTGGACAGCCTCAGGTCAATCAAATGGGCGTATATAAAGCAGTGAACAGCCAGCTTATCGGTATTCAGGCGGCAACCCTGCTTTCTAATACAAGCGGTGAATATGCATTTTCTGTTCCCCGCGGGGAATTCAATGCGATTCCCAGCACTTTGAACAGACCGGGGACAGATCATTCCGGCGGCGGTGTCATTGAACAGAGCCGCAAGGAAACGAGGATTGTTTTTAATGCAGTAGAGTATTGGTCATCCAGGACCATATTCGGCAAATCGCAAAAAGAAAAGGAAGGCGGCCTGGAGGCTGATCTGACGCTTAAGGACAAACGGCTGTCGGGCACTGTGACAAATAGCTTCCCATATGATTTTGAAGAGCTGTATATATGGACCGGCTCGAATAAGATCAATGTCGGCAGCCTGAAAAAAGGTGAAACACTGAAAGTCGACGAAAAAGTGAAGAATGACTTTCTCACCGCCCCGTATATGTCGGGCGCCGGCTATGGCTATCCGGGGCCGAACCAGGATCTGGATCTGATGAAGAAAGAAAGGCTTGAATATGCTGCATCTGCCTTCCTTTTCTCAGGGAGCGGGACTGCTGAAGGCCCGATGCTGGCCGGACTTACGAAGGACAGTGTCATTGAGGCGGATCTTCTGTCCAAAAAAGAAAAAGTTTCGGGCCTGAATCTCATCTTTGAACCATTTGAAGCGAAGGTTGATTTTACAGGCGAGTTCTCCCTGTCCAATGAGGTGCTTGATACCGAGCTTGAGGCGGTGCAGGGCATGGTTTACGAAAAGAACGTCAATGGCAGCAAAGATCAAATGATGGCTGATGATGGGGAATATCAGTTCATTGCATCTCTGCCTGCACAAGTGAAAGGAAAATCCCTGGCATTCAGTGAGCTGTCCGTATCGACAAAGGCCAAATTTGCTGAATATGCAGTCCTGAACCATGAATCTGGCGAAATGGAGCCGTTCGAATCAAAGCTCACTATCCAGGAAGATATCGGCCGCTATATTGGCAAAGATGGAAAAGTGGTTGTCCGCATTATCAAGACATCGAAGGACCCTCAAATCACGATGCCGAAAATAACGATTAAAGGGGAGGCATCCTAATGATAGAGATTATTGATTTAACAAAGAGATATGGTAAATTTACAGCCCTGAACAGCTTGAACCTCCAAATAGAAAAAGGTTCGGTCTTCGGGTTTGTCGGCCAGAACGGCGCAGGCAAATCGACCACCTTCTCTATTCTGGCGACACTGTTGGCGCCTACATCTGGAACCGCCTATGTAAATGGCTATAATGTCGCTGACGAGCCGAAGATGGTTCGCCGGCAAATCGGCTATATGCCAGATTTTTTTGGTGTTTATGATCAGCTGAAGGCAGAAGAGTATCTCCATTTTTACGGTGCCAGCTATGGGATCGATTTCAAGGAAAGGGAAAAGCTTATTCCCCAGCTCCTGGACCTGGTCAACCTTGAGCACAAACGCGATTCTTACGTTGACCTGCTCTCAAGGGGAATGAAACAGAGGCTCTGTCTGGCAAGGAGCCTCATCCATGACCCGGAAGTCCTTATCCTCGATGAACCTGCATCAGGGCTCGACCCGCGGGCGCGCGTGGAAATGAGGGAGATATTGAAGGAGCTGAAGAACATGGGCAAGACCATTCTTATTTCTTCACATATCCTCCCGGAGCTTGCAGAAATGTGCGACACAATCGGGATCATCGATCAAGGGATGCTGGTAGCTGAAGGGTCAGTCACAGAAATACAGGCAAAACTGCGCGGAGAGAAACTGATCATGGTCAAAGTCCTTAAGGATGTGCACAAAGCCTTTACATTCTTTGAGGACACTCCCGGTGTGAGCGGGCTAAGACCCGGGGAAGGTGAAAATTTACTCCAGTTTGTCTACAAAGGGGATGATGCCGGCCAGATTGCTCTGCTGAAAAACGCGATAGAAGCCGGTCTTTCAATTGCAAGCTTTGCAGAAGCGGAAACCGACCTTGAAGATGTATTCATGGAAATTACGAAAGGAGTGGAACTTTCATGAAAAATTTTGCCGTAAATCCCGTTCTGAATAAAGAAATAAAACTGCGGTTCCGCTCGTTCAAGAGCTTTCTCGGCGTATTATTTTATCTCCTGGCATTAGGAGTTATTATATTGGGTTTCATTTTTATTAATATGATGTCGAACAGCCAGGGGTATTTCAAGCCTGACCAGAGCAGGGAGATGTTCATTGTCCTGTCCTTTCTGCAGCTTGCCCTGATATTGTTCATTACACCCGGGCTGACAGCAGGGGTCATCAGCAGTGAAAGAGAGAGGCAGACCCTTAATATCATGCTGACGACGACACAGAGCTCCGCGAGCATCATCATCAGCAAGCTCGTATCTGCTATTTCCTTCCTGCTCCTGCTTATCATAGCCAGCCTTCCGCTTTACAGCATCGTATTCCTGTTTGGAGGGGTATCTCCTGGACAGGTGGCCCTGACACTCGGATTCTATATCTTTACGATCATGGTTTACGGCAGCCTTGGGGTATTGTTTTCAACGCTGATCCGGAAAACAGTCGTTTCTATGGTTACAACCTATGGGGCCACACTTTTTCTGGTCGGGGGAACGGCATTTCTGACGATGATTCTGATGCAGTTAGGGAATATGAATCCAAATGTGCAGACAGACAGCCCGTTTGCTTATTTTACCGCCATGCTGAATCCTGCCATGGTCCTTCTCGGCATTTTTACACCTGACTTTCTGAGGGAGCTTGCTAATGAGACAGGAATCGACTTTCCGCTCTGGATCGCCCACCTGATCGCAAGCTCGGTGATTTTTGTGCTGGCGCTGCTGATCAGCATAAGAAAGCTCAGGCCAAATATGAAAAAGGGATAGGAGTTGTCAGCGTATGGCCAAACAAAACAGGGAGCAGTTCTTAAATCTGCTGAAGCCTGTCCGGCGCCAGCTTCTCTTTGCAGCTGCAATGAAGGAGCTTCAGCTTCTCCTTTTTTACGGAGGTGCCTCCATACTTATCGTCCTGCTTTTGGCCCGGACGGTGGTCATCACAAATCTGCCGGTATATCTTTTTGCAGCTGCTTTTGCGTCTCTATCTTTTTCTTTCTGGAGGTTCTGGATCCGGAAGCCGGGCTTTCGGGAGGCAGCTGCCGTTTACAACCGCTTTGTACCTGATGACAGGGTGCTTACGGCATACTCACTATTGAACAGCGAAGGGCTAATGGAGCTGCTGCAGCTTGAAGAGGCCTTAGCTTATATGAAGAGGGACCAGGCATCTGTCCTGAAACGCAAAAAGCAGTTCTTCTACCCTAAATGGTTCCTCGGAGCGCTGGCTGTTCTTCTCGCCGTTTCAGCCGCCGCTTTTCTTCCCAGCACGAAAATGGAAAGAGCAAGCCAGCTTGACAAAGAAAAAGAAATTGTAGAATCCGCTGAAAAACAGCTCAATGAAAAAGCAGAGAAAGAGAAGAATCCGGAAACAAGGAAGCTGATAGAGGAAACGGCAGAAGAAATCAGCAAGCTTGACTCTGCCGCAGAGGCTTTGAAAGAGCTTGAAAAAAAGAATAAGTCGCTGGAGCTGCAGAAAATGAAGGAGCAGGAAAGGCAAAGGAAGCTAGAAGAAACTAAAAGCCGGCTTGATAATGCCGGCTTAAGCTCCCTTGCGGCTGCACTGGATAACAAAGACCTGAACAAAGCGATGGATGAGCTGAAGGAACTGCAGAAAAATCTGGAGGAACTTTCAGATAAGCAAAAAGAAGCTCTCCAGGAGCTGGCTCAAAAGGACGGGCCTTTGACAGATGAAGAGCTCGATAAGCTGGCACAGCAGCTGGAGCAAGCCTTAAACTCCTCCGATGCATTGTCCAGGCTCGCTGCCGCACAGCAGGCTGTCGGCCAGGCAGGGACAAAACTCCACAGCCAAATGTCTGCTAATGGAATGAATCCGGGACAGCTGGCTCTCTCAGGATCCACCGGACAGCCCGCCCCCGGGCAGAGTCCTGGCCAGAGCACAGGCCCGGGCGCCCAGCAGCCTGGCAAAGGAAACGCCGGGAATGGATCCGGAAGCGGCTCAGGCTCAGGCACCGGCTCAGGTTCAGGTTCAGGTTCAGGTTCAGGCTCAGGCTCAGGCTCAGGCGGATCGGGTTCAGGCTCAGGCGGAATGGGATCAGGTGCCGGACTTGGCCAAGGCTCGAGGGAGCTCCTGACTGTGCCGGAAAGGATTACGGGCCAGGTGAATACGGAAACTGATTCAGGCCAATTAGGCGATGGAGGGCCGGCCGGACAAAGCGAGGGAGCCGGGCCCATCCTGCGGGGGAGCGCCAGGCCGTACAGCGAAGTCTATGAATCTTATGAAAGATCTTACCGGGAAAGCTCTGAGCGCTACAAGCTGCCTGATGAACTGGCAGAAATCGTAAAGAACTATTTTACAAATATAGATCCTGATGGAGAGTGAGAAATATGGCGTCAATTGAAGAGAAGGCAAACCAATTTAAAGAAGCAGCTGCTATCCTGGATAAAGTGAAGGAAGAAATCAGGTCATTTATCGTCGGGCAGGAGGACGTGATCGATCAGGTGCTGTGGAGCATCATCGCCGGCGGCCATGTACTGCTTGAAGGCCTCCCCGGCATGGGGAAGACCATGCTGGTCAAGACAATATCGGAAAGCATGGATCTGAAGTTTTCGCGGATCCAGTTCACTCCTGACCTCATGCCATCCGATATAACAGGAACCATGCTTCTGCAGCCTGACGGGAGCGGGAAGCAAGCTTTTGTTTTTCATGAAGGGCCTTTATTTGGAAACATCATTCTCGCAGATGAAATCAACCGTGCGACGCCGAAAACACAAAGTTCGCTGCTAGAAGCGATGGGGGAAAAAACAGTCACAATCATGGGTGAGACAAAAATGATGGACCGCCCATTCTTTGTTCTGGCTACCCAGAACCCGATTGATATGGAAGGGACCTATCCTCTTCCTGAAGCACAGCTGGACAGGTTCATATGCAAAATTCAGGTCTCATACCCGACGAAGGAAGAATTGAAAGAGATCGTATTAAGGACGACAGGGACCCGGACTGCCTCCGTTCAAAAAGCAGCTGCAAAAAAAGATGTATTGGAGATCCAGGCTTTGGCGAAGGAGATTCTGGTCAGTGAAGAAATGATTGATGCAGCTGTATCGATCATTTCAGCCACACATCCAGAGTCGCCGGATGCAACGGGGATGGTCAGGCAGTACATCCAGTTCGGGAGCGGCCCAAGGGGACTGCAGAGCCTGATCATGATGGCGAAAGCAAGGGCAATGTCACAGGGGAGATACCATGTTTCCATGGGAGATTTAAGGAAGGCAGCGCTCCCGGTGCTCCGCCACCGCCTCATCGTAAACTTTGAAGCTGACAGCAGCGGCATTTCGGCAGATGAAATCATCCGGGATCTGGTCGAATCCAGAAATCCTGCCAGGGATGGCCGTCAGCATGCATAAAGGAGGCGGACTTCTTTCAAGGCTGCAGAAAAAGCGCCTGCAGGTCAAAACGAAGAAGCGCGGCGCCCATAAAGGGACAAGGCAGTCCAGCGGCTTTGGTTCTTCTCTTGAATTTTCCGATTTCAGGCTCTATCAGCCGGGAGACGATGTCAGGCAAATCGACTGGAATGTTTTCGGTCGCACCCAAAAGCATTATATAAAGCGGTTCCTCGATGAACAGGAGATTTCAGCTGCTGTTTATCTGGACACATCCTCTTCCATGCAAAGCATTGACCAAAAATGGAAGCTGGCTAAAGAATTGGCCGCCTCACTCTGCTATATCGCCCTTTCAGGTGGAGACAGGCTCTATTTCGCCTCTTTGCCCTCTGGAAGTAAAGCCTCTCTCAGAAGAAAAGGAGCCAATTACAGCAAGCAGGTATATGCAGAAATCCTCCAGCTGGAAGGTGCCGGAATCAATGAGGGTTATTCAGACCATTTAAGCCGTGCCCTGCAAAAAAACCAGCAGCTGTCCATCCTCATTACCGACACTATGGAGCCGCTCAGCGTTCTTGAGTCTGCAATGAAAAGGATAGGGGCCATGAAGCAGGATTTCTGGCTGCTGCAGATTCTGGCTAAGGAGGAAGCCGAGCCGAATTACAGTGGAGATATCAGGCTGATTGACAGCGAATGCAGTACTTCTGTTAATGTCAGTATGAATCCCGTGATTGTTGATGGATATAAGAAGAGGCTGGAAGAGCATGGCAGGCAGCTTGAGGCGGCCTGCAGGAAATATGGGGGGCAGTTTGTACCGATTACAGCTGACACAGACATTCAGACCATTTTATTGCGCATCCTGCCTGGTAAAGGCATGTTGAATTGAGGTGAAACACGATGCTCTTTTTTAGCCCGATCTATTTTTTATTAGGCTTTTTTATCATCGCCTTTATATTATTCTACTTTTTCCGGAAGCAGTTTGATGAGAAAATCATTCCTTCCAATATGCTTTGGGTGGAGGCAGTGAATGAGTGGCAGGCATCGCCCTGGCTGAAGAAGCTTCAGCAGAATCTATTATTCTGGCTGCAGCTTCTCGCCCTGCTGCTGCTGCTGTTCGCGCTGGTCCGGCCTTACTGGTTAGGAGAAGAATTAAAGGGGAGCCGCTTGATATTTGTTGTCGATCCCTCTGCATCCATGCTTGCTGAAAGAGATGGTGAACCGGTCTTTGAGAAGGCAAGGGAGAAGATGCTTTCGCTTGCCGGCAGCATGGCCGGCCAGGAGGTTACTCTGATAAGAGCCGGGGAGAATCCGGAGATCCTCCTGTCGGGGGAAAAGGAGAAAGCTGCTGTTAAAAAGTCAATCAATGCTCTTGAAATTACTTATGAGCATGAAAACATGACTAAAGCGCTGCAGCTGGCCAATTCTTTGGCAGATGCAGAGAATTCAGCTATATACATATTTTCTGATGGATTTGAAAAAGAAGCAGCCGCGGCCCTGGATGAAGGAAATTATACAGAAGTCCATAATTTCGGAAAAGAAGGGCAGAATCTTGCGCTTTTATCTTTTGGTGTTGTCCGGGAAGGCGAGGGGATTGCCGGAGGGGCTTCCGTTGAGAACCAGTCAGCGGAGGAGGCCGCTTTTTCCTTCCGGATACTATATGAGGGCCAGGTGCTCTTTGAACAGGAAGTGGAGATTGAAGGAAACGGGCAAACTGTAGTCCAGATTCCCGGACTCCCCGAGCATCCGTATTATAAGGCAGAAATAAAGGCGGATGATGCTTATCAAGCCGACAATGAGCTGACAGCGATCTATAATGAGCCGAGCCAAAAGGTGATTGCCGTTGGCAGCATCAGTCCATTTGTGCTGAAAGGCTTTGAAACATGGGGTGCTGAACTGGTTCAGGCCGATCCTTCAACAGCTGCAGCCGGGGAAGAAGGCATATACCTTACAGATGCCGGTAGCCTTGAAGCGGCAGAGGGAAGGCCTGTAATCATCTTCAATGCGGAAACGGGAAGGGAAAAGCTGGAAGAACTGCCGGAGGCCGCGGATGATCCGATTCTTGAACATGTGGGGGCCGAGAGTATTTTCATTGATTCCTCGTACGAGCCGCTTAAAGGTGATTGGGAAACCCTCCTGCAGTCAGGCGGGCGCCCTCTGATCCAGAAGGGAACACAGAATGGGACTCCGGCTTTGCTGATCAATTTCGCTTTGGAAGATTCTGATTGGCCATTGCAGCCCGGTTTTCCGGTCTTCTTGTATAATGCCTATCAATGGCTGGCTGCCCAGTCAGATTTTCTTGGCTATTTTTCACCAGGGGAAGAGAAGTGGCTCAATGCAGGGGCTGGCTCTGGTTCACTGGATATTTACAATGATGTAAACGAAAATCTATATTCACTGGATCTGGCAAAGGAAAACTTTGCTGCTCCCTATAAGCCGGGAGTCTACCAGGCTGCCGCAGGGGAAGAACATTATTTTTTCTCTGTCCTGCTTGATGACAGGGAAAAAGCTGCCAGGCATGCCTCTTCCTTTACAATGAATGATAAAAGTGCTTCAAATGGCTATGAGGAAAAAGAGCAGGACGGACTTTGGTTTTGGCTCGCATTATTCGCTTTCATCCTGATAGCAGCAGAATGGGAGGTGTTCAGGCGTGGGAATAGAATTTAAACATCCTTTTATGCTTTTGCTCATCATTCCTTCCCTGCTCCTGGTATTCTTGTACATCAAGACAGCAAAGGGCAGGGGAAATAGGAAGGGAGCAGCTGTGATGAGGGCCATCGTGTTCATTCTGCTTGCCTTTGCGCTGGCTGTCCCTTCAATCAGACTGCCTGCTCCGGGAAAAACGGTGGTTTTCATCGCCGACCGCTCTGCCAGTGTGCAGGGCAGGGAAGGAGAGCTGCTGGATTTCATCGATGCCGGAATTCAGTCCAAAGGAAAGGAAGATTCATATGCCGTGATCTCGGCTGGAGAAACAGCTGCTGCTGAAAGCTCTCTGGCCAGTATGAAGGGGGAGTTCCGGGAGTTCAGTACTGACACCGGGAAGGGTGAAACGAATCTCGAGGCAGGCATTCAGCTGGCTTCGACTCTCATGCCGGAGGAAACCCCTGGGAGGATTGTCCTTTTATCAGACGGAAGGGAAACGGCCGGAAGCAGCCGTGAAGCGGCAAAGCTTTTGAAGAACCGGGGGATAGAGCTTGATTATGTCCTGCTGGACAGCAGCAGGAAAGAGGACATGTCCATTTCCAGCCTGGAAGTCCCTCCGGCCTTATATGAAGGTGAAGAAGCATCCATCACAATGGCGATAGACAGCAATTCTTCAAAAGAAGCTGATTTAAGGCTTTCTGTAAACAGCCGGGAAGTCCTGAAAGAGAGTATCACGGTTAAAGAAGGAAAAAATGTCTATACCTTCAAGCACAAAATCGATGAAACAGGCTTATCCGCAATCAAGGCTGAAATTTCCGCTGAAGGGGATGGATTCATAGAAAACAATAGCCTTCAGTCTGCTGTCAATATTAAAGGGACTCCCAAGGTTTTGATCGTAGAGCAGGAAAAAAGCCAGCTTGAAAACATACTGGACGGGTCAGGACTTCTGGCCGATTCCATCGTACCGGAAAAACTGCCTACCTCACTTTCCGGGTTTCTTCCCTATCAGTCCATCATTTTCAATAATTTACCGGCAACGGTGGTTTCCGAGAATCAGATGATGCTTATCGAAAAGGCTGTAAAGGAATTTGGCTCAGGATTCATTATGGCGGGGGGAGAGAACAGCTTTGGTCTTGGCGGCTATTTCAAAACGCCGATTGAAAAGCTGCTGCCTGTCAACATGGATATTAAAGGGAAGAAGGAAATGCCCTCCCTCGGCCTTATGATTGTAATGGACCGTTCTGGAAGCATGGCAGGGAGCAAGCTGGAACTGGCAAAAGAGGCGGCAGCAAGATCAGTTGAACTCTTGCGAGAGAAAGATACTTTGGGATTCATAGCATTTGATGACCGGCCGTGGGTCATCGTGGAAACCGGACCGCTTGAAGATAAAAAGGACGCGGTGGACAAAATTGGCTCAGTCACTCCCGGGGGAGGCACGGAGATCTTTACTTCCCTCGAAAAAGCATACGAAGAGCTGGAGAACCTTAAGCTCCAGCGGAAGCATATCATCCTCCTGACAGACGGGCAGTCTGCCAGGAGCACTGATTATGAAAGCATGATAGAGACGGGGAAAGAAAACAATATTACTCTATCGACTGTGGCGCTTGGAAGCGATGCCGACCGGAATCTGCTGGAAGAGCTGGCTGGGCTTGGTGCCGGGCGCTTCTACGATGTCACGGATTCATCGGTGATTCCGAGCATTCTATCAAGGGAAACTGTTATGGCGACGAGAACATATATCGAAGACAATCCTTTTTATCCATCTTTGCGGCCGTATCCGGAATGGGGCGATTTTTTTGCAGGCGGCGTTCCGCAGATGAATGCCTATATTGCTTCTGAAGCCAAACAGGGTGCAGAGGTCCCCCTTCTCAGTGAGAAAGAGGATCCGATCCTGGCTCAATGGCAGTATGGCATCGGCCATACGATCGCCTTTACTTCGGATATAAGCGGAAAATGGTCGGGGGACTGGGCCCGCTGGGAAAAATGGCCGCAGTTCATCAATAAACTCGCCAGCATTTCACTTCCAAAATATGAGAGCGAAGCTTACAGCCTTTCAGTCCGAAGAGAAAACGAAGAAACTGCCGTTTTGCTTGAAGGAAACAGCAAGGCCGCCCTCCCTGCAGAAATAGCAGTTATTTCAGATAGCGGGGAAAAAATTGATGCAAGCACTAAACTGGCAGCTCCCGGCAAGTACGAAATTAAAATGCCTTCAGAGCCTGGCATGTTTTATGTCAATATCAGCCAGCAAAGCCTGTCGGGAGAAACAAGGACCTATAAAACCGGCTTTACTCTCCCGTATTCAGAAGAATATTTGATGCAAAAAGAAAATGAAGGACTCCTTAAGGAGATCTCTGCCTTGACGGGAGGAGAGCGGCTCGAAGAAGGCAAGGAGGCATTCCGCCCGCTGAAGGCAGGAAGTTTTGAAAAGGCATCAATCAGTGAATGGCTGCTTCTTGCTGCATTCCTCCTCTTCTTTGCGGAGATAGCGGCCAGGAGGTTCGGGCTCAGGCTGATTCCGGACAGACGAAGGACCAGGAAGGCTGCAGCGGCCGGTGGAAGCCGGCCATTAGAGAAAACAGCCGCCAAAGTGCGGGCGGCCGACCGGCAGAAAGGCGTCCGGGTTCCGGAGTCCCGCGCTCAGGTAGCAGAGCCCGCCGCGCGGCAGGGTGAGGTCCGGAAACCAAAAGGACGCTCCGGAGCAAGCATCAGTCCGGATGAGCGGGAAGAGAGAATGAAACGCCTGCTGGAAGCCAAAAAGAGGAAACGCTGACAAAGGCCGAAGAAGCGGCGCCGGGCCCGGATTTTCTTGACACAGTTTGGGGTTCTGTGTAAACTGTTTTATTGTAAAGGCTTTTCACTTAACAAGGGGGAATGAGCTATGCTGGAGAAGACGACGAGGATGAACTATCTGTATGACTTTTATCAGTCGTTGTTGACGCCGAAGCAGCGGAGCTATATGTCCCTGTATTATCTGGATGATTATTCGCTCGGTGAGATTGCCGAGGAATATGACGTCAGCCGGCAGGCAGTGTACGATAATATCAAGCGTACCGAAGCAATGCTGGAGGAATATGAAGAAAAGCTGCTGTTATTTCATAAATTTCAACAGCGCAGCAAACTTATTCGCGAAATGAGAACTTTTCTTGAAGAAGGCAGTCCTTCCCATCAATTTCTGATGGAAGCAGTGGCTGAGCTAGAGAAATTAGATTAGGAGGCGGCATATATGGCATTTGAAGGATTAGCCGACCGACTGCAAAATACGATACAGAAGATCCGCGGCAAAGGGAAAGTATCCGAGGCGGACGTCAAAGAGATGATGCGCGAAGTGCGCCTGGCCCTTTTGGAAGCAGACGTCAACTTTAAGGTTGTCAAAGAGTTTGTGAAAAAGGTCAGCGAGCGTTCAATCGGCCAGGAAGTGCTGAAGAGCCTGACGCCGGGCCAGCAGGTTATAAAGGTTGTTAAAGAGGAGCTTACCGAACTGATGGGCGGGGAGCAGAGCAAAGTGGCGGTATCCAATCGCCCGCCGACCGTGATCATGATGGTCGGGCTCCAGGGTGCCGGTAAAACGACCACCACAGGGAAGCTTGCGAACCTACTCCGTAAAAAGCATAACCGCAATCCGCTGCTGGTGGCCGCGGACATCTACCGTCCGGCTGCCATCAAACAGCTTGAAACGCTCGGCAAACAGATCAATATGCCTGTATTCTCTCTCGGCGACCAGGTCTCGCCTGTTGAGATAGCCAGGCAGGCCATCGCCAAGGCGAAGGAAGACCACCATGATTATGTGCTGATCGATACGGCAGGGCGCCTTCATGTGGATGAAGCCCTCATGGATGAGCTCAAACAGATCAAGGAGCTTTCCAAGCCGGATGAGATCTTCCTTGTCGTAGATGCAATGACAGGGCAGGATGCAGTGAATGTCGCCCAGAGCTTCAACGAGCAGCTGGGGCTGACAGGCGTTGTACTGACAAAGCTTGACGGCGATACACGGGGGGGAGCTGCGCTTTCCATCCGTTCTGTTACCAGCACGCCGATCAAATTCGTCGGACTCGGGGAAAAGATGGATGCAATTGAAGCCTTCCATCCGGAAAGAATGGCGTCCCGGATACTCGGCATGGGAGATGTCCTCACCCTGATCGAGAAGGCTCAATCCAATGTTGATGAAGAAAAGGCAAAAGAGCTCGAAAAGAAAATGCGGACTGCTTCCTTTACCTTTGATGACTTCCTTGACCAGCTTGGCCAGGTCCGCAATATGGGGCCGCTGGATGAAATTCTGAAAATGATGCCCGGCGCCAACAAAATCAAGGGGCTTAATAATATGCAGATCGATGAAAAGCAGATCGCGCATGTCGAGGCCATCATCAAATCGATGACAAAGGAAGAGAAGACACATCCGGAAATCATCAACGCGAACCGCCGGAAGAGGATTGCGAAGGGCAGCGGCAGGACCGTACCCGAAGTGAACCGTCTTCTCAAGCAGTTCGAGGATATGAAAAAAATGATGAAGCAGATGACAGGAATGCAGCAAAAGGGGAAAAAGAAAGGCTTCAAGCTGCCTTTCAATCCGTTTTGATTTTTGTCCCTCTGCACCTGGAAAGCATGTCCCGGCATGCTCAAAAGCACGGCTGAAAAGCCGCGGGAATCAAGTTTTTATAACATGTAAAGAAAAAACACTTTACAAACCATTTATCTATTGATATTATACTATCTTGTGTGAAACTATTCGGAGGTGCTTATTTAACATGGCAGTAAAAATTCGCTTAAAACGTATGGGAGCTAAAAAATCCCCTTTCTATCGTATTGTAGTAGCAGATTCTCGTTCTCCTCGTGACGGACGTTTCATTGAAACAGTTGGAACTTACAATCCAGTTGCACAGCCTGCTAAGGTTGAAATCAACGAAGAGCTTGCTCTTAAATGGATGAACGATGGCGCTAAGCCTTCTGACACAGTACGCAACCTGTTCTCTAAAGAAGGCATTATGGAGAAATTCCATAACGCTAAGAACGGCAAGTAATTCTGCGCGTGATGAAAGAGCTTATCGAAACGATCGTTAAGCCCCTGGTTGATTTTCCCGATGATGTCCGGGTGGATGTCCGGGAAGATGACCACCGCGTTACCTATCAGCTTTCTGTCAACAAGAGTGACATGGGGAAAGTGATCGGGAAGCAAGGGCGCGTCGCTAAATCGATACGGACTGTTGTGTATGCAGCAGGATCATCACAGCAAAAAAGAATTTTCTTGGAAATAACTGAATGAACCTTCCCGAGGCATGGCCGGAGGAATTAGAAAAGGAGGGGGATCCCCTCCTTTTTTTACCATTCAGAAGCTTTTAGAAGTTGGTTCGGTACCAGGACGCTGAAGGAGGCTTAAGGGTGAAAATACTTCAAACCGCCACAGTTAAACAGATCTTAACCGAAAAAAGCAAAAGGAAGCTTCTTGAAACCTATATGGAAAGAAAAACACAGCTTTTGAAAGAATGTGAACAGCTTCGCTTTGAAGCGAGAAAGATAGAGAAATCGAAAAAGTTCCAGCAGGCAGGCCTGACTGCCAATTTTGAAAAAGAAACAGACAGGCGCAAAGAAAAGATCAAGCTGCTGGAGTTTCAAATAGAACAACTACATATGCTACCATTAGGCAGTGAACTGAAGGAAAAAGAAGTTCAGGCTGTCGTGGAGATCGGCATTGGCGACACCTGGGATGAGGTATCCGCAAACAAAACCATCATCATTGAAGATGGAGTCGTTAAAGAAATTCGCTAGAGGTGATCGGCAAAGATGGAAAAGTGGTTCAATGTAGGGAAGATTGTCAATACACACGGTGTCAGGGGCGAAGTAAGGGTCGTATCCCGCACCGATTTTCCGGAAGAGCGCTATAAGGCAGGCAGCCATTTATTCTTATTCCAGGCGGGTTCGGAGGAACCGGTGAAGCTGACTGTAAAAACACACAGACAGCATAAATCGTTTGATCTGCTTACTTTTGAAGGCCTGGACAGCCTGAATGAGGCGGAAAAGCTTAAAGGCGCAATATTGAAGGTCTCTGAAGATCAGCTGGGGCAGCTGGAGGAAAATGAGTATTATTTCCATGAAATCCTCGGCTGTACCGTGAAAACAATTGATGAAGAAGAAATAGGGGAAATAACGGAAATCCTGACCCCTGGCGCCAACGATGTGTGGGTGGTCAGCAAAAAGGGGCAGAAAGATATACTGATCCCTTATATTGAAGATGTTGTCAAAAAAGTGGATGTGAAAGAAAAAGTCATCATCATTGAACCGATGGAAGGCTTGCTGTCATGATGAAGATCGATGTACTTACTCTGTTTCCCGAGATGTTCGGCGGTGTTTTCGGCCATAGCATCCTGAAGAAGGCAGAAGAAAATAACGCTGTCAGCTACAATGTAGTCAATTTCAGGGACTATGCCGACAATAAGCATAAAACGGTTGATGATTATCCATACGGCGGGGGAGCCGGCATGGTGCTGAAGCCCCAGCCGATATTTGACGCGGTTGCTGACTTAAAGGTGAAGGCAGGCGGCGGAGAGCCGAGAGTCGTCCTCCTATGCCCCCAGGGTGAGCGTTATACCCAGAAAAAGGCGGAGGAGCTTTCTTCCCTCGATCATTTGATTTTTGTGTGCGGCCATTATGAAGGCTACGATGAACGGATAAGGGAGCATCTTGTGACAGATGAGATCTCTATCGGAGACTTCGTGCTTACCGGAGGGGAGCTTGGGGCCATGGTGCTGATTGACAGCATCGTCCGCCTTCTCCCGGGTGTCCTCGGAAATGAGGAGTCCCATATGAAGGATTCGTTCAGCACCGGATTTCTGGAGCATCCGCATTATACAAGGCCCGCGGACTTCAGGGGGATGAAAGTGCCTGATATCCTGACCTCAGGCAACCACCGCCTTGTTGATGAGTGGAGGATGAAAGAGTCTCTGAAAAGGACCTATCTCCGCCGCCCGGATCTCTTTGAAGGGGCAGAGCTGACAAAAGAGCAGGTCCGCCTTCTCGAAGAAATAAAAAAAGAGCATAATAGCTATTGATGACAGGCATTGTTTATGTTATGATAGTTTTTGTGGCTTGGGCTGAGTGATCGGCCGGGTCTTATAACGATGTTCCGCTGCAATAAAGAAAGTCTGTGCAAGAGCATCTGTTGGAAGGAGTTGAAAACGATGCATAAATTAATCGAAGAAATTACAAAAGAACAGCTTCGCGCTGATGTTCCTGCGTTCCGTCCTGGTGATACTGTACGTGTACACGTTAAAGTTATCGAGGGTACACGCGAACGTGTTCAGGTGTATGAAGGTGTTGTAATTAAGCGTCGTGGTGGTGGAATCAGCGAAACTTTTACAGTACGTAAAGTTTCTTACGGTGTAGGCGTTGAGCGTACATTCCCTGTACACACACCAAAAATTGCGAAGCTTGAAGTTATGCGCCGCGGTAAAGTACGCCGTGCGAAACTTTACTACCTGCGTAACCTGCGCGGTAAAAAAGCTCGTATCAAAGAAATCCGATAAAAGTAAAGCGGCGGTGCGCTCTGCACCGCCAATTGCGAAGAAGGAGCTTGTATATCAAGCTCCTTTTTCACATAAAAGCGTTAAGTATGACGTGCTAATCAGCCGGATCCGGCCTTGGCCAAACTCGGCGCCAGCCGGGTTTTTTCATTTGGCTTTTTTCACCCGATCTCCTTTTGCAGCTGCACTTGCCTGGCTTCCGGATTTTTTCAGGGCTCTGGAGGTGCAGGGGCTTAAATGGCAGAAAATAGGCCAATACTAGGAATTATACATCCCATCGTGTTTATTGAAGTGAAATAATGTAAATGTAAAGAATGAATCATGCAGATAATCAGTAGGACGCTGGATATATCTTTTAGCAGAGATTGGTGGGAACTAACATGGGAAAGAGCAAAAGTGAATTCTGGGAATGGACAAAGGCGCTGATCATCGCTGTGCTCCTTGCGGCTGTCATCCGCTATTTCTTATTCGCCCCGATTGTGGTGGATGGACTGTCGATGATGCCGACGCTCCACGATACGGACAGGATGATCGTGAATAAGTTCTCGTATAAGATTGGCGACCCAAAGAGATTCGACATCATCGTCTTTCATGCCCCGGAAAACAAGGACTACATAAAAAGGGTAATCGGCCTGCCGGGTGACAGGATCGAATACAAAGATGATATCTTATATGTAAATGGCGAAGCGGTCGAGGAGCCGTATCTTAATGAATACAAGAAAGAGGTCATCGACGGGCCGCTGACAGAGCCTTTTACACTTGAAGATAAAATCGGGCAGGAGACCGTGCCGGAGGGCCATCTCTTCGTAATGGGCGATAACCGGCGCTACAGCAAGGACAGCCGCCATATCGGCACCATCCCGATGGAAAAGGTGCTTGGGGATACAAATATCATCTATTGGCCCCTTGAGGACTTCCGCATCGTAAAATAGCAATTATTCTAGTCAGAAAGGGTGGCAGCCTTGACAATACAATGGTTTCCAGGGCATATGGCAAAAGCCCGCAGGCAGGTCACAGAAAAGCTGAAGCTTGTTGATATTATTTTTGAACTTGTCGACGCGCGCCTGCCGCAGTCTTCAAGAAATCCAATGATCGACGAGATCATCCAGCATAAACCGAGGCTTGTGCTGCTCAATAAGGCTGATATGGCTGATAAAGAAGCCACAAAGGCCTGGATCCGCTATTTTAGCGATAGAGGGATCAAAGCGCTTGCCATTAATTCACAGGCAGGGTCCGGCATGAAGGATATCTCCTCTGCAGCACAGGAAATATTGAAGGAAAAGTTTGACCGTATGAGAGCCA
Organism: Cytobacillus sp. T106; assembly: GCF_040492155.1. Taxonomy (NCBI): domain Bacteria; kingdom Bacillati; phylum Bacillota; class Bacilli; order Caryophanales; family Bacillaceae; genus Cytobacillus; species Cytobacillus sp. T106. The sequence continues at coordinate 264,709 of NZ_JBEUMK010000003.1, read as the reverse complement.
AAGGTGTAAAGCCAAGGGCGATCAGGGGAATGATCGTAGGAATCCCGAATGTCGGCAAGTCAACGCTCATCAACCGCCTTGCAAAGAAAAATATTGCCAAAACAGGCAATATGCCTGGGGTGACGAAAGCACAGCAGTGGATAAAGGCCGGCAAGGAAATGGAACTCCTGGATACACCGGGGATTTTATGGCCGAAATTTGAAGACCAGGAAGTGGGCCTCAAGCTGGCTCTTTCCGGAGCGATAAAGGATACCATTTTAAATCTTCATGACATCGCCATTTATGCACTGAAGTTTCTTGAAAAACACTATCCTGGAAGGCTGCTGGAAAGATACAGCCTTGAAGAATTCCCTGAGGAAGCAGTAGAAGCCTTCGATAAAATCGGAAGGCTGAGAGGCTGCTTAATGGGCGGGGGCGAAGTCGATTATGATAAAGTCGCAGAGCTGATCATCCGTGAAATCCGGACAGAAAAGCTTGGCCCTTTATCATTTGAACATCCGTCAGATTTTGCAGCAGGCGAACCTGCAGAGTAAATCGGCTTTTTTTGTCCGCAATACCGTTTTAAAATGGTAAAATAAAATAGCAGCAATAAATAAAGGCCTCTGCATGGGGCCTTTATTTTTTGATATATATCCGGAAGGGCCCGGCAGGATGACTGGCCCTTCCTTCTACATAATGGCATAAGGGTGGATGGAATGAAACAGCTTACAATCAGTGAAATCAGCGTGAAGCTGAAGGATCTGAAAGACGACAACGACCCATTTTTTGGGGAGCTCAAATCTGATGGACGGAAAGGGGTGCAGCAGCTGCTTGCGAGATGGGACAGGCAAAGGGCCGAGGAGGCCAGGCTTTACGGCCGGTACCAGGAAATGACTGTATTTGAGCGGAGGCTGAAGAAAAGCGGCTGGACAATGATTGCAGGCACGGATGAAGCCGGCAGGGGGCCGCTGGCCGGCCCTGTCATCGCAGCAGCAGTCATACTGCCGGAGGGATTTTATCTTCCTGGCCTTGATGACTCCAAGAAGCTGTCTGAAGCAAAAAGGGACGAGTTTTACAAAGAAATCATGTCCGGCGCCTCTGCTGTCGGAATCGGCCGCATCAGCGCAGGGGAAATCGACCGGATTAATATCCTTCAAGCTTCAAAGAAAGCAATGCTCCTGGCCTTGGCAGATATGGGCAGTACGCCGGATTACTTACTGACAGATGCGGTTGATCTGGATGTTCCCTATCAGGCAGAGGCAGTCATAAAAGGCGACAGCAAAAGTGTGACGATTGCTGCTGCCTCTGTGATAGCCAAGGTAACGAGGGACCGGTATATGAGGGAACTTGACGAGCAGTATCCTCACTACGGCTTCGGCCGGAATATGGGCTACGGCACCCGGCAGCATCTTGAGGCAATTGAAAAGCACGGGATCATCAATGAACATCGAAAAAGCTTTGCCCCGATCAAGGGCATGTATTAGAGGTGAAGAGGAATGGATCCGCTGAATATTGTCGGTTCAATACTGCAGAACAGAAACAGCGGCGGTCCTAAGCCGCTTGCCTTGAACCCCGGGCAAATCGTAAGCGCAAAGGTCATTAAGCTTCATCCCAATCAGACCGCAGAGGTCATGATTGGAGGGCAGAAGGTGATAGCGCAGCTTGAAACAGCATTGTCGGTAAATGAGCGGTACTGGCTGCAGGTCCTGCCGGGAGATGGGGCTCCGCGGCTGAGGCTTCTTCCTGGTGCTGAAGCACAAAAGGGAATGAACGCAGAAGAAGTATTGCTTAATAAGCTGGCACTTGCAGCCGCCAAGACGAATATTGATATGGTTTCTTTTTTGGTAAAAGAGCAGCTGCCGATTACAAAAGAGGGCTTGTCCGCGATTGCAGAATGGCTCGGCGGCAGCCGGCCTTCACAGAATCAGCTTGAAGCAATCAAGCAGGCCCTGGCAAGGCAGCTGCCGGTTTCAGGCAGGGTTTTGGATTCTTTGATGGCTGCACAGGGAGGAAAGCCCATCCAAGCCCTTCTCACAGAGCTTGTGGACCTGCTGGATCAGCCTGGTGTGGGCACTTCGGGGAAAGCGCTTCTTCATATGGCGGCAGATCTTGGGGCTTCATTAAAGATGAAGCAGGGGGAAGAATCACTCTTGTTCTTAGTGAAAGAATGGCTGGGAAGCCAGGACGGGAAGCGTGCCGAAGGGGCCAGGCACCTGCTGGAAGCAGCCGGCGCCCTGCCAAAAGGGCTGAAGGAGGCCGACCTTCTTCAGCGGATTCTTGTTTCCAGTGGACAGGCTGGGAGGCCTGCAGGATCCCTGGAAGACCTCTTAAAGGCTTTTGCCGGCAGATTGCAGGGGAATATGCATAGATCCTCTAACGAGTCAGGAGAAGGGATGGAGGGGGCAAAAACTGCACAGAACGCCTCTATGTCGAATTCGGATGCAGATATCGATCCTGCAGGCCGCCCAGCTTCGGCTGTCCTGCAGCCGGAACGAACTGCAGAAGCATGGAAGGGCCAGCTTTTTTCAGCGCTTGCCGGCAGAGATATGAAGCCGGCAGAAGCCATTCAGCTTCTGCGGATTTTGCATCCGCAAATGCCTGAGTTTGAAAAGGTGTCCGAAAGCATCAAGCTATTAACTGAAAGCGATCCAGAAGGGCAGGGAGAAAAAAGCATGGACGCCAGGCAGGTACTGCTTGGCGAAATCTCGGCAAAATCAGCCGCGGCTGCCGCAGCCGGAGACGGGCTGCTGCAGTCCAGGTTAACGCACATACTGAAAAGCCTGGGCTATTCCCACGATCATGCAGTGCTCAGCTTCCTCTCGGGCGGGGATGACAGCGGCTTGAAGAATGAATCACTTAAAATGATGCTATTGCAGTTTCTGAAGGAAGGTCCTCCCATTCAGCACAAAGAGGCTGCGGAGCAATTGCTGAATAAATTGACGGGACACCAGCTATTGGCTCAAGAAACAGGACCGCTGCAGCAGTATATATTCCAGCTGCCTGTCCCGCTGTGGAACAGGACAGCGGAAATGACCATGCAATGGAGCGGAAGGAAGCTGGCCGATGGGAGAATCGATCCTGCCTATTGCCGCGTCATTTTCTACCTGGACTTGGACCATTTAAAGGAAACGATAGTCGATGTCCAGGTCCAGAACAGAATCGTGCAGATCAAGGTCTTTAACGGGGACAGCCGCATCAGGGAGTGGGCAGCCCCTTTTACAGACGGATTGAAAAAAGGGCTGGAAGAGCTGGATTACAGGCTTTCTTCCATTGTCTTCGAGAAAGGCAGCGGTGCCCAGCCGCAAACAAAAGGGATGGCGTACCAGCCATTGTCCGATTCAGGGAAATACAGCGGAGTTGATATAAAAATATGAAACAGCAGGACCCGAAGATCAGGAAGGAAGCCGTCGCCCTATCCTATAGGGACGGACAAGAAGCACCTAAGGTTAAGGCCAAAGGAAAGGGACTGACAGCCGAGAATATCCTCGAAAAAGCGAAAGAGCATAATATTCCCATTCAGGAAGACGCGTCACTGGTTGAATTGCTCGGAAAGCTGAACATAGATGAAAATATCCCGGAGGAGCTGTATCAGGCAGTGGCAGAAATTTTCGCCTTTGTTTATAAAGCCGACCGCCGGGCAGGAGAGCACAGCAGGGGACAGGGATTATAGCCTGTCCTTATTCGTATTTGGCAGCAGAGCTCTTTTGAGGAAAGAGCGCTTTCCAAAGTCATATTTTCTCACTTGGAAAGCCGCGGCCAGGACCTGCTCCCGAAGGGTAACTGATCATCCTTTCTTAAATATATTTCTATGCTGAAAAAACAATTTTTGAAAATAAAAAATGAAAACGCTTTACTTTACAGGGTTTTTTATAGATTTAAATTTTAAAATTTTTAAAGAAATATAATATTTTAATCATAATTGTAGACAAGGGTGTGCTCATTTTATAAAATGAAAGCGCAGTCTATTTTTTGAAGAGCTTGATAGGAGGATGGGAAATGAATATTCATGAGTACCAGGGAAAAGAAGTCCTCAGAAAATACGGGGTAACGGTTCCGAATGGAAAGGTCGCTTTTACAGTTGAAGAAGCAGTAGAAGCAGCCAAAGAACTTGGCACAGAGGTAGTTGTAGTTAAAGCGCAGATCCATGCCGGCGGACGCGGAAAAGCGGGCGGCGTCAAGGTTGCGAAAAACCTCGATGAAGTACGTACATATGCATCTGAAATCCTGGGGAAAACACTGGTCACGCACCAGACAGGCCCTGAAGGGAAAGAAGTGAAGCGCCTCCTGATTGAAGAAGGCTGTGATATCCAGAAAGAATATTATGTCGGCCTTGTGCTTGACCGTGCAACTTCCCGTGTCGTGCTGATGGCGTCTGAAGAAGGCGGCACAGAAATCGAAGAAGTTGCTGAAAAAACACCAGAAAAGATTTTCAAGGAAGAAATCGATCCGGTCATCGGCCTGACAGCTTTTCAGGCGCGCCGCATCGCTTTCAATATCAATATCCCGGGCAAGCTTGTCAACCAGGCAGCAAAGTTCATGCTCGCGCTTTATAATGCTTATATTGAGAAGGACTGCTCTATTGCAGAAATCAATCCGCTTGTTGTCACTGGCGACGGCAAGGTAATGGCACTTGATGCAAAGCTTAATTTTGATTCAAATGCCCTGTACCGCCAAAAGGATATTCTTGAGTACCGTGATTTGGAAGAAGAAGATCCAAAAGAAATCGAAGCTTCAAAATATGACCTAAGCTACATTTCCCTTGACGGAAACATCGGATGCATGGTCAACGGTGCCGGCCTGGCAATGGCGACAATGGATATTGTCAAGCATTACGGCGGCGACCCTGCCAACTTCCTTGATGTTGGGGGCGGTGCAACAGCAGAGAAAGTAACGGAAGCATTCAAAATCATCCTTTCTGATCCGAATGTAAAAGGAATCTTTGTCAATATCTTTGGCGGAATCATGAAATGCGACGTCATTGCAGAAGGCGTTGTAGAGGCTGCAAAGCAGGTTGGCCTGAAAGTGCCGCTTGTTGTACGCCTTGAAGGCACAAACGTAGACCTTGGCAAAAAGATTCTCGCAGAATCCGATATTGATATTATCGCAGCGGATTCCATGAGTGACGGGGCAGAAAAAATCGTTTCACTAGTAGGTTAAGAAAGGGGAATTTGACGTGAGTGTATTCATTAATAAAGATACAAAAGTAATAGTTCAAGGGATAACAGGTTCAACTGCCCTTTTCCATACAAAGCAGATGCTGGAATACGGCACACAGATTGTCGGGGGCACAACTCCAGGCAAGGGCGGCATGGAAGTGGAAGGAGTACCTGTATTCAATACAGTTCAGGAAGCTGTCAAAGAAACAGGCGCAACCGCTTCTGTCATTTATGTTCCTGCTGCTTTTGCTGCAGATGCCATCCTTGAGGCGGTAGATGCAGAGCTCGACCTGGCCATCTGTATTACAGAGCATATCCCTGTTCTTGATATGGTTAAAGTGAAACGTTATATGGAAGGCAAGAAGACCCGCCTGGTAGGTCCTAACTGCCCTGGCGTCATCACACCTGATGAGTGCAAAATCGGGATCATGCCAGGATATATCCATACAAAAGGGCATGTCGGCGTAGTGTCCCGCTCCGGTACATTGACGTATGAAGCTGTCCACCAGCTCACACAGGCTGGAATCGGCCAGTCCACTGCAGTTGGAATCGGCGGAGACCCTGTCAACGGAACAAACTTCATCGATGTATTAAAAGCATTCAATGAAGATCCGGAAACCAAAGCGGTCATCATGATCGGTGAAATCGGCGGAACGGCTGAAGAAGAAGCAGCAGAGTGGGTAAAAGCTAACATGACAAAGCCTGTTGTCGGCTTTATCGGCGGCCGCACTGCACCTCCAGGGAAGCGCATGGGCCATGCCGGCGCCATCATCTCAGGAGGTAAAGGCACTGCTGACGAAAAAATCCGTGTGATGAATGAATGCGGAATCCAGGTTGCCGATACTCCATCCGTAATGGGTGAAACTTTGATTAAAGTCCTGAAAGAAAAAGGCCTTTTCGACGAATGCAAAACGCACTAAACCTATAGATCAGACTTTCCGGTCCCCTTGCCTCAAGGGGACTATTTCTCCTTCTTTTAACTCCCTCTCTAAAAAATCCTATCAGGAGGTCCGCAAATGGACGAATTCAAGCTGAAATTTATCTCCCTCCATCACAAAAGCTCCTGGAGCAGCATTTATCATTTCCTAAAGAAAGATCCCCACATGAAAACCTCCCTGTCAGCAGCTTTCTCTGAACCCGATCGTAAACTCTTTTTTCCGACTAACAGCAGCCTGGAGACAACGATAGAGAAAATCAGACAATACGAGAAATACGGCATTCACTGCATTACAATATTTGAACCTGAATATCCACCGCTTCTTAAGGAAATTTATCAGCCTCCCTGGGTGCTATACGCAAAAGGAGACATCAGCTTTTTGCATCTGGATCCCAAGCTTGCGGTTGTAGGCTCCAGGCAGATAACAGGATACGGCAGGAGCGCAATAAAAAAAGTATTTCCGGGCTTGGTGGGAAAGGGAGTGACCATCGTAAGCGGCCTTGCAGCCGGAGTGGATGCCGAGGCGCATGAAACAGCCATTTCGCTCGGCGGCCGGACGATCGGTGTCATTGCTGGAGGCCTTAATCATATTTACCCAAAATCCAATGAACGGCTGGCAAGAAGGATGATGGAAGATCAGCTTGTCATTTCTGAATATCCGCCTGATGCACGGCCTGACAGATGGCAGTTCCCAATGAGGAACAGAATCATCAGCGGGCTTTCCCAGGGGACCTTTATAATAGAAGCAAAAAGCAAGAGCGGATCGCTGATTACGGCAAATTATGCGGTCAATGAAGGCAGGGATGTGTTTGCCCTGCCAGGCAGCATATTCAGCCCGGCTTCCGCAGGCACGAATGAATTGATCCAGCAGGGCGCAAAGCTGATTGCAGATGCCAGTGAGATACTTGAAGAACTTAATTTTTAAGGAAATCCCGTTAGGCAGAACAAAGATTTTCTTAAAAAAGGCATAAAAGTATGCATTTGAATTGTATAATTCATCACAGTGCATTTTTGCTGAAAATAGTCTGAAATTAGAAAATTTATGTCAAAAAGGTTGAAATTATTTAAAATCTGTTATACATTGTGCAACAGACGCAATGTAAAGGCTGCAAAACAGGCTGTAACCGTTTGCTTGTCGAGCCGGCCATGTTTTGCCATCCATACATGATGCTATCAGAGATTTGACAACCCATAGCAGCATGGACAATAATAATGGAATATTTCACCCCCTGCCGGATTGCAGGATGAAAAATATTTAAAAATGGATTCTGCAGCTGCCGTGCTTCTGCAGACTATCAAACAAAAAATAAAATAAAATCAGCGCCGCCCGCCCGCAAATGACAGCAGGCGGCCAATCTTATCCCTCTTAAGGAGGATGTTTAATGGCAGATTATTTAGTGATCGTTGAGTCGCCTGCCAAGGCGAAGACGATTGAAAGATACTTGGGAAAAAAATATAAAGTAAGAGCATCGATGGGGCATATAAGAGATCTCCCTAAAAGCCAGATGGGCGTTGATGTGGAAAACCGCTTTGAACCAAAATACATCACGATACGCGGCAAGGGCCCTGTTTTGAAAGAACTTAAAACAGCTGCAAAGAAAGCCAAGAAAATCTATCTCGCAGCTGACCCCGATCGCGAAGGGGAAGCCATTGCCTGGCATTTGGCGCACAGCCTGGACATGGATGTCCATTCTGACTGCCGTGTGGTTTTCAATGAAATCACAAAGGATGCCATCAAAGAATCATTTAAAACACCGCGGCCGATTAATATGGATCTTGTGGATGCCCAGCAGGCGCGCAGGATCCTGGACAGGCTCGTCGGCTATAATATAAGCCCTTTATTATGGAAGAAAGTAAAAAAAGGATTGAGCGCCGGAAGGGTGCAGTCGGTGGCAGTCCGGCTGATCATCGACCGGGAAAAGGAAATCAAGGAATTTATCCCTGAAGAATACTGGTCAATTGATGGTGAATTCCTGAAAGGAAAGTCCGTGTTCGAAGCGTCCTTCTACAGTGCGCAGGGACAGAAGACGGACTTAAAATCAGAACAGGATGTAAAAGAGATCCTCGGAATGATGAAGGGGAACAAGTTCACTGTTGCTTCCGTCTCAAAGAAGGAACGGAAACGGAATCCAGCTGCTCCCTTCACAACATCTTCCCTTCAGCAGGAGGCAGCCAGGAAATTAAACTTCAGGGCTAAGAAAACAATGATGCTTGCCCAGCAGCTGTATGAGGGAATTGATCTTGGTTCAGAAGGGACGGTCGGTCTCATCACCTATATGAGAACAGACTCGACCCGGATCTCTGAAATCGCACAGACCGAGGCGGCAGGCTATATCACAGAGTCTTATGGCAAGGACTATCTCCCTGGGGAGAAAAAGAAAGAAACCAAGAAATCCAATGCACAGGATGCGCACGAAGCCATCAGGCCGACAAGCACCCTGCGGGAGCCGGCAAGTCTTAAAGAATTTTTATCAAGAGACCAGCTCCGTCTGTATAAACTGATATGGGAACGCTTTGTGGCAAGCCAGATGGCATCCGCAATCATGGATACAATGAGTGTGGATCTGAAGAACGGGGAACTTGTCTTCCGGGCCACCGGCTCAAAAGTGAAGTTCCCCGGCTTTATGAAGGTTTATGTCGAAGGCAGCGATGATCAGGCTGAAGAAAAAGATAATATGCTCCCCGACCTGAAGGAAGGCGATGAGGTCCTGAAAAAGGACATTGAGCCGAAGCAGCATTTCACCCAGCCGCCGCCACGCTATACAGAGGCAAGGCTGGTAAAGACACTGGAAGAGCTCGGGATCGGAAGGCCGTCAACCTTTGCCCCGACACTGGATACAATTCAGAAACGCGGCTATGTAGCGCTTGATAATAAACGCTTCATCCCTACAGAACTTGGAGAAATAGTCCTGGAACTGATTCTCGAATTTTTCCCGGAAATATTGGATGTCGAGTTTACGGCCAAGATGGAGCAGGATCTTGATGATGTAGAAGACGGCAAAGAAAATTGGAAGAATATCATCGAAGAATTCTACAAAGATTTCGAGAAGCATCTGGACAAAGCCGAAAAAGAAATGCAGGAAGTAGAAATAAAGGATGAGCCCGCAGGAGAAGATTGTGAAAAATGCGGACATGAAATGGTTTATAAAATGGGGCGCTACGGCAAGTTTATGGCCTGCTCAAATTTCCCTGAATGCAGGAACACAAAAGCGATTGTGAAAGAAATCGGTGTGAAATGCCCGAACTGCAAAGAGGGGAATATAATAGAAAGAAAAAGTAAAAAACGCCGCATCTTCTACGGCTGCGACCGGTTCCCGGAATGCGAATTCATCTCATGGGATAAACCGCTTGCCAGACAGTGTCCGAAATGCGATAATGTCCTGGTTGAGAAAAAGCTTAAAAAGGGCGTCCAGGTTCAATGCATTGAATGTGACTATAAAGAAGAAAAGCAAGGCTAAGGGTGGGCTTTATGCTCACTCTTTTCTGTTTCGCGGGAAAATATGGCAGTGCAATGCTTGAAACTTTTTTATTTTTCATACGTATTGTACAATGCAGATTGGATATGAATGAATGCCGTCCATTTTGGGAACAAAATTAAAGATTGGACAGGCCCTTTAAAAGAGATAAGAAGTCCGGCTGGATCAATAAACCAGTTTAACTATTCATAAGTATACCTGGAGGTTCGTAAAATGAAAGAAGCAGCAATCAATGTTATCGGGGCGGGGCTTGCCGGAAGTGAAGCAGCCTGGCAGATCGCGAAAAGAGGAATAAAGGTAAATCTGTATGAAATGAGGCCTGTAAAACAGACCCCGGCCCATCATACAGATAAATTTGCCGAGCTGGTCTGCAGCAATTCTCTCCGGGCCAACAACCTGACAAACGCGGTTGGCGTACTGAAAGAGGAAATGAGGATGCTTGACTCTGTTATCATCAATTCGGCTGATGCATGTGCCGTACCGGCAGGAGGAGCACTGGCAGTAGACCGGCATGAATTCGCCGGAAAGGTAACAGAGCAGGTCAGGAACCATCCGAATGTAACCGTGATGAATGAAGAAGTGACTGAAATTCCAGAGGGGATCACTGTCATTGCAACCGGTCCCCTAACGAGTGAGTCACTGTCCAAGCAGCTGAAGGAGCTGACAGGCGAGGATCATTTATATTTTTATGATGCAGCAGCGCCTATCATTGAAAAAGACAGCATCAACATGGAAAAGGCTTACCTTAAATCAAGATATGATAAAGGGGAAGCAGCATATATCAACTGTCCGATGACAGAAGAAGAATTTGAAACATTCTATAACGCCCTGATCAGTGCCGAGACGGTCCCATTGAAAGAATTCGAAAAAGAGATTTTCTTTGAAGGATGCATGCCGATCGAGGTGATGGCAAACAGGGGAAAGAAAACCATGCTGTTTGGGCCGATGAAGCCGGTAGGCCTGGAAGACCCGCGGACAGGCAAGCGCCCGTATGCAGTTGTCCAGCTGAGGCAGGATGATGCGGCAGGAACTCTTTATAATATAGTAGGTTTCCAAACGCATCTGAAATGGGGCCCGCAAAAGGAAGTGCTGAGGCTGATTCCGGGATTGGAAGAAGCAGAAATTGTACGCTATGGCGTCATGCACCGCAATACTTTCATCAACTCGCCGAAAGTGCTCGAGGCAACCTATCAATTCAGAAACCGTGACGGCCTGTTCTTTGCCGGGCAGATGACAGGTGTGGAAGGATATGTGGAATCGGCAGCTAGCGGCCTGATCGCAGGCATCAACGCAGCCAGGCTGGCAGAGGGCAAAGAACTTCTGGAATTCCCTCATGAAACGGCCATCGGCAGCATGGCAAGATATATCACGACAACAAACTCTAAAAACTTCCAGCCGATGAATGCCAATTTCGGACTGTTCCCTGAACTGCCGGTTAAGATCAAAGGCAAACAGGAGCGCAATGAACAGCATGCTAACAGAGCGCTGGAAACAATTCAGAACTTTGTGAAAAATATGTAAATTTTATTGCATGGGCTACTAAATTGTGATACTATTTAGTAGCTCTTGTGAGGTGAATCATTTTGAGCCCAAATGTGAACGATTCGTTACAATCATTTATTGAATATTTACAAATAGAAAGAAATTATTCACAATATACTATTGAACACTACCAGCATGATATTAAAGAGTTTTTCTTGTTCATGTCTGAACAAGCCATTCAATCAGTTAATGATGTTGAATATTTTGATGTCAGGCTTTATTTGACCAGGTTATACGAGCAAAAGCTTTCCAGGAAATCGGCAGCCCGCAAAATATCCAGCCTCAGAAGCTTTTATAAGTTTCTGGCAAGAGAGAAACTGGCAAATGACAACCCTTTTTCTGCCGTTTCGCTCCCGAAACTGGAAAAAAGGCTGCCTGAATTTTTTTATGAAGAAGAACTGAACTGCCTTTTTGAAAGCTGTGAAACAGATAGCCCCCTTGGAAAAAGGAATAAGGCTCTCCTTGAACTTCTGTATGCCACAGGCATGCGGGTCAGTGAATGCAGCCAGATCAGCCTGAAGGACATCGATATGGCTTTATCGACTGTGCTGGTGCATGGGAAAGGGCAGAAGGACAGGTATATCCCTTTCGGAAGCTTCGCACAGGATGCTTTGGAGCTATACATAACTGAAGGCAGAAAAGAACTGTTAACAGGCAGGGAAAGCCATGACAGACTATTTGTCAATTTCCGGGGCGGCCCCCTGACACCGCGGGGCATCCGGGAAATATTAAATAAAATGATCCAGAAATCTTCTTTGGAAGGCACTATTCACCCGCATATGCTTCGGCACTCCTTTGCTACGCATCTTTTATCAAATGGTGCTGATATGAGGACTGTACAGGAGCTCCTGGGGCATGCCTTCCTTTCATCCACCCAGGTATATACACATGTTACAAATGAATATTTGCGCAAGACCTATTTGAACACCCACCCGCGGGCATAAGCTCCAAAAGGAGGAATAATCAATGTCTCAATTTCATGCTACAACTATTTTTGCCGTACAGCATAACGGGAAGTGCGCCATGGCAGGGGATGGCCAGGTCACATTCGGAAATGCTGTCGTCATGAAGCATACAGCAAGAAAAGTCAGGAAATTGTTCAACGGAAAAGTGATTGCAGGCTTCGCAGGATCGGTGGCGGATGCATTCACCCTGTTCGAATTGTTTGAAAGCAGGCTTGAGGAGTATAATGGAAACCTGCAAAGGGCGGCCGTTGAGCTTGCGAAAGAGTGGAGAAGCGATAAGGTCCTGAGAAAGCTCGAAGCCATGCTTATTGTCATGAACGAATCAGATCTTCTTCTCATTTCCGGGACCGGGGAAGTGATTGAACCTGATGACGGGATATTGGCAATCGGTTCAGGCGGCAACTATGCGCTGGCTGCTGGAAGGTCCCTGAAAAAATATGCAGGGGAACACCTGACAGCAAAGGAAATCGCCAGGTCTTCGCTTGAGGTGGCAGCTGAAATCTGTGTATATACGAACGAAAATATAATAGTGGAAGAGCTGTAGAAGGCTGCTCCCCTGCAGCGGATATTCCGTTTGCGGGGCAGGCGCCTGAAATTTGAGGCTGACGCCACAGGCTTGATCGTCTTGGCCGGCTAATACAAAGGAGTGCTGAATATGAGCTTAAGTACAAATTTAACACCCAGACAAATTGTTGAACGGCTTGACCAATATATCATTGGACAGAAAGATGCAAAGAAAGCAGTGGCAGTTGCTTTAAGGAACCGCTACCGCCGCGGCCTGCTCGAGGAAGCTATCCGCGATGAAATCAGCCCGAAGAATATCCTGATGATCGGACCAACCGGTGTAGGGAAGACGGAAATTGCCCGCAGGATGGCTAAGCTTGTCGGCGCTCCATTTGTAAAGGTCGAAGCCACGAAATTTACAGAAGTCGGATATGTTGGCCGTGATGTAGAGTCAATGGTGCGTGATCTGGTGGAGACATCGGTCCGCCTTGTAAAGGAAGAAAAAATGCAAAGCGTGAAAGAAAGGGCAGAAGAGAATGCGAACCGCCGCATTGTAGATATGCTCGTCCCTTCAGGCAAAAAAGCAGCTTCCTACAAAAATCCGCTGGAAATGCTGTTTGGCGGCGGAGGCGGCCAGGATCAGGAAAATGAACCAGCGGAGGATTACAGCCTTACAGAAAAACGGAAGATCGCCAGGGAAAAGCTTGCTATGGGCGAGCTTGAAAATGAATTGATCACCGTCGAGGTCGAAGAGCAGCAGCCGTCCATGTTTGATATGCTTCAAGGCTCCGGAATGGAGCAGATGGGCATGAATATGCAGGATGCGCTAAGCGGACTTATGCCAAAGAAAAGGAAGAAGCGCAAGCTGACTGTCCGGGAAGCGCGCAAAGTCCTTTCGAATGAAGAAGCACAAAAGCTGATCGATATGGATGAAGTGACCCAGGAAGCTGTCTTCAGGGCAGAGCAGAGCGGCATCATTTTCATTGACGAAATTGATAAGATCGCCAGCAAATCAAGCGGAGGATCAAATGCCGATGTATCAAGGGAAGGCGTACAGCGTGATATCCTTCCTATTGTTGAAGGCTCAACGGTCGTTACGAAATACGGCTCTGTCAAAACAGATCATGTCCTTTTCATGGCAGCAGGGGCATTCCATATCGCCAAGCCGTCTGACTTGATACCGGAACTTCAGGGGAGATTCCCGATCAGGGTAGAGCTGACAAAGCTGACAGTCGAAGATTTTTATAAAATTTTGGTTGAACCTGATAATGCACTGACAAAACAATATACTGCATTATTGGAAACAGAAGGTATACAAATTGAATTTTCTGACGATGCTATTCGTAGAATCGCTGAAGTGGCATACGAGGTTAATCAGAATACAGACAATATCGGCGCAAGAAGACTTCATACAATCCTTGAGAAACTGCTTGAGGATCTGTCTTTCGAAGCACCGGAAATTTCAATGGGCAAGGTGACCATCACCCCTCAGTATGTTGAGGAGAAACTTGGTGCCATCTCCCGCAATAAAGACCTGAGCCAGTTTATCTTATAGTTTTAACAAAAAGGTGTTAGGGTACAACAAACACATACGTACCAATGCCACTAAGGGATGAACACAGGTTATATCATTTAATAAGCAGTGTGTCACAGCCAATAGGAGGAAGAACAATGGATTTATTAACGAAAACAAGAAAAATTAATGCAATGCTGCAGAAAGCTGCCGGAAAACCGGTAAACTTCAAAGAAATGGCCGAGACGCTTAGTGAAGTGATCGAAGCGAATATCTTTGTGGTAAGCCGCCGCGGAAAGCTGCTTGGCTTTGCAGTAAACCAGCAGATCGAAAATGAGCGCATGAAAAAAATGCTTGAAGACCGTCAATTCCCTGAAGAATACACCAAGAGCCTGTTCAATATCCAGGAGACGTCTTCAAATCTTGATGTAGAAAGCGATTATACTGCTTTCCCTGTTGAAAACAAGGAGCTGTTTAAGAACGGTCTGACAACGATCGTACCAATCATCGGGGGCGGAGAGCGCCTAGGTACGCTGATCCTCGCAAGGCTTCAGGAGCAGTTCCATGACGATGATCTGATTCTTGGCGAATACGGTGCAACAGTTGTCGGTATGGAAATCCTGCGTGAAAAAGCGGAGGAGATCGAAGAAGAGGCGCGCAGCAAGGCTGTTGTACAAATGGCTATCAGCTCCCTTTCATACAGTGAGCTGGAAGCGATCGAGCATATCTTTGAAGAGCTTAACGGCAAAGAAGGCCTGCTTGTTGCTTCAAAAATTGCCGACAGAGTCGGAATTACGCGTTCTGTGATCGTAAACGCATTGAGAAAGCTGGAAAGCGCAGGAGTCATTGAATCGCGTTCACTCGGCATGAAGGGAACATATATTAAAGTCCTGAACGATAAGTTCCTCGTCGAACTGGAAAAACTGAAAACAAACTGATGAATGGGAATCCGCACCTAGTGCGGATTCTTTTTTTTGAGTCAAGGAGATAAAGAATATTATTTGCATGAGTTTATGGTTTTGTTTAAGGCAGGTGCCAATGTTGCTTTAAACCGGTGCTAGATATACTGTATTGCTTACCTTTATAACCTTTAAATATATTTAGGAAGGAACTAATAAAAAGGAATGTAGCTAATATAAGAACTTTTTCCAACAACTGTAGCTGCAACTGCCCTATGAGAATAAAGCTAAAAGAAGCCCCATCCAAAGGAGGCACCAAAAGTGTTTCGGATAGGGGAAATGATTACACAGGAGTTCAGTGCAGGTAATCTGCGCTCAGTTTTGAACAAAAGCTGTAAGCTTGTTCTTTCGAATTATTTCAAATGTGTCTATTTATTTACAAGAAAATGCAATAAGTAACAAAAAATTAGCAGAAATTCCATTTACAAACCAAAAGTATTGTCGTATATTTTTCTTTGTGTGTTTTTATTGAGTAATAAGGAATAGGAAAATTAACCTAGTTAGATAGCGGAGGAATGATTGTTTGAATAACATAATATATTGGATCGTTAATTTTATTTGCTTTGAATAGGTAATTTTATCAATTTTTATACCTTTTATTAAAATAGGACAAATGTAGTGTTATTTTTTCTTTAAGTACATAGACATATTATTTCAAATTCATTACAATAGTGATTAGATTATAAAAAACGTCCATATTCATCAAAATTCAACAATTTTTAACAAAAGAACCATATGTATGGCAGGGAGTGGAAAAATTGAGTTTGTTTTCAGGAACGATCGGTACATTAGAAAGTGCTGTAAATTATTCTGCTGTTAAGCAAAAAGCTATCTCGCAAAATATTGCGAATGTCGATACTCCAAACTACAAATCGAAAAATGTGAGTTTTAAAGCAGTTCTAGATAACGAGATAGGGAATTTTTCCACTAAGAAAACTGATTACAGGCACTTTGATTTAAACGGAGAAGGTCAAAATGGCATCCATATCAGACAAGCAGCAACATCTTATAATCATAATGGTAATAATGTAGATCTTGATAAAGAAATGACAGAACTTGCAGAAAACCAAATCTATTACAATGCACTGGTTGAAAGGCTGAATGGTAAATTTTCAAGCCTGCAAAATGTTATTAGAGGGGGCAAATAAAAATGGGGATGTTCCATAGCATGAATGTAACTGCCTCTGCACTTACGGCACAGAGACTAAGAATGGATGTTATTGCATCCAATATGGCAAATGCTGATTCTACCCGGGGGAAAATAGTAGATGGGCAGTGGCAGCCCTATCGCCGGAAGGAAGTCGTCATGCAGCAGCAGGGCCAGACATTCTCCTCAATGTTTCAAACGGCAGTTAATAATAGTTCAGGCGGCAATACAGGGAACGGAGTTAAGGTATCTAGAATTATAGAGGATGAAACTCCGTTTAAAATGGTCTTTGACCCGGAACATCCAGATGCAAATGAAGAGGGTTATGTACAGTTGCCAAATGTTGATCCCTTAAAAGAAATGGTGGACCTGGTTAGTTCTACAAGATCTTATGAAGCAAACATCACAGTACTTAATGCTTCAAAATCCATGCTGATGAAGGCTTTGGAAATTGGTAAATAAGGGGCGGAGTAAATGAACGGAATTAGTTTCCAGCCAGTAAGCAAAATTTTTCAGCAGGGCAGCATTAAAGAAACTGCTATGAAAACCCCAGCAGAATCACAAAAAAGTTTTGCGGATTTCTTAAAAGCTTCCATAAATGAAGTAAATGGTGCTCAGCAAGAGTCAGACCTGATGACACAAAAACTGGCAAACGGTGAGAAGATTGAGCTGCATGACGTAATGATTGCTTCGCAAAAGGCAAGCATTACTATGCAGGCTGCAATGGAAGTAAGAAATAAAGTGATTGAAGCATATCAAGAAACCATGAGAATGCAAGTATAAGAGAGTTAACAATAAGAGATTAAAAAGCTACTAAGAATGGAAGTTAGCGGATTAATCCTGCCGAAATAAACAGACTAACCGGGGGATTGTAATGAAAGAGTCGGTTCAAAAATACTTAAATCCTATAAAAGAATACTGGCAGAGCCGGTCAAAAAAACAGAAAACTCTTTTGCTGGGGTCTATCTTATTGTTATTTGGTCTTATTGCAGCAGGAGTCTTATTAGCATCCAGAACAACGATGGTTCCGCTATACAGCAATTTATCACCTTCTGAAACAGGGGCGATTAAAGAGAATCTTGATGGAAGAGGCATCACCTCCGAAATCTCGGATGGAGGTACAACAATCAATGTTCCTGAAGAAATGGTCGATACACTGAAAGTAGAACTTGCAGCTGAAGGGATACCTAAATCAGGGAGTATTGATTATTCATTCTTCAGCCAGAATGCTGGAATTGGGATGACAGAAAATGAATTCAATGTTTTAAAGCTGGATGCCATGCAATCAGAGCTCTCGAACCTTATAAAAGGCATAGATGGCATAAATGATGCAAAAGTAATGGTTAACCTTCCTGAAAAAGGCATTTTTATTGCAGATCAAACTGAAGCAGCTTCAGCATCAATAGTGCTGAACACTAAACCAGGATACCAGTTTGAGGAATCACAAATAAAAGCCTTATATCATCTTGTATCTAAAAGTGTTCCTAATCTTCCTACTGAGAATATCGTCATAACTAATCAGTTCTTTGAATATTTCGATTTGAAAGATGGCGGGAATGATACTTCAGGATCGGCTTTTGCTGCTCAGCATGAAATTAAAAAGCAAATAGAACGAGATGTACAGCGGCAAGTACAAAGTATGCTCGGGACATTGATGGGCCAAGAAAAAGTTGCTGTTTCTGTTACCGCCGATATTGACTTTACCCAGGAAAACCGGGAAGAAAACCTCGTTCAGCCTGTGGATGAAGAAAATATGGAAGGAATTGCAGTGAGCGCTAAAAAAATCACGGAAACTTTCACTGGAAATGGTGCCGCCGCAGCTGGAGTTGCCGGAGCAGGGGAAAATGAAGTAGCAAATTACCCTGAAGGCGCCGAAGGTTCCAATGGTGATTATGAAAGAATAGAAGAAACAATCAATAATGAAGTAAATAAAATCCGAAAAGAAATATCTGAAAGTCCATACAAAGTGCGTGATCTTGGAATCCAGGTTATGGTTGAGCCGCCAGAAGCAGACGATCCAACTTCTCTGCCGCAGGATCGTGTTGACGATATCACTCAGATGCTTGGTTCAATAGTCAGGACTACGATAAATAAAGACACAATGGAAAACGAATTGACCGATGAAGAATTACAGAACAAGATATTGGTTTCTGTCCAGCCATTCAATGGAAAAGTAGATTTTGCGGAAGCTCCTGAAGCATCCATCCCTTGGTGGGTATATGCAATAGGTGCGGCACTTTTGATTATCATCATCGTTCTGGTCATCTTATTTATCCGTTCAAGGAAGAAATCTGATGCTATTGAAGATGTAGAGGAAGTATTCGACCCTATTAAGGTACCTGACGTTAATGAGGAACATGAAACTGAAGGCAGCATGCGCCGCAAGCAGCTCGAAAAAATGGCAAGAGAAAAACCGGAAGACTTTGCCAAACTTTTAAGATCATGGATAGCTGAAGATTAGGAGGAAAAGAAGTGGCAAAAAACCAAAAAGAATTAACTGGTAAACAAAAAGCTGCAATACTTCTAATTTCGCTTGGTCCGGATGTTGCTGCTTCCGTTTACAAACACCTTAGTGAGGAAGAAGTAGAAAAGCTGACGCTTGAGATTTCAGGGGTGAGGACAGTAGAATCTCAGTCCAAAGAGAGTATATTGGAAGAGTTTCACAATATAGCCCTTGCCCAGGATTATATCTCCCAAGGGGGGATTGGCTATGCTAAAACAGTACTTGAAAAAGCTCTCGGACAGGAGCAGGCCTCTTTAATTATAAACCGGCTTACTTCTTCCCTTCAGGTGCGGCCGTTTGATTTTGCACGAAAGGCAGATCCTGCCCAGATTTTAAACTTTATTCAGAATGAACACCCGCAGACCATCTCACTTATCCTTTCTTATCTGGACTCTGCCCAGGCAGGACAGATATTATCAGAGCTGCCTCAGGAAATGCAGGCGGATATAGCGAGAAGGATCGCTGTGATGGACAGCACCTCACCGGAAATTATCAATGAAGTTGAGCAAATTCTGGAGAGGAAGCTCTCAGCTACTGTCACGCAGGATTATACTCAGACGGGCGGAATAGAAGCTGTTGTAGATGTGCTGAATGGTGTTGACAGAGCTACGGAAAGAACGATTCTGGATGCGCTTGAAATTCAGGATCCTGAACTGGCAGAAGAAATTAAGAAAAGAATGTTTGTTTTCGAAGATATTGTCACACTGGACAGCCGTGCCATTCAAAGAGTTATTCGTGATTGTGAAAGTGAAGATCTGATGCTTGCTTTGAAAGTTTCCAGTGATGACGTTAAAGATATCGTCTTCAAAAATATGTCTACACGTATGGTAGAAACGTTTAAGGAAGAAATGGAATTCATGGGACCTGTCAGGCTTCGGGATGTTGAGGAAGCTCAATCAAGAATAGTGGCTATCATCCGCCGCCTGGAAGAGACCGGAGAAATTGTGGTTGCCCGCGGCGGAGGGGATGACATCATTGTCTAGGCTCATAAAATCATTCAGGGCTGAACAGGAAGTATCGGATCAAAAGGTAATTTCCATTAAGAGTATAACGGGAATTTCAGCCAATAAAAATGAAGCAGAACCACCTGCGGAAAACAGTAAGGACTATTTAAAAATAATAATTGATGCCCAGGCAGAGGCTGAAAATATTGTAGAAAAAGCAAAAAGACAGTCTGAAGAAATTTTATCTGCTGTATATGATGAAAAAGCAGCCTTTGAAAATGAAAAGCAGCAGGCTTTTATGAAAGCCTCTGAAGAAGGATTCAACTATGGAAGAGAAGAAGGGCACAAAGCAGGATTTAACGAGTATACAGACAAGATCCTGGATGCAGAGAAAATAATCGATGCAGCAAAAACGGATTATTTATCATATATAGAGTCGGCAGAAGAAGTAATTCTCAGGCTTGCATTAAAGGCAGCTGAAAAGGTAGTAGGGAAATCACTTGAAGAAAATCAAGATTTATTTATCTCCTTTATAAAAAACTCTTTGTATGAAGCAAGAGAAGCCGAACGCGTTAATTTGCTGGTGCATCCGGATCAGTATCAGATGCTACTCGAAAGCAAACAGGAACTCGAAGCTGTCTTTCCGCGGGAAACCTCGCTGCACATTTATCCCAATTCTGAAGTGAAGGCAGACGGCTGTATTTTAGAAACGCCTTCTGGAAGGATTGACGCAGGCGTAGCGAGCCAGCTGGAAGAGCTTAAAATAAAATTGGTTGAGATGCTGGAGCGTGAATAGATGAAGGCAGCAGATCTCATAGATCGCATAGATGAAATCAGTACGTTTAAGAGATATGGAAAAGTCAAAAGGGTTATAGGTTTAATGATTGAATCGCAAGGCCCTGAAAGCTCGATTGGGGATGTTTGCTATATACATGCCAGCAGCCATGGAAACAAAATAATAAAAGCGGAAGTGGTCGGGTTTAAAGAAGAAAACATAATCCTTATGCCCTTTACGTCCATAACGGAAATTTCACCAGGAAGCCTGGTGGAGGCTACACTCAAGCCATTGGAAGTTAAAGTGGGAACCGGTCTGGTTGGAAGTGTGATAGACGCATTGGGGCTTCCGCTGGATGGGACTCCGCTGCCAAAGGGACTTTCTAAAGTACAAACAGAGCAGGAACCTCCCAATCCGCTTGAGAGACCGCCAATTACAGAACCCATAGAGGTTGGTGTGAGGTTGATTGACAGTCTGCTGACCGTTGGGAAAGGCCAGAGGGTCGGTATCTTTGCTGGAAGCGGCGTTGGGAAAAGTACTTTATTGGGAATGGCAGCGAGAAACACAACTGCTGACCTGAATGTTATTGCTCTGATTGGCGAGCGGGGCCGTGAAGTAAGGGAATTTATAGAAAAGGATTTGGGCCCTGAGGGTTTAAAGAAATCGATAGTGGTCGTAGCAACATCCGACCAGCCCGCATTAATGAGAATTAAAGGAGCATATACTGCCACTGCAATTGCAGAGTACTTCAGAGATAAAGGCCTGAATGTAATGCTGATGATGGATTCGGTTACAAGGGTTGCGATGGCCCAGAGAGAAGTCGGCCTTGCGATTGGAGAGCCGCCAACAACGAAAGGATACACTCCATCGGTATTTTCAATCCTGCCTAAGCTTCTGGAGAGGACGGGCACAAATAAAAAAGGATCCATTACTGCCTTATATACAGTACTGGTTGATGGCGATGATATGAATGAACCTATTGCCGATACTGTGCGGGGCATCCTCGACGGCCACTTTGTACTGGATCGGAACCTTGCCAACAAAGGACAGTATCCAGCAGTCAATATTCTTAAAAGTGTAAGCCGCGTTATGAATGGGATTGTATCACACCAGCATACACAGTCTGCCGAACAATTAAGGGCCAAATTAAGCACATATATCAACTCCGAGGATTTGATCAACATTGGTGCTTACAAAAAGGGTACATCAAGAGAAATAGACGAAGCTATCAATTTATACCCGCGAATTCTCTCTTTCTTTAAGCAAGGTACGCACGAACCAGTTTCCATGGAGCAAAGCATCCGGCAACTGCATCAATTAATGGGCAATGGTGATGGATATGACTTATAATTTCCGGTTTGATAAAATTCTCACCGTAAAAAATAGAGAAAAAGAAGAAGCATTGGATGTTTATAACCAGTCTGTTAAACGGTTTGAAGAAGCGGCAGAAGCTTTATTCGAACTGCTAAAGAAAAAAGAGGATCTAGAAGGCTACCAGAATGAAAGACTGTTGACTGGCCTCCCTGTACAGGAAATAAGGCACCATCAATTTTTTATCAATAACCTGGAAAAGACTATTGATCACTATCAAAAAATGGTTATAAACACGAGGACGCATATGGTATATCACCAGGAAAGACTGGTAGAGAAAAATATAGAAGTCAAGAAATATGAAAAAATAAAAGAAAAAGATTTATATTCCTTTATTGAAGATATGAAGCTTACAGAAAGCAGGTTAATGGATGATATCTCAATTCAATCATATATGAATCGAGAGAGGTAGTGGCTGACATGGCAAAAACTTTGGAAGATAAAGAGGAGAAAAAGGGAAGCAAATTCCAAACGTTTATAATTATTATTTTTATACCGATTCTCTTTGCAGTTGCATTAACATTAATCATTTTAACTGTTTCAGGCATTAACGTATTTGATTCGGCTAAAGAAATAAGCGGGAAAATACCATTTGTTTCTTCATACTTTAAAGCGGAAGAAACTGCTACTCCGGAGGAAACCGAAGCAAAAATAGTCGATCTTCAGGCTGGCATACAAGATAGAGAGGCAAAATTGGAGCAGCTTGAAAAGCAAATGCAGTCAAAAGAAGATGAAATTAGTCAGTCGGCGGCAGAGAAAGAGCAGCTTCAGCAGCAGATTGACGAGCTCCTGGCCATTCAGGAGGAAAATAAAAAAGCTTTTAAAGAGATCATTGCAACCTATGAGCAGATGTCAGCTAAAAAAGCAGCCCCTATCATCGAAAATTTAAATGATTCAGAAGCATTGAAAATTATGTCCAGTATGAAACCAGATACACTCGCTTCCATAATGGAAAATTTAGAACCGGAGAATGCTGCCAGATATACTGAACTTTTAACCAATGAAACTGAAGGAGCGGCCTCAGGCGGACAGAATTAAAGGAGGTGAAAATGTGCAGATTGAACGATTAGGGGCTCTTGCTGCTTTATTGGGAGAGGCAAAGGGAGCGGCTGGTGCAAATAACCTGTTTAAGGGAATAATGGAAGCAAGCATGAACGGGGCAGTGCCTGGAGAAAGCATAAAAACCAATGATCCTGCAAGATTATTTCTGTCCCAGGCTGAAACGGAATCACTCAGCCGATTGCTCTCAACTGAAGACGTAATCGAACTGGAAGATGGAGTTTCCATTCTTGACAGAATTATGGATGGGGATGAAGAAGATTTTGCATTAATCCTGGATATCCTGAACCTTGATGAAAACCAGCTAAAAGATCTGGTTGGCAAACTTCAATCGCTGCTGGCAGAAATGAATGAAGACTTTCAGTCTATTGTAAAAAAAACTCAGGCAGATATAGCTGAAAAAGGACTTAAGCAAACAGAAGCGGTAGAAGCTGAAGAATCTTCTGTAAATGATCCTGGCGAAAACGTAATTTCAAGCCTGCTCAGTTCATTGAGTTTGCTGCTTCAGAACAATCCTGAGAAAATTTTCAACAAACTTGAGGCGGGTGATCTTTCAAATGCCATGAAATTTCTAAAGGCATATGATTTGGTAGCACAAGCTAAAGGGGATTTTCCTCTTGAATCAAAGCTGAACAGTATGCTAAAAGAAATGGTGCCAGTCGCCCAGCAGCTGATTGTTCCAGCAAACAATCAGGGAAAAAATACTTATGTGCAAAACCTTTTTACCCAGGTTTCTAGAGAATTAAACGCTAATCTGAAAATAAATTCCACAGAATCCTCTGGATCCGGCCAATCAAATGTTCAAGTGAAAGAAGTAAATGCAGGATTGCCTTTCTTTCAGCTGAACCAGATGACAAAACCTGAACAGCTCTCATTGATGCTGGAAAAGCAAGGAAAGCAGGTTTCTGCTGACGATTTGATCCAGCAATTTGAAAGCATAATATCAAAAAGCCAGTTTACCAGATCAGGAGGAATTCAAAAGCTATTCCTGAAATTGTATCCTGAACACCTGGGATCTATCCGGATTGAGCTGATACAAAAGGACTCTACAGTGATGGCAAAGATACTTACGTCTACAGGAAGTGCTAAAGACCTGCTTGAATCGCAAACTGCTTCTTTAAAGCATGCTCTAAGTTCACAGAATATACAGGTGGACAAAATTGATATAGCCCTGCAGACAGGCAACGGTGAAAGAGCTTATAACCGTGAGGGCAGCGGCAGCCAGCAAAACAGGCAGCACCAAAAGGAATCAGAAGCAAAAGAACAAAACGAGAATTTTAATGATGCTTTAGAGGAAGTGTTATTAAATACTGAGGTATAGGTGATAAAATGGCAAATACAATCGATCCTTCTCTGATGCTGGCAAACTACCAAAAACCGGAGAGGCAGACAGGAAATGATATTTTAGGCAAGGATGACTTTTTAAAAATCCTAATGGTTCAGCTTCAGAATCAGGATCCGACAAATCCGCTTCAGGACAAAGATTTTATTGCTCAAATGGCTACTTTCTCTTCATTGGAGCAAATGACCAATATGAGCAAATCAATGGATAAATTTGTTCAGATGCAAGAACAGAATACCATAGTCTCGTACAGCCAATTTGTAGGCAAGGAAGTTACATGGCACAAGCTGGATGAAACACAGGATCCAACTTCTGAAGATGCCGTACAGACAGGCACTGGTGTGATAGACTCTGTTAAGTTTGTAAATAACAGCGTTGTGTTTGTAATGGAAGACGGCAGCACACTGGAGCCGGCTAATATTTCCGAGGTGAACTCCTCCTCAAGGACGAATAGTATGCTTGAATCCAGCATGCTGATCGGTAAAACAGTCAATTATCTGGACGATGAAGGCAATGAAGCTGCAGCTGTCGTAAAAGCTGTTTCATTTAAAGATGGAAAGACAATGTTCCATCTTGACAACGATGCTTCCATTGCAGCAAAACAAATTTCCAGAATCGAGTAAACAAGGGAAGTGAGTGGATGGTTAAGCCGATCTTCCGGCCGCTTCAATCACATCTTTCCACAATAAATGAGATAGCCGGAAAAAAAAGCGCCGTTCCATTCAATAAGAACAGCTTTTCGCAGCATCTCCATAACGCGTTAGGTTCCGGGAAACAGCTGTCGATCAGTAAACATGCCCAAGAACGGATAACCCAAAGAGGCATTGTCATTGATAAAGGCGTGTGGCAGAAGATTGAAGGCAAGGTGCAGGAAGCAAAAAGCAAGGGCGTAAGTGAATCCCTGGTTTTGTTAAAGGATGCGGCCCTGATTGTAAGCGCGAAGAATAATACAGTTATCACTGCTATGAAAAGAAAAGAAGCTGCTGATCAGATTTTTACGAATATAAATGGAACCATTATTATTGACTAATAATTTTCAGCTGGACCTTAAATGGAGGCTGAGGCTGCGGAATGATCGAAGCAGCCAATAAGAAGGGAGCAATCAACTATGTTGCGTTCAATGTATTCAGGTATAAGCGGTATGAAGAATTTTCAAACCAAGCTGGATGTTATAGGAAACAATATTGCCAATGTAAATACTTACGGGTTTAAAAAAGGAAGGGTCATCTTCAAGGATATGATGAGCCAGACTATTTCCGGTGCCAGCGGCCCGACTGCTGCAAGAGGCGGTGTAAATGCTAAACAGGTAGGACTAGGCGCTCAAATGGCAGCCATAGATACCATGCATGAAGGCGGAAGCCTCCAGACTACCAACAGGGTGCTTGACTTGGCGATTTCAGGAGACGGATTTTTCCAGGTAGGGAATGCTGATGCAACTGCCGGTTTTAATAATATTAGTTTTACAAGGGCTGGAAATTTTTATATGGACGAAAATGGTAGCCTGGTTAACAGCGACGGGCTTTATGCGGTCGGATTTTCTGCTGCAGCAGGCCAGACTGATCCCACTCAATTAACATTTCCAGAACCAGATGAAATGAACGGTACAATAGACAACACTACTCAACCTCCACAATACACAGGTGGCAGTGTTACTCCACAATACGGCCCCATCACAATCCCGACTGATGCAAAAAGCATGAGCATCGGTAAAGATGGTTCTGTGTCATTTGTTGACAAAGATGGAGAACTGAAATGGGCAGGACAGCTTGTGCTCGCTAAGTTCCCTAATGCAGGCGGCCTGGAGAAAATCGGAAACAATATGTTCCGTCAGACAAACAACTCTGGTACTCCTTTACTGAACTTTGCAGGCACAGACGGAATCGGCACAACAGAATCAGGTTTCCTTGAAATGTCCAATGTGGACCTCTCTGAAGAATTCACTGAAATGATCGTAGCGCAAAGAGGATTCCAGGCCAACACGAAGATTATTACAACATCCGATGAAATACTCCAGGAGCTTGTAAATTTAAAACGTTAAGCTAAAGGGGGATAAGGGTTAAAGATCAATTTTCTTTAACCCTCTAAATTTGATTAAATTAACTAGATTAAACGGAAAGCCATTTACCATCAATGCATTATTTATTGAAGTTATTGAATCCTTTCCAGATACAACCATTACCCTTACAAATGGAAGGAAATATGTTGTCAAGGAAACGGAAGCTGAGGTAGGCGGGCTGTCAAAAGCCTTCTATCAATCTGTAAGTCTTTTGGGCAGGGATTGCGAGGAAGAAGATGAAAAATAATAAACTGGTAATGATTATGCTGATCATATTAATTGCGATAACCTTGGTAGGGGCAGTAGCCCTGGTTGTCGTTATGAAGTTTACAGGTGAGGAAACGGAGAAGGAGCCCTCTATTGAAGAAGTTCTTGAAGCTTCTGTCGATATACCGCAAATAACTACAAATTTGGCAAGCGATGATTTGATTCGCATTTCTTTCAAGGTACAGACTGATAACAAGAAAGCTAAAGAAGAGCTCGAAAAACGAGATTTTCAGGTGAAGAATATCATTATCGAAGAGCTGTCAGAAAAAAATGCAGATGAACTCCAGGGCAAGGTAGGGAAGCAGAGTCTGCAGGACGATTTAAAAACAAAAATCAATTCATTAATGCAGGAAGGCAAAGTAGAGAAGGTATATATAACTGAGTCTCTCCTCCAATAACAATTAAAGCTTGAACTAATGAGTAGGAGGTGAGGTTTTTGGCAGGAGAGGTATTATCCCAAAATGAGATCGATGCATTGCTCTCTGCAATAAATACTGGCGAGATGGATGCAGATGAACTCAAAAAAGAGCAATTTGAGAAAAAAGTGAAAGTTTATGATTTTAAGAGGGCATTGAGATTCTCCAAAGATCAGATCCGAAGCCTGACAAGGATCCATGAAAATTTTTCAAGGCTTTTAACGACCTTTTTCTCTGCTCAACTGAGGACACATGTACAAATATCGGTCGCTTCGGCAGATCAAATTCCATATGAAGAATTTATCAGATCGATACCAAAAATGACGATTCTTAATGTATTGGAAGTTCCTCCTCTTGATGGAAGAATGATCATTGAAGTGAATCCTAATATAGCTTATGCTGTCATGGACCGATTGATGGGCGGCAAGGGATCCAGCCTTAATAAGGTGGATACGCTCACTGAAATTGAAACTAAAATTATGTCCAATACTTTCGAGAGAGCCTTTGAGAGCCTCAGGGAGGCATGGCTCAACATAACGGAAATAGATCCCATTTTAGCAGAGTTTGAGGTTAACCCTCAATTCCTTCAGATGGTTTCTCCAAATGAAACAGTAGTCGTCATTTCCTTGAATACTACAATAGGCGAAACGAGCGGGATGATCAATATTTGTATACCGCATGTAGTGCTGGAACCGATTATTCCTAAGCTCTCTGTCCATTATTGGATGCAGACAGAGAAGAAAGAAAGAGAGCCGGAAGAACTGAACCGTCTGGAGAAGAACCTGGAAAAAGCTGAGCTGCCGCTATCTGTTGAACTGGGCATTTCAGAAATAACTGTTCAGGATTTCCTGATGCTGGATGGCGGAGATGTTATTGAGCTCAACCAGGCAATTGATGCACCATTGCGGATTAAAATCGGAGATATTCCTAAATTTTATGGCCAGCCTGGTAAAGTAAATAAGAAATTAGCCATTCAGATACTCGATACATTTAAGGGGGGAGACAGCAATGATGAGTGATGACATGCTTTCACAAGATGAAATAGATGCCCTGTTAAAAGGGACTGACGATGATAGTTCCGATACAGTTTTTAATGTTGAGGACTATTTGACTGGCATGGAGCAGGACGCACTGGGGGAAATAGGGAATATTTCATTTGGCAGTTCAGCCACTGCGCTTTCCACACTTCTGAGCCAAAAGGTGGATATTACTACACCAGCGGTCACTGTGCTGGATGTAACATCACTTAAGGATGAATTTCCGCATCCTTATGTTGCCATACAGGTCAGCTACACGGAAGGCTTTTCAGGCAGCAATCTTCTGGTTATTAAACAGGAAGACGCGGCTATAATAGCAGACTTGATGCTTGGAGGCAGCGGTAAAGATCCAGCAGACCTATTAGGGGAAATCCAGCTTAGTGCAGTACAGGAAGCGATGAATCAAATGATGGGTTCAGCTGCAACCTCAATGTCTACGATTTTCAGCAAGAAAGTAGATATTTCACCTCCTTCAATAGATATCCTGAATGTTGAGGCGGGTGAAGGAACCGATAGAATCCCGGATGATGATATGATTGTAAAAATCTCTTTCCGGCTTCGTATCGGGGATTTAATAGATTCGAATATCATGCAGGTGCTTCCGCTCAACTTTGCGAAAAGCCTGGTGCATGAGCTTATGAATCCAGAGAGTATGCAAAAAGATGAGACTGTGGAGCTTAAAAAGGAAGAGGCACCGGCAGCAGGCAGCATTTCAGGCATGCAGAATAACGGGCAAAGCACATCCCCAATACAGGGACATCAAATGCCGGAGAACCGGGATGTATACAGGCAGCCTGAGCAGCCGACCCAAGTTCAGCAGCCGGGCAGCCCTCAGCACTTTGGTGCAGCATACCCGGGGACCCAGCAGCCGCAGGTTCAGCCTGCAGCTTTCTCAAATTTTGAAACTCACCAGCTGCAGGAAACTGAGGCCAAGAACCTTGATATGCTTCTGGATATCCCGCTCCAAGTCACAGTAGAACTTGGAAGAACCAAACGTTCTGTAAAAGATATTCTTCAGCTTTCAGCAGGATCGATTGTTGAACTGGATAAGCTGGCAGGAGAGCCTGTTGATATCCTGGTCAACAGCAGATTGATTGCAAAAGGTGAGGTTGTAGTTATAGAAGAGAACTTTGGCGTAAGAGTTACAGACATTATTAGCCAAAGTGATAGAATAAAAAAATTAAGATAATAGCTGGAGGTTGTGTAAAATGGCGAATAAAATCCTTATCGTAGATGATGCAGCATTCATGAGAATGATGATAAAAGATATCCTTACCAAAAATGGTTTTGAAGTTGTGGGAGAAGCTGCTGATGGTGCCCAGGCAGTTGAAAAATATAAAGAAAGCCAGCCAGACCTGGTGACGATGGATATTACAATGCCAGAAATGGATGGCATCACTGCACTGAAGGAAATCAAAAAAATCAATCCCGGCGCTAAAGTCATCATGTGTTCCGCAATGGGTCAGCAGGCGATGGTAATTGATGCGATTCAGGCAGGAGCTAAAGACTTCATTGTAAAGCCATTTCAGGCGGACAGAGTCTTGGAAGCTATCAACAAAACGCTGGGATAAAGAAATAGAGGGTGCTTTTTTAGTGTCAAATAAATATAAACTAATCCTAATGCTATTAATGGCTGTATTCGTTCTGCAAGGCTTTCATTCCAAAGCCTTTGCAGAGCAGCTGAATAAAAGTGTAAACGAGTGTATTTCTAATCCTGAAAGCTGCTCTCAGCCGGAATCTTCCCGGGAAAAGACTCCTGGAGCAGAAGCAGGAAAGGTCGGCATCGGAGTATGGGATACCGTTAAAATGCTCACAGCGACAGCATTTGTAATCGCATTGCTCTATTTAATGCTTAAATTCATCAACTCTAAATCCAGGAGCCTGAAATCCTCTCAAATAGTTGAAAATCTTGGCGGTACTTCCCTCGGTTCAAACAAAAGCATTCAAGTGGTCAAAGTTGGAAAGCAGCTTTTGATTGTGGGAGTAGGAGAAGATATAAGGCTTCTGAAAGAAATCCAGGAAAAAGATGAGTATGAGGAAATTCTTACTGAATATAACAGAAAAACAGAACAACTGATCCAGCCAAGCGATATTGTGACAAGAGTTATCAAAAGAACAAAAGCTAAAAAGGAAATAAATGTGCAAAAAAGCTTTAAATCGGAACTCAAAAGCCAGCTGGAAGATATGAAGAAGGAAAGAAATAGTTTATATAATGAACTTCAGAAGGGCCAGAATAAAAATGAATGAAGTAATGGAGATTTTTAATACAAGTTCACCTGAAAATGTGTCAACTTCAGTTAAGTTACTGCTGCTTTTGACTGTCCTTTCACTGGCGCCAAGCATTCTAATTTTGATGACTTGTTTTACAAGAATTATCATTGTTCTTTCTTTTGTCAGAACTGCGCTTGCAACCCAGCAAATGCCTCCCAATCAGGTCCTGGTAGGCTTATCACTATTCCTGACATTCTTTATTATGGCACCAATATTTCAGCAAGTGAACGAACAGGCGTTAACTCCATTATTTAATGAGGAAATCACCCTGGAGGAGGCTTATGACAAAGCTTCCGTACCATTCAAGGAATTCATGAGCGTTCATACAAGGCAGAAAGACCTTGCATTATTTTTAGAATACTCCAACGCAGAAACGCCGGAATCCATCGAGGATATACCGCTTACAACTTTGGTTCCGGCATTTGCCATCAGTGAAATCAAAACTGCTTTTCAAATCGGTTTTATGATTTTTATACCCTTTTTAGTAATTGATATGGTGGTTGCCAGTGTATTAATGTCCATGGGTATGATGATGCTTCCGCCGGTAATGATATCATTGCCATTTAAGATATTGTTGTTTGTACTTGTTGACGGATGGTACTTAGTTGTCAAATCTCTACTACAAAGTTTTTAAGCAGGTGTAATAATGACTCCCGAAACAGTTATATCAATAGCAGAGCGCGGCATCATGAGTGTACTCTTGGTATCAGGCCCATTGCTGATTTTAGCTTTGGCTGTCGGATTAATTGTCAGTATCTTTCAAGCTACAACCCAAATCCAGGAACAAACGCTTGCTTTTGTTCCAAAGATTGTTGCGGTCCTATTGGGAATCGTCTTTTTTGGCCCCTGGATGCTCAGTCATATACTTTCTTATACTAATGAAATTTTCTCGAATTTAACGAGATTTGTAGGCTGATTGTATGCAAGAAATACTTCAAGGGTTCCCAGTATTTCTCCTGGTTTTTATCAGAGTGACCTCATTTTTCCTGCTGCTGCCGCTTTTTTCTTATCGATCGATACCGAATTCCCATAAAATTGGACTCGGCTTCTTTCTTGCCTGGACCATATTTTATACGATAGATGCTCCCCTGATAGAAATAAATGAGGTGTTTTTTTTATTAGCTATAAAAGAAGCGCTCGTTGGTTTAGCTGTTGGCTTTTGTGCATATCTGATGCTTTCAGCAATCCAGATTGCAGGCGGTTTCATCGATTTTCAAATGGGTTTTGCCATTGCCAATGTTGTTGATCCTCAAACCGGAGCCCAAAGCCCGCTGACTGGCCAATATTTATATACAGTTTCGCTGTTCTTCCTGCTTATGGTTAATGGCCATCATCTTTTGCTGGACGGAGTCTTTTACAGCTATCGGGTCATTCCTCTTGATAGCGGATGGATCCCTTTTGGGAGCAGCGGCATGGCTAAATATCTAATTCGTTCCTTTAATTCCATGTTTATCATTGCATTTCAATTATCAGCCCCTGTTGTGGGAAGTCTTTTCCTTGTCGATATCGCATTAGGCATTGTGGCAAGGACTGTACCCCAGCTTAACGTTTTCGTGGTGGGCCTTCCGTTGAAAATCGGTGTAGGATTTGTAGTGCTGATATCTGTTATGAGCATTTTGATGCTTGTCGTTTCCCAGCTCTTCGGTACAATGGCTGTAACAATGAGAGGGCTTATGGACATAATTGGAGGACCATGATGACTGCAAATATAAAGTTGGATCTGCAATTCTTTGCAGGTGAAAAAACGGAAAAGGCTACACCTAAGAAGCGGCAGGATTCCAGGAAAAAAGGGCAGGTCGCGAAGAGCCAGGATGTCAATACCGCAATCGTGCTTCTGGCAGTGTTTCTCATATTAACCTTAACCGGCGGATATTTGAAGAATATTATTATGTTCCTGCTCACTCATTCCTTTCAGGAATTTATGCACATGGAATTGACTCAAAGCAATGTACAGACTATCTATTTAACGATTTTGAAAGAGCTCTTCTTATTTCTGGCTCCTATTATGATCGCAGCGGTCATTGCCGGGGTAGCTGCAAATTACATGCAGGTAGGCTTTTTATTTTCCACAGAATCGATTCAGTTTAAGCTGGAAAAAATCGATCCTATCAAAGGGTTTAAAAGGATATTTTCGGTTCGGGCCATTGTTGAGCTGCTCAAATCTATTTTAAAAATATCATTCGTAGGAGCTATAACATTTGCAGTTATATGGTTCAGGAAAGAAGAGATTCTTCTGCTTTCCCAGAAACCGGTTGGAGCTACCTTGGAAACGGTGGCTAGCTTAACTGTCCAAATGGGCTTAACCGCTTCTGCCGCACTTTTATTCTTATCCATACTGGATTATCTTTATCAAAAGTACGATTTTGAAAAAAACATCAGGATGTCAAAACAGGATATAAAAGATGAGTATAAAAATGTTGAGGGCGATCCTCTGATAAAATCGAAAATTAAGCAAAGGCAGAGAGAGATGGCTATGAGGAGAATGATGCAGGAAGTCCCTCAAGCTGACGTAGTCATTACAAATCCGACTCACTTTGCCGTGGCTTTAAAATATGATGATACCAAAAATGATGCCCCGTATGTTGTGGCTAAAGGTACAGACCATGTTGCTCAAAAAATTAAATTAATTGCAAAAGAAAATGATGTGGCGACGATTGAGAACAGGCCATTGGCCAGGGCTCTTTACAGCCAGGCAGACATAGGCAGTGCGATCCCTGAGGAGTTTTTTAAAGCGGTCGCTGAAATTCTGGCTTATGTATACAGACTCAAGAATAAAATATAGGCCGGATTAATGATTAATGTTTAGGTTAAGGGGAGAGCGTAATGTCAGGAAGAGATTTATCAGTAGTCTTTAGTGTTATTTTGATAGTTGCCATGCTTATTATCCCTTTTCCATCCTGGCTATTGAGCATATTGATTATCATGAATATTTCATTAGCGCTGCTAGTACTTTTAATATCGATGAACATGAGTGAACCGCTTCAATTTTCCATCTTTCCCTCCCTCCTGCTCCTTTTGACCCTGTTTAGATTAGGATTGAATGTATCGACCACTCGTTCCATTCTATCAAAGGGAGAAGCTGGAGGTGTTGTCGATACTTTCGGGACGTTTGTTGTTGGCGGCAATATCATTGTGGGGATGGTTGTATTCTTAATTTTGATTATTATTCAATTCATTGTCATTACTAAAGGTTCAGAAAGGGTTTCTGAAGTAGCTGCCAGGTTTACTCTTGATGCTATGCCGGGGAAGCAGATGAGTATTGATGCT
Organism: Cytobacillus sp. T106; assembly: GCF_040492155.1. Taxonomy (NCBI): domain Bacteria; kingdom Bacillati; phylum Bacillota; class Bacilli; order Caryophanales; family Bacillaceae; genus Cytobacillus; species Cytobacillus sp. T106. The sequence goes on along the minus strand of NZ_JBEUMK010000003.1, from coordinate 231,223 downwards.
GACCTGAATGCAGGGATGATTTCAGAGCATGAGGCGAGAGAACGCAGGGAAAAGGTAAGCAGGGAAGCTGACTTCTATGGTTCCATGGATGGTGCGAGTAAATTTGTTAAAGGGGATGCCATTGCCGGTATTATTATTGTCCTTATCAATTTAATTTTCGGTATAGTGATAGGCATGATGCAGCAAGGGCTGAGCATAGCTGATGCGGCAAGCAGGTATTCTCTTCTTACAGTTGGCGACGGGATCGTAAGCCAGATTCCAGCACTATTAATTTCTACAGCTACAGGTATCGTAGTAACCCGTGCTGCCTCAGACGGTAATCTTGGCAGCGATATTACCAGGCAAATGCTTGCATATCCTAAAATGCTTTATGTTACAGGGGGGACGATCTTTCTTTTAGGACTGTTTACACCCATAAGCAATCTATTAACCTTCCCTATTGCAGGTCTATTCATTTTTGGCGGCTATATGTTTTCCCGAATGCCTGATGATGATAAAGAACAGCTGTTAGATTTGGAAGAGGGAGAGGAAACAGCAGAATTGAAGAGTCCGGAAAGTGTGGTCAATCTTCTGAATGTCGATCCTATTGAATTTGAATTTGGCTATGGGCTGATACCTTTAGCTGATACAAATCAGGGCGGTGATCTGCTTGATCGAATAGTGATGATCCGCAGGCAGCTGGCGATAGAACTTGGACTGGTCATTCCTGTAGTGAGGATCAGGGATAATATACAGCTTCAGCCAAATGAATATAGACTGAAGATTAAGGGAAATGAAGCAGCTAAGGGAGAATTGCTCCTTGATCACTATCTTGCTATGAGCCCAGGCATCGAAGATGATTCGATAGAAGGTATTGATACTGTCGAGCCTTCATTTGGATTGCCTGCTAAATGGATAACCGAGGAGGTAAAAGAGCAGGCAGAAATATTCGGCTACACTGTAGTCGATCCTCCTTCAGTGGTATCCACCCATATTACGGAGGTTATAAAAAATAATGCTCATGAACTTTTAGGCAGACAAGAAACAAAGCAGCTGATTGATCATTTGAAGGAAAGCTATCCTATTTTAGCAGACGAAGTAACACCTGCGCCTCTTTCGGTTGGTGAAGTTCAAAAAGTGCTAGGTAAGCTTTTGAGAGAAAACGTTTCTGTCAGAAACCTTCCAATCATTTTTGAAACTCTGGCTGATTATGGGAAAGTCACCTCTGATACCGATCTGCTTGCCGAATACGCCAGACAGGCGCTTGCAAGACAAATAACGAATCAGTACTCCCAGGAAGGGGAGGCATTGAAAGTGATAACCGTTTCAGGAAGAATTGAAAAGCTGATCGCGGAAGGAATTCAGCAAACTGAGCATGGAAATTATCTATCAATTGACCCTGCAGATTCGCAGAGGATACTGGAATCAATCGCTGGAAATATCGAACAGCTGTCATTAATGGAACAGACGCCTATTATTTTATGTTCGCCGGCTGTCAGGATGTATGTACGCCAGCTGACCGAAAGATATTTCCCTCATGTTCCTATACTTTCTTATAATGAACTCGAAGCAAATGTTGAGGTTCAAAGCATAGGGGTGGTGAATATAGATTGAAAGTCAAGAAGTTTACAGCAAACACAATGAATGAGGCAATGGATCTAGTCAGTAAAGAGCTTGGCAAAGATGCAGTAATACTTAATTCCAAAATTGTTGAAACCAGCGGCTTCCTGGGATTTTTTAAAAAGAAAAAAGTAGAGTTATTTGCCGGTATTGACACTATGAATCGTATGGAACAGCCTAAACAGAAGGAAAAGTTTCATTTGGAAGCAAAGTTTCGAGGTCCAAATGCTGCTATACCAAAAAAGCAGTTTGCGAATATGGAAAAGATAGGATCGGCACCGGCCATTCAATATTCCAGCGGAGAGTTCCGAATTCCTGAACCATTGGCTGAGATTAAAAATAAACTTTTTAATCAAGGTTTTGCACCTGAGCTTATCCAGCCCTTGCTAGATAAGCTTATGGCCAAATGGTATACAGAAAATGGCATGGATACAGAGACTTTAAGGGAGTGGCTTAAAGAGGCTCTAATATTTTCACTGGATGGAATGAATTTTGGCGGCACCGATTTCTCCAAGAAATTTATACACATTGTCGGCCCCACTGGTGTGGGTAAAACCACTACCATCGCCAAGCTCGCTGCAGAGAGCATCATGAAATACAACAAGAAAACGGCTTTTATCACAACAGACACCTACCGGATAGCAGCTGTTGAACAGCTAAGAACATATGCCCAGATTCTTAATATACCTTTAGAAGTATGCTATACACCGGAAGATTACCGGGAAGCGTCAGAAAGATTGGCTGGATATGATGTAATATTAGTCGATACGGCGGGAAGAAACTTTAGAAATTCCGAATATGTCGAGGAGCTGAAGGAACTCTTTGACTTAGAGGCGCAAACAGAAACCTTGCTGGTACTTTCACTGGCTTCTAAATTCGAGGATATGGAAGAAATTTTTAAACAGTTCTCTCTGCTTGGGATTGATAGACTTATTTTTACCAAGCTGGATGAAACCGCAACTTATGGATCAATGTACAACATGATGGCCAAGCATAAAATAGGTGCTGCGTATATGACTAACGGCCAAAATGTGCCAGATGATTTATTGGAAGCCAGCGCCTCCTTAACAGCAAATATCTTAATTGGGGCAATGATGAAAGAATGAAAGACCAGGCTGAAAATCTAAGACGTCAACTCATCAGGGAAGCGGAAACAAGAATCAATTCTAAAACCCTTGCCGTAATCAGCGGCAAGGGGGGAGTCGGCAAGACAAACTTTACATTGAACTTTGCTTTAGCGCTCGCGGCAAAAGGCCATTCTGTTTTAGTAATGGATATGGATATCGGTATGGGCAATTTGGATATTCTCCTGGGAAGCTCATCAAGATTCAATATTACAGATTTTTTCCGAAAGAATGTACCTCTATCTGAAGTGATCTCCAGCGGGCCGGAAGGGCTGGATTACATTACCGGGGGTTCTGCGCTTGGTTCTTTTATGAAATTAAGCAGCGGGGATTTGAATCGTTTTGAAGAGCAGTTCACATCTCTCATTGGCAGGTACGATTATATAATTCTTGATATGGGGGCGGGAATTTCAGAAGATTCGATACGGTTTATTTTGGCAGTAAACGAAATCATCGTCATCGTAACGCCAGAGCCGACTTCTATCATGGATGCTTATTCAGCTATAAAATATATTAATATCCAAGACTCTGACATTCCTGTTAGCCTTGCCATTAATAGATCGCATTCTGACGCAGAGGGGAGAAGCATCTATGCCAGGCTTAATAACGCGCTTGAGAAATTTCTTGGTAAATCCGCAGGACTTCTGGGAATAATCCCTGACGATAAAAAAATCCAGGAAGCGGTTATAAAACAAGTTCCCTTTCTGCTCTACAGCCGCACTTCCCCTGCATCAAGGGCTGTCAATAGTATTGCAGAGGGCTATACGGGAAAAACAAGCGGACGCGCTGCCAACCCGGCTTCGCAATTTGTGTCCAAACTAAAGCAACTTTTTTTATTAAGGCAGTGATACAGAATTGAAAAAGATAAAGGTTCTCATAGTGGATGATTCTGCTTTTATGAGGAAATTAATATCCGATTTTCTGAGTGAATCGCCATATATTGATGTTATCGGTACTGCAAGGAACGGATTAGACGCTTTGGATAAAATAAAGCAGCTGTTGCCTGATGTTATTACAATGGATATAGAAATGCCTGTAATGAACGGCATGGAAGCATTAAAGCAAATTATGAAGCAGGAGCCCATTCCAGTCATCATGCTGTCAAGCACCACTCAGGAAAGTGCAGACAATACTTTGCTGGCCCTTCAGTATGGTGCATTAGACTTTATAGCCAAACCTTCAGGTTCAATATCTCTTGACCTCTATAAGGTAAAAGAGGAATTATGTGAGAAAGTTATATCAGCAAGCAAAGTACAATTAAAAAGACTAAATTATTTTCCTGATCAAGGAAATAATAATATCAATAGAATAAACGATTATAGTAAAATAGAACTAAGTAAAATTTCTCATATCAACCTAGCAAAAAGAAATCAGCAGGGAAACAGGAAAATAATCTGTATCGGAACCTCTACTGGCGGACCGCGTGCTCTCCAGCAGGTATTAAGGAATTTGCCCAAATCTGTTCAGGCTCCAATCTTAATTGTGCAGCATATGCCAGCCGGCTTTACAAAATCTCTGGCTTCACGTTTGGATATGTTATGTGAGATAAAAGTGAAGGAAGCTGCACATGGTGAGCTGCTGCAGGATGGAACAGCATATATTGCACCTGGCGGATATCATCTTAGAGTAAGTCAGCTTGATTCAGGCATAAGAGTCGAACTTGATCAGGATCTTCCCCGCAACGGCCATAGGCCATCTGTTGATGTCTTATATGAATCCATCAGCCGGCTAGAAGGGTATGAAAAAGTTGCAGTTATCATGACAGGTATGGGAGCTGATGGAGCTAATGGGCTTACTCTTCTGAAAGAATCCGGGTCAGTGAAAGCAATAGCTGAATCTAAGGAAACGGCAATTGTTTATGGAATGCCAAGGGCAGCTGTTGAGACAGGGCTGATCGATGAGGTTCAAAATATCGAGAATATTACTACATCTATATTGAAATATGTTTAATTTCAAGGGGCGTGCAATAATATGGATATGAATCAGTATTTAGAAGTGTTTATTGAGGAAAGCAAAGAACATTTGCAATCTTGCAATACATACTTGCTCGAATTAGAAAATAATCCGAATAACTTATCTATTGTTAATGAAATTTTTCGTTCTGCTCATACACTCAAAGGTATGTCGGCGACTATGGGGTATGAAGATCTTGCTAGTCTTACACATCAAATGGAAAATGTGCTGGATGCTCTTCGAAACCATAAAATAACTGTTACTCCTGAAATATTGGATGTTGTATTTTTGGCGGTTGATTATCTTGAGGAGATGGTTCAATCCATCGCTGATGGGGGCACCGGAAAAAAGGATGTTACTGATGCTGTGTCGAAATTGGCCCTCATTGAAAAAGGGGAGCCGCTTAAGTCTTCATCTTCTGCAAAAGAAGAATCCGCAAGTGCAATCGCGGAACCACCGGTTAAATCAAAAAGTTCATATGATGAATTTGAGCTTACTGTTTTGGAACAGTCTGCAGAACAAGGTTTTCAGATCTTTGAAATCACAGTGGGCCTCCGTCCGGATTGCCTATTAAAGGCAGCAAGGGTCTTCATGGTTTTTGAGGTTCTGGAAAAAATCGGGGAAGTGATTAAGTCTGCACCTTCTGTCGATCAACTGGAGGAAGAGCAGTTTGACAGTGAGTTTCTGGTGACTATAGTGACAAAGGAAACGAGCGAAGATGTTAAGAGTAAAGTGTTGAAAGTTTCTGAAGTTGATACGGCCGAAATTCAGCCGATTACTCTTGAGTCCATTAGGGGCGTTGACAAAAAAGACGAAACTTCCGGCAATGTACGTGAGGTTAGTACTGTTCCAGCTGATACTTCTGCGGATGAACCAGTAGAGAAGAAGGAACAAAACAATGCTAAACAGTCCAGCAGTAAAACAATAAGAGTCAATATTGAAAGACTCGATATTCTGATGAATCTCTTTGAAGAGCTTGTAATAGACAGGGGCAGGCTTGAACAGATATCAAAGGAACTTAAAAACCAGGAACTGCAGGAAACAGTCGAAAGAATGTCAAGAATTTCTGGTGATTTACAGAATATTATCCTGAATATGAGAATGGTTCCGGTTGAGACAGTTTTCAATCGTTTCCCAAGAATGGTGCGCCAGCTGGCGAGAGATTTGAACAAGAAAATCGACCTTCAAATTCAAGGTGCTGAAACCGAGCTGGATAGGACAGTCATTGATGAGATCGGAGATCCGCTTGTCCACTTAATCCGCAATGCACTGGACCATGGAATTGAAAATCCAGAATCCCGGAGGGCAGCTGGCAAAGACGAAACAGGTACAGTAATCTTGAAGGCTTATCACAGCGGAAATCATGTTTTCATTGAGATCGAGGATAATGGAGCAGGAATAAACAGGGAAAGAGTACTTAATAAAGCTTTGAAAAATGGAATTGTTACTGAACAGATGGCTTCTGTCCTTTCTGATAAAGAAGTATATGAGCTGATTTTTGCATCAGGCTTTTCTACCGCCGAAACGATATCTGATGTATCAGGCAGAGGTGTAGGGCTTGATGTTGTTAAAAGTAAAATTGAATCACTTGGTGGAACTGTTTCAATTGATTCGACAGAAGGAAAAGGTTCTATTTTTTCAATTCAATTACCGTTAACATTGTCCATTATTTCTGTGATGCTAATTGAGATACAAAGAGAGAAGTTTGCTATACCGCTTTCTTCTATCATTGAGACGGCCATCGTTAAAAAAGACGAGATACTGAAAGCACATAATCAGAGTGTAATTGATTTCAGAGGAAAAGTTGTTCCGCTGATTGACCTGAAGAGTACTTTTGATGTGCCTGTATATAAAGAGGCTGATGAATATTATTCAGTTGTTATTGTTAGAAAAGGCGACAAAATGGCCGGGCTGATCGTAGATTCTTTCATAGGTCAGCAGGAAGTAGTGTTAAAATCGCTAGGTGAATATCTTACTAATATATTTGCAATCTCCGGGGCAACGATCCTGGGTGATGGGCAAGTTGCACTGATTGTCGATTGCAATGCACTAATTAAGTGAAAAACAATTACAGGTTAAAGGAGCAATAAAATGACAGGCACTGCTGAAGATTTAAAGCTGATCATTTTCCAACTTAAAGATAAAGAATATGCCATCCAGGTGAATCAGGTTCGTTCAATAGAAAAGGTCCAGCATATCACAAGGGTCCCTGGTACTCCTGAATTCGTAAATGGTGTAATAAATCTGCGGGGAGTAGTTACACCAGTTATAGATCTAAGAAGCCGCTTCGGTTTGCAGCCCGAATCTTATTCTGATAACACAAGGGTGATAATAGCGGGAATAAATGATTTGGAAGTAGGCTTGATCGTTGATGGAGCAAATGATGTCATAGATGTTAATCCGGAAATTATTGAGCCGCCGCCTTCCGTAGTGGGGAGCATAGATATAGAATATATCAGCGGAGTGATTAAAGTAGAGAAAAGACTCCTGATTTTAATTGATTTAGAAAAAATATTAGAAGGTGAAGACCTTTTGGCTAAAGAAGAAAAATGAAGGATGGTTATATAGCAAGAATAAAATCACTTCATTTAGATATCCTAAAGGAAATCGGAAATATAGGTGCAGGGAATGCAGCTACTGCTCTCTCCGCCCTGCTGGGCAGCAAGATTGAAATGAAAGTTCCAAGTGTACGGATTGTTTCCTTTGACGAAATGATGGATATGGCAGGGGGGGCAGAAAAAGTTGTTGCGAGTGTCTACCTCCGGATTGAAGGGGAAGCCCCTGGCAATATGTTTTTTATTCTTCCTGTAGAATATGCTGTCAGTTTCATCCGGCAAATGACAGGAAATCATTCCTTTAAAATCAGCCACCTTTCAATAGATGAATTATCTGCTTCTGCTTTTCAGGAGCTGGGAAATATCCTGGCTGGCTCTTATCTGTCTGCTTTATGTGATTTTACTAAAATGGACTTATATCCTTCTGTGCCGTCTTTAAGAATAGATATGGTCGGGGCAATTATAAGTTTTGGATTAATTGAAATATCACATGAAAGCGATTATGCCATAGTTATTGATACCGCGCTAAAAGATTCTTCTTTGCCGGATGATGTCAAAGGCCATTTCTTCCTGCTTCCAGACCCTGGTTCATTCAACAGCTTTTTTGAATCTCTTGGAGTAGGAATACGTGACTAATATACAGGAAATTATAAAAGTCGGCATAGCAGATATGAATATCGTCAAATGCCCCCAAAAAATAAGAACTACCGGCTTAGGCTCGTGTGTCGGAGTTGTACTATATGATGAGTCTAAATCCCTGGCCGGCATGGCCCATATTATGCTTCCTGACTCTTCACTCGCCAGGAGCAGCACCTTTAAGCCGGCTAAGTATGCTGATACTGCAGTAACTGAGCTGGTAGAGAAGCTTATGATGATGGGGGCAAGACCGGGTTATTTAAGGGCGAAGATTGCAGGAGGGGCCCAGATGTTCCAGTTTTCTACCGGCCCTGACAAAATGAGGATAGGTCCGAGGAATGTTGAAGCAGTTAAGGGTGCGCTTTCAGAATTAAGGATTAGAATCATTTCAGAGGATACAGGAGGAAGCAGCGGGAGGTCAATAGAGTTTGATCCAGGAACCTCCGAACTATTGATCAGAACAGTCAATAAAGGGACTATGTGCATTTAATAGGAAAATCCTCTAAAAAAATCAGCCTCTAGTAAAGATGGCTGATTTTTTTTGGCTGACCTGTTTTTAAGGTTGCTTGCTGTGTTTTTCAGAAGTGTTTTTGATATAATTAAATAATTGATAATTTGGTTATTGGTTTAAGGAGGGTTTCCATGGATCTAGAATCAGCAGGAGAGGAACAAATATACTGGGAAAAATGGACACATTTTCGTGATCCTTCTGCAGGGGACTATCTGATAAAAAAGTATATGCCTCTAGTCAGCTACCATGTTCAGCGTATTTCTGCCGGCCTTCCCAAAAGTGTTTCCAGGGATGATCTCCGAAGCTTCGGCCTTGTTGGGCTATACGATGCTATTGAAAAATTCGACCATAGCAGAGATTTGAAATTTGATACTTATGCCTCCTTTCGTGTCCGGGGCGCAATAATTGATGGATTAAGAAAAGAAGATTGGCTGCCAAGAAGCGCCAGGGAAAAAGCCAAAAAAATAGAGGCCGCGTCGGTGCAATTGGAGCAGAAACTGATGAGAAATGTGACAGCAAAAGAAATAGCTGATGAACTGGGTATAACAGAAGATGAAGTATATGCAGCAATGACTGAAAACTTCTATTCCAATGTACTATCAATGGATGAGAATCCTGCAGAACTTGATGATAAAGAGGGGCCTTCTTATAACTTGAGGGATGACAATACATTAACTCCTGAAGAAAATGTAATGAAAGAAGAGTTAATTTCTGATATGACTGCGCTCATTACCACTTTGAACGAAAAGGAACAGCTTGTCATCAGTTTATTTTACAAAGAAGAATTGACGCTTACCGAGATAGGGCAAGTCATGGGGCTATCCACTTCCAGAATCTCACAAATTCATTCCCGTGCAATCTATAAATTGCGTGAATGCTTGGAAAAAGTAATGTAAGAAATACGGAAAAGGAGAATGAAAGATGAGCCTTCGACTTGTTGAACTGCAGGTAGCTCTTCCAAGAACTCTTGATGCGTCTAAAACACAGCAGAAAATCGACCAATTGCCTTCCGTCGCCCACAATTTGGCTGCAGCAGCAATCAAACAGACTGACAGAAAAAAGAGGAAGACGGTCTTAAAGTCTGAAAAGAAATCAAATCCTGGGCTGGGCATTGAATATAACAGGAATAATGAACTTAAAAAAGAATCTAAGATTGATATACACCCTTATAAAGGGAAAATATTTGACTTAAATGGATAGGTGTTTTGATGGTGAGTTTAATTGTTGGTATAAGCATTATATTAAATGTCCTTGCACTGCTTGCTGTTATTGTTTTATATCAGCGCCAAAACAGACTGATTGAAATGGAAAAGAATCAAAAAGAGACGATAAAGGAATTAGAAGAAACCATCTCAATGTTTATCCTGGAACTGAAGGAAGACAACGAGAAATTGATCGAAAAATTGAGAGATACGCTCTCTAAACAATCAGAAAAACCTGGGGGGAACCAAGAGGGTCATGCTATGTCAGGCCTAGATGAATCAAACGGCTATAAAGGTAAAACCGGCCTGCTGAGTGCTGTAAAAGCATATAAAAGTGCCGGCAAGTCTTACGAGGAAGAAAAAGCTGGATTATCTCTAAACGGCAGTTTTATTGAAGAAGATTTGCCGGCTGTAAAAGAGGCACCGGTTATAACCAATAACCTACAGGACATCCAGTTCCCTGAAGATATTGTCGAGTTTAGCGGGAATCCCAATTCCGGTAATGAAGAACCGCCTGCAGCTCCCGAAGCAGGCGGCCATTCCGAACAAGCGGCAGAAACTATCCTGGAACAGGCCCAAACCCTTCAGGATCAGGGGTTTGCCGAAGAGGAGATAGCCAGGAAACTTGGCAGGGGGAAAACTGAAATATCATTATTATTGAAATTTCGTCAAAATCGGCAGGAATAACTTGATTGTAAAAGTCACTTGTGCTATATTTACTCATGGTGTTAATACACACGCCTATGGATTCAGGCAATTGGTGCTGTTTTGTACAGTTTTTGACTGAAGATGATATGGGCGGAGGCAAACAAACCATTAGGAGGAACTAACATGTCAGTAATTTCAATGAAACAGCTGCTTGAAGCTGGTGTACACTTCGGTCACCAGACTCGCCGCTGGAACCCTAAGATGAAGAAATATATCTTCACTGAGCGTAACGGCATCTACATCATCGACCTTCAGAAGACGGTCAAGAAAGTAGAAGAAGCTTATAACTACGTGAAAGAACTTGCTGGTAACGGCGGAACAATCCTTTTCGTTGGTACAAAGAAGCAAGCTCAGGATTCTGTTAAGGAAGAAGCTCTCCGTTCTGGTATGTACTTTGTAAACCAGCGCTGGTTAGGCGGAACTTTAACTAACTTTGAAACAATCCAGAAGCGTATCACTCGCTTGAAGGACATCGAAAGAATGTCTGAAGACGGAACTTTCGAAGTGCTTCCTAAGAAAGAAGTTGTACAGTTAAGAAAAGAACAAGAACGTCTTGAAAAATTCCTTGGCGGAATTAAAGATATGAAGACTCTTCCAGACGCTCTATTCATCATTGACCCGCGCAAAGAGCGCATTGCAGTTGCAGAAGCTCACAAGCTGAACATCCCTATCGTCGGCATCGTTGATACAAACTGCGATCCGGACGAAATCGATGTTGTTATCCCTGCAAACGATGATGCTATCCGCGCTGTTAAGCTTCTGACAGGTAAAATGGCTGATGCTATCCTTGAAGCTAAGCAAGGGGAAGAAGTAACAACTGCTTAATGTCTGTAAAGGTGATAATAGGGAGCACCCTTTATCACCTTTTTTTAAAGAAAATATGAAAATTACATATATTTAAGGAGGATTTCACTATGGCAATTACTGCTCAACTCGTTAAAGAATTGCGTGAAAAGACTGGCGCTGGAATGATGGACTGCAAAAAGGCGCTTCAGGAAACAGATGGTGATATGGAAAAAGCAATCGATTTCCTTCGCGAAAAAGGTATCGCTAAAGCTGCTAAAAAATCTGACCGCATCGCGGCAGAAGGGACAACTTACATCCTTGCACAAGGCAATGAAGCTGTCATCCTTGAAGTGAACTCTGAAACAGATTTCGTTGCAAAAAACGAAGGCTTCCAGGTTCTTGTAAAAGAATTGGCAGAGCACCTGCTTAAAAACAAGCCTGCTTCTGCTGAAGAAGCTGCTTCACAAACAATGGAAAACGGTGCGACTGTAGAAGCGCACATCAATGCTGCAATCGCTAAGATCGGAGAAAAGCTTTCCCTTCGCCGTTTTGAAGTGAAAAGCAAGACTGACAGCGACGCATTCGGTGCTTACCTGCACATGGGCGGACGCATTGGCGTTCTGACTGTTCTTGAAGGTTCAACTGATGAGCAGGCTGCTAAAGACGTAGCTATGCACATTGCTGCATTGAACCCTAAATATGTGTCACGCGATGAAGTTTCTGCTGAAGAAGTAGAGCGCGAGCGCCAGGTTCTGACTCAGCAGGCTTTAAACGAAGGCAAGCCTGAAAACATTGTTGCAAAAATGGTAGAAGGCCGTTTGAGCAAATATTTTGAAGACGTTTGTGTCCTTGACCAGGCATTCGTTAAGAATCCTGACCAAAAGGTTCGCGACTTCGTAAAATCAACTGGCGGAACTCTTAGCGAATTCGTTCGCTACGAAGTAGGAGAAGGCATTGAAAAGCGCGAAGACAACTTTGCGGAAGAAGTTATGAACCAGGTGAAAAAATAATAGATAAAAGCCGTTGAATCTGCTTTTATGAAGGTAATCGGGGAACACATTGTGTTCCCTCTTTTTCAAGAAATCATGTAATTCCAATACATATGGAGGTTCTTATGAGCAGCCCTAAATACAAACGAGTTGTCTTAAAATTAAGCGGTGAAGCTTTAGCAGGAGAGCAGGGCTTCGGCATTAATCCTTCTGTCATCAAGTCGGTTGCACAGCAGGTGAAGGAAGTTTCCGATCTTGGGGTCGAAGTGGCGGTCGTCGTAGGCGGCGGCAACATCTGGCGCGGGAAGATCGGGGAAGAGATGGGGATGGACAGGGCGAATGCAGACTATATGGGCATGCTTGCAACTGTCATGAATTCCCTTGCCCTTCAGGACAGCCTTGAAATGCTGGATGTTGAATCACGCGTTCAGACATCCATCGAAATGCGCCAGGTTGCAGAGCCTTATATCCGCAGGCGTGCAATCCGCCATCTGGAAAAAAAGCGTGTCGTAATCTTCGCAGCTGGTACTGGCAACCCGTATTTTTCAACAGATACTACAGCAGCATTGCGTGCTGCTGAAATCGAAGCAGAAGTTATCTTAATGGCGAAAAATAATGTAGATGGGGTATACTCCGCAGATCCTCGGCTAGATGTAAATGCGGTTAAATATGAAGAATTGTCTTATCTGGATGTCCTGAAAGAGGGGCTTGCCGTAATGGATTCAACAGCTTCCTCCTTATGCATGGACAATAATATTCCGCTTATTGTATTCTCAATTATGGATAACGGCAATATTAAGCGTGCCGTATGCGGTGAAAAAATCGGAACGATCGTCAGGGGGAATAAATAATGCCAAAACAAGTTATTTCAAACTCGAAGGAACGTATGACAAAAGCAATCCAGGCGTATTCACGGGAGCTTGCAAGCATCCGCGCAGGCCGGGCAAGCGCTTCGCTGCTTGACAGGATCACTGTGGATTATTATGGGGCGCCTACACCGGTCAACCAGCTTGCTGGAATTTCCGTGCCTGAGGCCCGCCTTCTCGTCATCCAGCCTTATGATAAGAGCATTCTTGGAGAAATCGAAAAGGCGATCATTAAATCTGACCTTGGCCTGAATCCTACGAATGACGGGAATCTGCTTCGCCTTGCCATCCCTGCCCTGACTGAGGAACGCAGGAAAGAGCTTGTGAAGGTAGTCAAAAAAGAATCAGAAGATGCAAAGGTCGCGATCCGCAACATCCGCCGCGATGCCAACGATGATCTGAAGAAGCTGGAGAAAAACGGCGAGATTACTGAAGATGACCTTCGCGGCTACTCAGATGACATCCAGAAGATGACAGATGAGCATATCACAAAGGTCGACAGCATCACAAAAGACAAAGAAAAAGAAATTCTTGAGGTTTAATTCTTTTTCCGGTGTTATATCAGCTAAATATACAAGAACCCTCTATGTATATAGGGGGTTTTTTTGCTCATATGGCGATATGGAGCATAATTATGGCATCCTGCCATAATGTGCTGCTTCTTGTATTCTTATTTTTATTATGTTTACATATTCTTTTTTATAGAGATATCTTCAATTATTTTTGGTATGATAAGAACGTGCGGATTTTGGGAACAGGCAAATCGTACATTTTGGGGAAAGATCTTTTTTCGGAGGATAAGAGAAACGCATTTTGAAGGAGCCGTCTTATGTTAAATAAAATTAAAAAATGGAAGAACCAAGCACCTTCTTCCGATCTCCGAGAGCGCATAATAAAAATAAGGGAACAAAAAGTACCTTCTCATGTAGCGATAATAATGGATGGGAATGGCCGCTGGGCCAAAAAGCGGGCCCTGCCGAGAATAGCAGGGCACCATGAAGGGATGAAGGTGGTCAGGAGGACGACTAAGCTTGCCAACGAGCTCGGAATCAAGACTCTGACCCTTTACGCTTTTTCGACTGAGAACTGGAAACGGCCGAAGCTTGAAGTCGATTATCTCATGAAGCTTCCGGAAGAATTCCTGGGAACTTTCCTTCCAGAGCTGGTTGAGGAAAATGTCCGTGTCCAGATGATAGGCTATAAAGATAAGCTTCCGGGCCATACACTCAGAGCGATTGAAAAGGCAATGGAAGAAACAAAGGACAATGATGGCCTCATTCTGAACTTTGCTCTCAATTACGGCAGCCGGGCAGAAATACTCGAAGCCGTCAAACGGGTCTTAAATGATTGCCAAAGTGGCATAATGGAAGAAAGTGAACTGAATGAAGAAGTTTTTTCAGCCTACTTAATGACTGAAGGGCTGGAAGATCCCGATCTTCTGATCCGGACAAGCGGAGAAATCCGCCTGAGCAATTTCATGCTGTGGCAGCTGGCTTATACGGAGTTCTGGTTCACAGATGTATTATGGCCGGACTTCACTGAGGGAGAATTGCTCGAGGCCATTGAGGTGTTCCAAAACCGTCAGAGGCGGTTCGGAGGAGTATAATAAAGGTGTTGAAAACTAGATGAAGCAAAGAATCATAACAGCGATCATATTTGGAGCTATACTAATCCCTGTTGTCATATACGGAGGGACACCGGTTGTGCTGCTTGCCTATGTGCTTGCCGCAGCGGCTTTATTTGAAGTATTGAAAATGCGCAGGCTTAAGATGTTATCAGTGCCCGGCATTATTACACTTGCTCTATTATGGGGGCTGATGCTTCCTGATGGTGCACAGGAATGGCCGGCATTGCAGTTTGCTGCCGGATCAAAGACAGAAATCGGGATGCTTGCTGTCCTGCTTTTGCTGACCTATACCGTGGCATCAAAGAACAGATTTACTTTTGATGATGCAGCCTTTTCAATTCTTGCATCGATATATGTGGGGATTGGCTTTTACTTTTTTATTGAAACACGTGAAGCAGGCATTTTATTTATCTTTTTCTCTTTATTCATTGTATGGGCAACAGATTCCGGTGCCTATTTTATCGGGAAAGCCATGGGGAAAAACAAGCTGTGGCCTGAAATCAGTCCGAATAAAACGGTGGAAGGCTTTATAGGCGGGGTCGTATGTGCGGTCGCCGTTGCAGTTCTGTTCGTCCTGCTGACTGATATAGACGCGACACTGATGCAGCTTACTTTCATCACGATTGTTCTGTCTATCTTCGGCCAAATAGGAGATCTGGCAGAATCGGCGCTTAAAAGGCATTATGTAGTGAAAGATTCCGGGACAATCCTTCCCGGGCACGGCGGCATCCTGGACAGGTTTGACAGCCTTTTATTCGTATGGCCGCTTCTGCATTTCTTCCAGCTGCTTAACTAGCCGGGAGAGTCTAGCTTGTTGAAACAATAGGAGTTGAACAATAGTGAAATATATTAGTTTAATGGGGGCAACCGGTTCTATCGGCACCCAGACCCTTGATGTTATAAGGGAGCATCCAGAGCAATTCAGGCTGGCCAGCATGAGCATCGGCAGAAACCTTGAACTTGGCAGGAAAATTATGTCGGAATTCAAACCTGAGCTGGTAGCGGCTGCAGAGAAGAATGATGCAGACACACTCGCAGGCGAGTTCCCGGGAATTAAGTTTGCTTATGGCCAGGAAGGGCTTATAGAAACAGCCGTACATCCAAAAGCAGATGTCCTCGTTAACGCTGTCCTTGGCAGCGTCGGCCTTCAGCCGACACTTCAGGCCATTGAAGCAAAGAAAACAATTGCGATTGCCAACAAGGAAACACTTGTCACTGCAGGCCATATCGTCATGGATGCAGCCAGGAGAAACGGTGTGGAGCTTCTTCCTGTCGACAGTGAGCACTCCGCTATCTTCCAGGCGCTTCAGGGGGAAAACGAGAAGAATATCGATAAACTCATCCTTACAGCGTCCGGGGGAAGCTTCCGCGATAAAACAAGAGAAGAACTCAAAGATGTGACTGTCGAACAGGCTTTAAACCATCCTAACTGGTCTATGGGAGCTAAAATAACCATTGATTCTGCAACAATGATGAATAAAGGTCTTGAAGTGATAGAGGCCCATTGGCTGTTTTCTATAGCATATGAAAAAATTGAGGTCCTTCTTCATAAGGAAAGCATCATCCATTCTATGGTGGAATTCCATGACAGCTCTGTCATCGCCCAGCTGGGGACTCCTGATATGAGGGTGCCGATACAGTACGCCCTGACATATCCGGACCGCCTTCCCCACCGGACCGGCAAGAAGCTTAATCTGGCAGAAATCGGACAGCTTCATTTCCAGGAGATGGATTACAGCCGATTCCGCTGCCTGCAATTCGCATTTAATGCCGGCAGGCGGGGAGGCACACTTCCTGCTGTCCTGAACGCAGCTAACGAAGCGGCGGTTGCAGCTTTCCTGGAAGGTAAAATCACTTTCCTCCAGATAGAGGATTTAGTCGAAAAGGCTATGGAAAAGCATGCTGTTTCAGATAACCCGGGCCTCGAGGAAATCCAGGAAGTTGATCGTCAGACAAGGCAGCTGGTAAACTCGCTTCTATAAGCTGGTGTTCAGTACAGGAAAGAGGAGATCCAAAGAGGGTTTTGGCGCTTGAAGATTGCCGCCTTTCCGGCTCCATGCGCCATCCGCTTGCGGGAAAGCCGGCTGGCGAAAAGTCAAATAAAAACCTATCAGCCTGTTACCCTTGAAGCCTGCAGGATGAGGGCCAGGCAGACTTTGCCGCACGGCGCGGGCAGCTTTCGCTTTTCTTACTGAACAACCTCTAAAAAAAGGTGGTTATATTTTTGGATACTGTGATAGCCTTTATTATCATTTTCGGAGCCCTTGTTTTTTTCCATGAGTTGGGGCACTTTGTATTCGCCAAAAGGGCCGGCATTCTTTGCCGTGAATTTGCCATAGGTTTCGGCCCCAAGGTGTTCTCCCATAAAAAAGGAGAAACTGTCTACACCATCCGTCTGCTTCCGATTGGGGGATTTGTCAGGATGGCAGGGGAAGATCCTGAAATGGTGGAAATCAAACCGGGCTATCGTGTTGGTTTGATTTTGGATAATGACGAACGGGTCAGCAAAATCATCCTTAATAATAAAGATAAATATCCGGATGCAAGGCCGATTGAAGTGGAATATGCCGACATCGAGCATGATCTTGTCATCCGCGGCTATGCCGAGGGTGAAGAGGAAGAAAGGCTTGTTTCATATCCGATCAACAAGGATGCTCTCCTTGTCGAGGATGGTGTGGAAACGCTCATCGCCCCGTATGACAGGCAGTTTGCTTCCAAGACGCTCGGACAGAGGACCATGGCCATATTTGCCGGACCGATGATGAACTTCATCCTTGCATTTGTCGTATTTGTACTGATCGGTCTTCTTCAGGGGATGCCGACAAACGAACCTGAGCTTGGCCGGCTGACTCCTGATGGAGCTGCGAAGGAATCTGGCCTCCTTGAAGGAGATCAGGTCCAGAGCATCAATGGCGCTGAAATCTCTAGCTGGAACGATGTGGTGGAAATCATCCAGAAGAGTCCAGGTAAAGAGCTGGATTTCATCCTCAGCCGCGACGGAGAAGAGCTTGAAATCCCTGTAACTCCTGAGGCAAGGGAAGTTGAAGGGGAAAAAGGCAAAGAAACCATTGGCATAATCGGCGTGTACAGCCCGATGGAGAAATCTCCGCTGAAAGCCATCGCTTATGGTGCAGAAGAAACATACACATGGACGAAAGAAATTTTCGTCATGCTTGGTAAGCTTGTCACAGGCCAGTTCTCCATTGATGCTTTATCAGGCCCTGTCGGCATTTATGTATCAACAGATACAGTGGCTAAATCAGGCATCTATTATCTGATGAAATGGGCAGGAATACTGAGCATCAACCTTGGAATCATGAATCTGCTCCCAATTCCGGCACTTGATGGCGGGAGGCTTATGTTTTTTGCAGTGGAAGCATTGCGGGGCAAGCCGATCGACCGCAACAAGGAAGGGATGGTCCATTTTATCGGATTCGCCCTCCTTATGCTGCTGATGCTTGTTGTCACATGGAATGATATCCAGCGTTTCTTCCTGCAATAGAATAAAATAAACATCTGCGGCTATCTCCAGAACCGGCGATAGCCCAGTTTTTTCTCCGGATACCCGGGAAACAGGACGAGCCCTTACACTGATTAAGAATTAATATATGAAACGAAGAGGTGCTGATTATGAAGCAAAGCATGACACTTATCCCAACTTTAAGAGAAGTACCGGCAGATGCCGAGGTCAGAAGCCACCAGCTTCTCCTCAGGGCAGGATTCATCCGCCAGAACGCAGCGGGTGTATACAGCTATCTGCCAATGGCACGAAAAGTGCTGCAGAAAATCGAGGCCATCGTCCGGGAAGAAATGGATGACGCAGGGGCGAGCGAACTGTTGATGCCGGCGCTCCAGCAGGCTGAGCTGTGGCAGGAATCAGGAAGATGGTATACATACGGGCCAGAGCTTATGAGATTAAAGGATCGTAATGACCGGGAGTTTGCTTTGGGTGCAACCCATGAAGAAGTAATCACCAGCCTGGTACGTGACGAAGTAAAATCATATAAAAGACTGCCATTGACGCTTTATCAGATCCAGACAAAATTCAGGGATGAACAGAGGCCGCGTTTCGGAATTCTGCGCGGGCGCGAATTCATCATGAAAGATGCGTACTCTTTCCATTCTTCACAGGAAAGCCTTGATGAAGTTTACAGCAGGCTCTTTACAGCCTACTCTAATATCTTTACACGCTGCGGACTGAACTTCAGGGCAGTTATTGCTGATTCTGGCGCTATGGGCGGAAAAGATACACATGAATTCATGGTGCTTTCCGATATCGGGGAAGATACGATTGCTTATTCCGATGCTTCGGATTATGCTGCCAATGTTGAAATGGCACCAGTCATCAACGCATATGCGAAAAGTGATGCCGCTCCAAAGGAATTGGAAAAGGTCCAGACGGAAAATCAAAGGTCGATTGAAGAAGTGTCTTCATTCCTGAATGTGTCAAGCGAGGAATGCATTAAATCCCTTCTTTTCAAGGTTGATGACAAATATGTGCTGGTTCTTGTCCGCGGTGACCACGAGGTAAACGATATTAAACTGAAGAACCTCTTCTCAGCTGCTTCGGCTGAATTGGCTTCTCCGGAAGAAACACGCAGCATCCTTGGCTGTTCTGTAGGATCACTGGGCCCAATCGGCGCTAAAGATGTTGAAATTGTTGCAGACCATGCTGTGAAAGCAGCAGTGAACGGCGTATGCGGTGCGAATGAAGAAGGATTCCACTATATCAATGTCAATGCCGGACGCGATTTTGAAGTCTCTCAATTTGCCGATCTCCGCTTTATCCAGGAAGGCGACCTCTCGCCGGATGGAAACGGCAAAATCCTTTTTGCAAAGGGCATTGAAGTCGGCCATGTCTTCAAACTTGGCACCCGCTACAGTGAAGCAATGAATGCCGTTTACCTTGACGAGAACGGCCGTACCCAGCCGATGATCATGGGCTGCTATGGCATCGGGGTATCCCGTATCCTTGCAGCAATCGCCGAACAGTACAACGATGACAAAGGCTTCATATGGCCGGCAGATCTCGCGCCATTCAAGGTTCACGTCATTGCCGTAAACATGAAGGACGAAGCACAGGCAGGCCTCGGAGAAGAGCTTTACAAAGAACTCCGTGGAAATGGCTACGAAGTACTCTTTGACGACAGGCCCGAAAGAGCCGGCGTAAAATTTGCCGACGCCGACCTCATCGGACTTCCAGTCAGAATAACAGCCGGCAAAAAAGCCTCCGAAGGCATCGTCGAAGTAAAAGTAAGAAGCACAGGCGAAATGGAAGAAATCCACAAAGACCAGCTATTGGAGCATATTGCGTCCATCCTTACTTCACAAAAGTAATTTAAGACTATAGACGGATCCCGCTGCGGGGTCCGTTTTCATTTGGGGAAAATAGTTAGTGAAAGATTCATTTCTATGTAGGATATTTAAAAAGTTATTAGAACTGAAAAAAAATTATAAAAGCGTGTTGATTGGAGTGGAAGGCACGAAGACTCCTGTGGGAAATAGCGGCAAGGCTGAGACCCCGCAGCGCGCAAACGTGAGGAGGCTCAGCGTCGCCCCACGGAAAGCGAAGTGCCTGCAACGGAAATCAACACCCCATATAAAAGCAGAAACAATTTCCAGGAATAGAGCATAGGAATTTGGTTTTTAGAAATTCAATACGCAAAAAAATTCAAAGCCCCTGTTGATTGGAGTGGAAGGCACGAAGACTCCTGTGGGAGATAGCGGCAAGGCTGAGACCCCGCAAGAGCCTGCTCTGAGGAGGCTCAGCGTCGCCCCACGGAAAGCGAAGTGCCTGCAACGCAAATCAACAGACTCATATACATCAGACATTTTTCTGCAAATCTCAACCAAATTACTCCAGGGGTTAGATATCATTGTTCTAATTGATAATGTAAAAGACTTTAAAAAAGTAGACATGCCAAATTAAAACCAACTTCATTTTCACACTATTTCTTTTTCAAAACACACCCACTCTTTATGGTATAATGACTAATGTTTCTAACCAAAAAAACAATCACAAATAGAAAATAGATTTTAAGGATAGGAGAGAGAACGATGAGCGATGCCACAGGCAAAAAAGAGCGATTCCACCTCTTGCTCCAGCAGCTTCAACTCACAGAAGATGCCTTTGTAAAGCATTTCGAAAATGCACAAATAGACAAAGTAGTAATAGAAAAGCAAGCGAAGAAATGGCATTTTTACTTCATGTTTGACAGCATCCTGCCATGCAGTGTCTTCAGCCGGTTTTCTGTCCAGCTTGAAAAAACATTTTCACATATAGCAAACACATCTTTTACGATAGAAGTGGCAGACCAGAACTTCACACAAGAGCTTCTCCTGGATTACTGGAAAAGCTGCATCCAGGAAATCGAGGGGATATCACCTCCGCTGATCAAGCTTCTGAATGAACAGACGCCGAAGGTTCAGGGAACGAAAGTCATATTGAATGTCCGCAATGAAATGGAAGGGCTGGCGATCAAGCGGAAGTATGCCGGCATGATAGCGAATGTCTTCCAGACGTTTGGCTTTCCCATGCTGACAATCGATACAGAAATAAATGCCGATTCCTCATCAAACGCCGAATATGAGCAATTCCTGAAGGCAAAGCAGCAGGAAGATCAGGAACGGGGCCGCCAGGCAATGATCGATATGCAGAAAAAAGAAGCCGAGGGAGACTCAGGCTCCGGCGAACTGCAGGGACCGCTTTCTATCGGCCTTACCATCAAGGACGATGCCGACTTCAGGCGTCTTGAGGAAATTGTCGATGAAGAGCGCAGGGTTGCGGTTGAAGGCTTTATTTTTGCAGCTGAAACGAAGGAGCTCAGAAGCGGCAGGACCTTGCTGACCTTTAAGGTCACAGACTATACAAGCTCCATCATGGTCAAAATGTTCTCGCGCGATAAAGAAGATGCAGCCCTGTTCCAGCATGTCCAAAAAGGCATGTGGGTGAAGGTGCGCGGAAGCATTCAGAACGATACTTTTGTTCGTGACCTGGTCATGATCGGAAACGACATTAATGAGATTAAGCCGGTCCTGAGAAAAGACACGGCACCTGAAGACGAGAAACGGGTCGAGCTTCACCTTCATACGCCTATGAGCCAGATGGACGCAGTTTCATCGGTAAGTGCGCTGGTATCACAGGCGAAAAAATGGGGCCATAAGGCGATTGCCATTACAGACCATGCCGTGGCGCAGTCATTCCCTGAGGCATTTGGTGCAGGAAAGAAAAATGATATTAAAATCCTTTACGGAGTCGAAATCAATCTGATTGATGACGGCGTTCCGATTGCCTATAATTCTGCCCCGATCCCTCTGGCAGAAGGTACGTATATCGTCTTTGACGTCGAAACAACAGGGCTTTCCGCTGTTTATGACACGATCATCGAGCTTGCGGCTGTCAAAATACATGACGGCGAAATCATAGACAGATTCGAATCATTTGCGAACCCGCATCATCCTCTGTCAGCGACAACGATAGATTTAACAGGCATCACGGATGACGATGTCAGGAATGCCCCAGAGGTAGAAGAGGTGCTCCGCAGGTTTAAAGAGTGGTCCCAGAATGATATCCTGGTTGCCCATAACGCTTCATTTGATATGGGCTTTTTGAATACAGGGTATAAAAGATATGGTCTCGGCAAAGCCGCCAACCCTGTCATCGACACTCTGGAACTAGCAAGATTCCTGCTTCCTGAGATGAAGAACCACCGCCTGAACACATTGGCAAAGAAATTCGATGTTGAGCTCACACAGCATCACAGAGCCATTTATGATGCTGAAGCTACAGGTTATCTATTGATCAAGATGCTCAAAGAGGTTATGCAAAAAGGCATTGAATATCATAATCAGCTTAATGACAATATGGGCAAGGGCAATGCCTACCAAAGGGCGCGTCCGTACCATTGCACACTGCTGGCCCAAACAGAGGCGGGCCTTAAGAATTTATTTAAACTTGTATCCATTTCACATATGAACTATTTTTACCGGGTTCCGAGGGTTCCCCGTTCATTGCTTGAAAAGTACAGGGAAGGTATCCTTGTCGGCTCTGGATGCGACCGCGGCGAGGTTTTTGAAGCGATGATGCAGAAGGGGCCGGAAGAAGCTGAAGATCTGGCTTCCTTTTACGACTATCTTGAAGTCCATCCAAAAGCTGTCTATGCACACCTGATTGAATTGGAGCTGGTCAGGGATGAAAAAGCACTGGAAGAAATCATTTCGAATATCGTGAAGCTTGGTGAAAAGCTGGACATCCCTGTCGCAGCTACCGGGAATGTCCATTACTTGAATCCTGTTGATAAAATATACAGGAAGATCCTGATCAATTCACAGGGCGGCGCCAATCCGCTGAACCGCCACCAGCTCCCGGATGTACATTTCCGGACAACCAATGAAATGCTCGACGCCTTCTCTTTCCTCGGCAAGGAAAAGGCAAAGGAAATTGTGGTCGAAAACACGAATAAAGTTGCCGACATGATAGATTCCATTAAACCGATCAAGGACGACTTGTACACTCCGAAAATCGATGGTGCGGATGAAGAAATGCGCAATATGAGCTATGACATGGCAAGGCGGATTTACGGGGATGAACTGCCGGAAATCGTCGAGGCCAGGCTTGAAAAAGAGCTTAAGAGCATCATTGGCCATGGATTTGCCGTTATTTATCTCATCTCTCATAAGCTAGTAAAAAAATCGCTGAATGATGGGTATCTCGTTGGTTCGCGGGGATCGGTCGGTTCTTCTTTTGTCGCAACCATGACCGAGATTACGGAAGTAAACCCGCTGCCGCCGCATTATGTCTGCCCGGCCTGCAAGCATTCCGAGTTCTTTAACGACGGCTCTGTCGGATCGGGCTTTGATCTTCCTGACAAAAACTGCCCGACCTGCGATATTCCCTACCGCAAAGACGGCCATGACATCCCGTTTGAAACGTTCCTTGGATTCAAAGGGGACAAAGTCCCTGATATTGACTTGAACTTCTCAGGCGAATATCAGCCGAGGGCACATAATTACACAAAGGTATTGTTCGGTGAAGACAATGTTTACCGTGCGGGAACGATCGGCACTGTAGCAGATAAAACGGCTTACGGATATGTTAAGGCATATCAGCAGGACAACAACCTGCAGATCCGCGGTGCAGAGATTGACCGCCTTGCATCAGGATGCACAGGCGTAAAAAGAACGACCGGCCAGCATCCTGGGGGTATCATCGTTGTCCCTGACTATATGGATATCTTCGATTTCTCGCCGATCCAGTTTCCGGCCGATGACAGAACATCTGAATGGAAGACGACCCATTTTGACTTCCATTCAATTCATGATAATCTCCTGAAGCTCGATATACTCGGCCATGATGACCCGACTGTCATCAGGATGCTCCAGGATCTGAGCGGGATCGACCCTAAGACAATACCGACTGATGATCCCGAGGTCATGAAGATTTTCTCCGGGACTGAATCATTGGGCGTTACTCAAGATCAGATCATGTGTAAAACAGGGACGCTTGGCATACCGGAATTCGGGACGCGCTTTGTCCGCCAGATGCTTGAGGATACAAAGCCGACCACTTTCTCTGAGCTTGTCCAGATATCAGGCCTGTCGCACGGGACGGATGTATGGCTCGGCAATGCACAGGAGCTTATCCATAACAGCATCTGTACTCTGAGTGAAGTAATAGGCTGCCGTGATGACATTATGGTCTATCTGATCTATCAGGGGCTGGAGCCTGCCTTCGCCTTTAAGATCATGGAGTCTGTCCGTAAAGGAAAGGGACTCTCTGATGATATGGAAGAAGAAATGCGAAAAAATGAAGTGCCGGAATGGTATATTGATTCCTGCAAAAAGATAAAATATATGTTCCCGAAAGCACATGCTGCCGCCTATGTGCTGATGGCTGTCCGGATCGCTTATTTCAAAGTCCACCATGCCCTCCTTTACTATGCGGCCTACTTTACGGTCAGGGCTGAAGACTTTGATGTGGAAGCAATGGTCCGCGGATCACAGGCAATCAGGGCGAAGATCGAGGAAATCAACGCAAAAGGACTTGACGCATCTCCAAAGGAAAAGAACCTTCTTACCGTTATGGAGCTTGCTCTGGAAATGAACGAACGCGGCTATAAATTCTCGAAAGTGGACTTATACCGTTCGGATGCAACTGATTTCATCATCGACGGCGATTCTCTCATCCCGCCATTCAATGCAATACCGGGGCTCGGCACAAATGCAGCCCTTAACATTGTAAAGGCAAGGGGAGAAGGGGAGTTTCTTTCTAAAGAAGATCTCCAGCAAAGAGGAAGGATTTCCAAAACAATCCTTGAGTACCTGGATAATCACGGCTGCCTGGAGTCGCTCCCTGATCAAAACCAGCTGTCATTATTCTAAACCAGACGTTTGGCTGCTGACTCTGCTGGCATGGCAAACCCTTGCCAGCACGGCTATTCCATTTGCATAAAAAATTTGGTTATGGTATAGTTTTATTGGAAATACTAAGGATAACTCTCGAAAAAGAGTGGGGCAACCCACTCTTTCGTGTTGTGTACGCTAATTTCTGAACGCTTCTCCAGGCATCTGCTCTGTGAAAGAAGCATGTTCCGGCTGAAAGCCCCCCCCCCTTAGAGGGGGGTCTCTTTAAATGCCGGGGCCGGGCTTTTTACAGGCATGGGCCTGAGCATCCCGGGATATTACATACGGGTTTAAGGATGCCTTAACACCAAAGGAGGGAAATTATGAGCAAAGTGACTGAAACCGTCGAAGAGCTGGTCACCCCTATTGTGGATGAACTCAATCTGGAGCTGGTTGATATTGAATATGTGAAAGAAGGAAAAGAGTGGTTCCTTCGCGTATTTATTGATAAGGAGCAGGGTGTCGACATTGAAGAATGCGGCCTTGTCAGCGAAAGGCTCAGCGAAAAGCTCGACGAACTCGATCCTATTCCTTATAACTATTTCCTGGAAGTCTCATCGCCGGGTGCTGAACGCCCTCTGAAAAAAGAGAAGGACTATAAAAGTGCAATCGGAAAAAATGTCCTCATTAAAACGTATGAACCAATAGATGGCGAAAAAACGTTTGAAGGTAAGCTCACTCAATTTGATGGTGAGACAGTGACTGTGGAAGTCAGGGTCAAAACAAGAATAAAAACAATTTCCATTCCTTATGAAAAAGTGGCCAATGCCCGTTTGGCAGTTACTTTCTCATAAGGAAGAAACGAGATTTAGGAGATTAAAGGGGGATACAATCTCATGAGCAGTGAATTGCTGGATGCTCTGACGTTGCTGGAAAAAGAAAAAGGAATTTCTCGGGATATCATTATTGAGGCCATTGAAGCAGCCTTGATTTCAGCTTACCGCCGAAACTTCAACCAGGCGCAAAATGTCCGCATCGATTTGAACCTTGGAAGCGGAACGATGAGGGTTTTTGCCCGCAAGGAAGTAGTAGAGCAGGTCTTTGACCCGCGTCTTGAAATCAGCCTTGATGAAGCCAAGGGCATCAACCCGAATTATCAGGTTGAAGATGTGGTTGAATTAGAGGTCACTCCGAAGGACTTCGGCCGAATCGCTGCACAGACTGCCAAGCAGGTTGTAACACAGCGTGTCCGTGAGGCAGAGCGCGGGATCATCTATTCAGAATTCATCGACCGCGAAGAAGACATCATGACCGGGATCGTACAGAGGCAGGACCCTAAATTCATTTACGTCAGCCTCGGCAAGATCGAAGCCATCCTTCCGGCCAATGAGCAGATGCCGAATGAACAATATAAGCCTCATGACAGGATCAAGGTTTTTATCACGAAAGTTGAGAAAACGACTAAAGGGCCGCAGATTTTTGTTTCCCGGACGCATCCTGGCTTATTGAAGCGCCTGTTTGAAATTGAAGTGCCTGAAATTTATGACGGCACCGTTGAAATTAAATCGGTTTCAAGGGAAGCGGGAGACCGTTCCAAGATCTCAGTTCATGCTGACAACAGCGAAGTCGATCCGGTTGGATCCTGCGTAGGTCCAAAAGGGACTCGTGTACAGGCAGTCGTCAATGAGCTGAAAGGCGAGAAGATCGATATTGTTAAATGGTCGCCGGATCCGGTTGTCTTTGTAGCCAATGCATTGAGCCCTTCCAAGGTGCTGGATGTTATTGTGAATGAAGAAGATAAGGCAACAACCGTAATCGTGCCGGATTACCAGCTTTCGCTTGCAATCGGGAAGCGCGGGCAGAATGCGCGCCTTGCTGCCAAGCTGACCGGCTGGAAAATCGACATTAAATCTGAGACTGAAGCCCGTGAATCAGGCATTTTCCCTCGTGAAGAGTCACTTCTTACTTTTGATGAAGAAGATTACGCTGATGATGCGGATTATGATACTGATACAGACTTCACTGCGGAAGAAGAGGCAGATTTTGAATCTGATTATGACGCAGATGAAGACAGGGAGTAAGAAAGGGTGAATGATCGTGAACAAGAATAAAAAGGTTCCCATGCGTAAATGTGTCGCTACCGGTGAAATGAAGCCGAAAAAAGAACTGGTTCGCATCGTTCGCTCTAAGGAAGGCGAGGTCTCTTTGGATCTGACCGGGAAAAAGTCAGGCCGGGGAGCTTATCTTTCCAGAGATAAAGAAGCAGTCTTATCAGCACAAAAGAAAAACATACTCTCAAATCATCTGGATGCAGCAGTGGATGATTCTATATATGAAGAGCTTTTAGAGCTCATAGAGAAGGAGAAACGACTATCCTGATGAACTCAAATCAATGGATGTCATTGCTTGGCTTGGCCAATCGAGCACGCAAGATCATATCGGGTGAAGAGCTCTCCGTCAAAGAAATAAGGGGCGGCAAGGCGAAGCTCGTGCTGCTGTCAGCAGATGCGTCTGCGAATACAGCAAAAAAAGTGACAGACAAATGTAAATCCTATAACGTTCCATATAAAATAGTGGAAAATCGTCACCTTCTTGGTCAAGCGATCGGAAAAGAAGCACGTGTAGTTGTGGCTGTCCTTGACAGCGGGTTTGCAAAAAAACTGTTGACGCTGCTCGATTAATTCTACCGGGGGTGAAAATATGAGTAAAATGCGCGTCTATGAATATGCAAAGAAATTCAATATTTCAAGCAAAGACGTTATTACAAAATTGAAAGACATGAACGTGGAAGTTTCAAACCATATGACAACGATTGAAAACGATGCTGTTAAAAAGCTGGATGAAATTTTCGGCAAAAAGGCCGACACTAAACCAGCCAGGCCTAATCAGTCAGCAGGAAATCAAAAGCCGCAGCAGAACAGCCAGCCAAGGCCAAAAGCTTCAGGCGAGCAGAACAGCAATAGCGGCAGCCGCGACAAAGCAAGGCCATCTGCACCGGCAAACCGTTCAGGCGGCGGCAATCAACCCAAGTCATTTGGAAACAATAACAACAATAACAGCAGCCGCGGCAATAACAACAATAACCGCAATAAGAACAACAACAATAACAATAATAAAAACCGCAACAACCGCAATAACCAGAATAAAGGGAAGCAGCATACTAACCATGCTCCTCAGCCCCGCAAAGAAAAAGAACTTCCGGCTAAAATCACCTTCAGTGATTCATTGACTGTGGCGGAGCTCGCTAAGAAGCTTCACCGTGAACCTTCAGAAATCATCAAAAAGCTCTTTATGCTTGGCGTAATGGCTACGATCAACCAGGATCTTGACAAAGATGCCATCGAGCTGATTGCCGGTGAATACGGCGTGGAAGTAGAGGAAGAAATCCTCATCGATACAACGGACCTTGAGGTTTACTTCACAGAAGATGAAAGTGCTGAACTGTCTGAAAGGCCGTCTGTCGTAACGATCATGGGCCACGTTGACCATGGTAAAACGACTCTTCTTGACAGCATCAGGAACACAAAGGTGACTGCAGGCGAGGCTGGCGGAATCACCCAGCATATCGGTGCTTATCAGGTAGAAGAAAACGGCAAGAAGATCACTTTCCTTGATACACCGGGACACGCCGCGTTTACGACTATGCGTGCCCGTGGAGCAAAGATCACGGATATTACAATCCTGGTTGTTGCAGCTGACGACGGAGTTATGCCTCAGACTGTAGAAGCAATCAACCATGCAAAGGCAGCCGAGGTGCCGATCATCGTTGCCGTCAACAAAATGGATAAGCCTGCTGCCAATCCTGACCGCGTGATGCAGGAACTGACAGAGCACGGACTTGTGCCTGAAGCGTGGGGCGGAGAAACGATCTTTGTTCCGCTTTCAGCCCTGACTGGAGATGGAATCGACTCCCTGCTTGAGATGATCCTTCTTGTCAGCGAGGTTGAAGAATACAAAGCCAACCCTGACCGCAATGCAGTCGGAACGGTCATTGAAGCACAGCTTGACAAAGGCAGGGGTTCAGTTGCTACCCTTCTTGTCCAGAATGGAACACTTAAGGTCGGCGATCCAATCGTAGTCGGCACGACGTTTGGACGTGTGCGTGCAATGGTCAATGATCTTGGCCGCCGCGTCAAAGAAGCAGGTCCATCCACACCGGTTGAAATCACTGGACTGAATGATGTGCCGCTTGCAGGCGACCGCTTTGTCGTATTCAAGGATGAAAAAACAGCCCGCCAGGTCGGCGAAGTGCGTTCACAGCAGGCGATCCAGGCCCAGAGAAGCGAAAAGACGCGCGTCAGCCTTGATAACTTGTTTGAACATATGAAACAAGGGGAAATGAAAGATCTAAACATCATTATCAAAGCGGATGTTCAAGGGTCCGCCGAGGCGCTTGCAGCTGCCTTGAATAAGATAGATGTTGAAGGTGTCAATGTAAGGATCATTCATACAGCAGTCGGTGCGATCAATGAATCAGACATCACCCTTGCCGCTGCTTCAAATGCCATTGTCATCGGCTTTAACGTAAGGCCTGATAATAATGCGAAGCGTGCAGCAGATACTGAGGAAGTGGATGTTCGCCTCCACAGAATCATCTACAAAGTGATCGACGAGATCGAATCAGCCATGAAAGGCATGCTTGATCCGGAATTCGAAGAGAAAGTCATCGGCCAGGCTGAGATCCGCCAAACCTTCAAGGTATCAAAGGTTGGAACGATTGCCGGCTCCTATGTTACAGATGGAAAAATCACACGTGACAGCGGCATTCGCCTCATCCGAGACGGAGTGGTCATTTTTGAAGGCGAAATCGATGCCCTCAAACGCTTCAAGGATGACGCGAAAGAAGTCAGCCAGGGTTACGAGTGCGGAATTACCATCAAAAACTTCAATGATGTAAAAGAAGGCGACGTTGTCGAAGCATATATCATGGAAGAAGTGGAACGTTAATGGTAGTTGGCCTTGCAGCCTGCGAATGCATGATTTATGATGCACATTCCTTAAAAGAAAAAAGGGCTGTTCTGCAGAGGATCATCATGCGGCTCAGGCAGAGGCATAATCTGTCTGTTGCTGAAGTTGATTTCCAGGATACGTGGCAGAGGACCAAAATTGCCGTTGCGGCAGTTGCTTCTGCCCGTGTCTCCGCTGAAGCGGAGCTGCAGAACGCTCTCAAGCTAATCGATTCGTTTCCGGAAATAGAACGGACAATCACAGATATAGAGTGGCTTTAACAAGAGGTGATCATATGAGCCATAGAGCAAACAGAGTTGGAGAACAAATGAAGAAAGAGCTTGGCGAGATCATTGGCCGAAAGATCAAGGATCCCCGCATTGGCTTTGTGACTGTAACTGATGTTGCTGTTACCGGAGACCTGCAGCAGGCAACCGTGTATATCTCGGTTCTCGGCGATGAAGAGAAAAGGGAAAACACGCTCAAAGGACTTGCCAAAGCAAAAGGGTTCATCCGTTCAGAAATTGGACAGCGCATCCGGCTTCGCAAAACACCTGAAATCATCTTTGAGTTTGATGAATCAATCGATTATGGAAATCGCATTGATACACTTCTTCATAAAATCCAGGAAGAAGGCCAATCTAAAGAAGAACAGGATAAAGAATAAGCTTCCGGAAAAGGATAGACTCTGGTCTATCCTTTTTTTGGCTGTCCAGGCCGGGAAGCCAGCGTACATATAGTATTGGAGGGGTATGGAAATGGAAGGAATCATACCGTTATTTAAACCTAAAGGGATGACATCCCATGATTGTGTATTCAAGCTGCGCAAAATCCTGAGGATGAAAAGGATCGGCCACACCGGCACACTTGATCCGGATGTGACGGGAGTCCTTCCCATCTGCATTGGCAGGGCCACAAAAGTCGCGGAATATATCACCGATGCCGGAAAGGCTTATGAGGGCGAAGTCACACTAGGCTTTTCCACTTCAACAGAAGACGCATCTGGTGAAAAAATCGAAGAAAAACCTGTTGCCGGTAGAGTTACAAGAGCACAAGTCATCGATGTCCTTGAGAATCTAAAGGGTGAGATCACACAGACGCCGCCTATGTACTCTGCTGTAAAGGTGAATGGCAAAAGGCTTTATGAATATGCCAGAAAAGGAATCGAGGTAGAGAGGCCGACACGAAAGGTCAGCATCTACTCAATCGAGCTGCTGAGCGAGGAGCAGGAATTTGAAGGGCCCAATCCTTCTTTCCGCTTCCGGGTCGAATGCAGCAAAGGGACTTACATCCGTACGCTTGCTGTAATGATCGGTGAAGCGCTGGGTTATCCTGCCCATATGTCGGGCCTTGAAAGAATCCGCTCAGCCTCTTTTGCGAAAGAAGAGTGCCTGACATTCGAAGACATTGAAGCTCTTCAGGAAAGCGGTGAGCTTGCAGCAAAAATCAGGCCGCTCGAAGAGGGGATTTCTCATTTGCCGAAATACACGATTAGTGATACAGTTGCAGAGAAAGTAAAAAATGGAGCACTTCTGAATATACCGGATTTCCTGGAGAAAGAAACAGGCCCGATTGTCGTCCAGACAGAGGCAGGGACTGCCCTGGCCATCTATCTTCACCATCCGGCAAAGCCCGGACTTATGAAGCCGTCAAAAGTGCTTAGAAACGAAGCATAGTATCCAGCAATAGAAAAAGGTGAGTATCATCAATGGAAGTCATTGCTATTAAACATCCCCATCAATTTGCCAGAACGGATTTTCCCGGGCTGTCCATGGCCCTGGGTTATTTTGACGGGGTTCATCTCGGACATCAGAAAGTCATTCTTGAAGCGAAAAAAGCGGCAGAGCAAAAAGGGCTGAAAAGCGCAGTCATGACCTTTGATCCCCACCCTTCTGTCGTACTGGGGAAAAGCGTACAGCATATAGAGTATATAACGCCTCTTGAAGATAAAATCAAAGAGATATCGAAGCTTGGCGCCGATTATTTATTTGTCGTCGAATTCAGCAGCAGCTTTGCCAGCCTGCTTCCCCAGGAGTTTGCTGACCAATACCTGATCGGCCTCAATGCCAGGCATATAGTGGCTGGTTTCGACTACAGCTATGGCAGGATGGGCAAAGGCACAATGGAGACCCTTCCGTTTCATTCAAGGGAAGAATTTACATACACCGTGGTCGACAAGCTCACAGACGGCACGGAAAAAATCAGTTCCACCCTCATCCGCCAGAAAATCAGAGAGGGGCATACAGAAGAACTTCCGGGACTGCTGGGCAGATATTATACCACGCGCGGCACGGTCATCCATGGAGATAAGCGGGGCAGGACGATCGGCTTTCCAACCGCAAACATCGACATCGGAACCAGCTATATCTATCCGCCGACAGGGGTGTATGCCGCCAGGATGCGCGTTGATGGGAGCTGGGTAGAAGGCGTCTGCAATGTCGGCTATAAACCGACATTCAATAAGCCGGCTGCCGACCGGCCCTCAATAGAGGTCCACCTCTTCGATTTCAGCAGGGAAATTTACGGCTCTGAAGTAGAGATAGAATGGCACCGCTATTTGCGTTCAGAGAGGAAGTTCTCAGGGGTAGATGAACTGGTTGCCCAAATTTCGAGGGATAAAGACGCAGCTGTCGGCTACTTTGAAAATAATGAAGGTTTAACTTGATTTTTGTCCTGAAAAGCTGTATTCTTATAAACGTACCAAAAATAAGAACCTTTGCTTGGCAAGTCGAGTCACCGACGCTTGCTCAGTGACAGGGGATAAACATTAGGAGGTGAACAGGATGGCAATCACTCAAGAACGTAAAAATGAACTGATCAATGAGTACAAAACTCATGAGAACGATACTGGATCTCCAGAAGTTCAAATCGCTGTCCTTACAGAATCAATCAACAACTTAAACGATCACTTACGCACTCACAAGAAAGACCACCATTCACGCCGCGGTCTTCTTAAGATGGTAGGTAGACGCCGTAACCTATTGACTTACCTGCGTAACAAGGATGTTACTCGTTACCGTGAGTTAATCACTAAGCTTGGTTTACGCCGATAGTATTGAAAGCGGGATTTTTTCCCGCTTTTTTATCGTCTTTAAGTGATATTTACAGAAAGCCGGCTTATAAAAAAGCAGGCTTTCTGTATACATAGATTGATTTTTTACATAGAAATTGTGCATACTAAATACAACTATGTCTTTTTTTGATTTATAAAAGAATTTTACGATGGTTTAGGCTAATACAATAATTCGCTAAACCTCTAAAAAGTTTATACGCAGAGAGGGGTTTATAAAGCAATGGGACAAGATAAGAAGATTTATTCCTTGGACTGGGCCGGACGTACGCTTACAGTGGAAATCGGGCAGCTTGCAAAGCAGGCCAATGGAGCAGCGCTGATCCGTTATGGAGATACAGCAGTCCTCAGTACAGCAACAGCATCAAAAGAGCCAAAAAACCTTGACTTCTTCCCGCTGACAGTCAATTACGAAGAACGCTTGTATGCAGTTGGGAAAATACCTGGAGGCTTCATTAAACGTGAAGGCCGCCCAAGTGAAAAGGCCATTCTGGCCAGCCGCCTGATCGACAGGCCGATCCGCCCGCTGTTTGCTGACGGTTTCCGCAATGAGGTTCAGGTTGTAAGTATGGTAATGAGCGTTGATCAGGACTGCTCTTCCGAGATGGCCGCTATGTTTGGTTCATCTTTGGCACTGAGTGTTTCTGATATCCCGTTCGGCGGCCCGATTGCGGGTGTCACAGTAGGGCGCATCAATGGCGAGTTTGTCATTAACCCGACTGTGGAGCAGCAGAATGAGAGCGATATGCATCTTGTTGTAGCAGGTACAAAGGATGCCATCAACATGGTTGAAGCCGGTGCAGATGAAGTGCCGGAAGAAACAATGCTTGAAGCCATTATGTATGGCCATGAAGAAATCAAACGCCTGATTTCCTTCCAGGAACAGATCGTTTCAGAAGTCGGAAAAGAAAAAACAGAAATCAAATTATATGAAATAGATGCTGACATTGAATCCAAGGTTCGCGAAGCAGCCGAGAAGGACATGGTTTCAGCGATTCAGGTGCAGGAAAAGCATGCGCGTGAAGCTGCCATTAAAACGGTGAAAGATGCAGTATTGGCACAATATGAAGAGCAGGAAGCAGACGATGAGACCATCAAACAGGTGAAAAAGGTGCTGGACAAGCTTGTCAAAGCTGAAGTCCGCAGACTGATCACTGAAGAAAAGGTTCGCCCGGACGGCCGCGGCCTTGATGTAATCCGTCCTCTGTCTTCTGAAATCGGCCTGCTGCCGCGCACACACGGTTCAGGGCTGTTTACAAGGGGACAGACCCAGGCTCTGAGCATCTGTACGCTTGGCGCACTCGGTGATGTCCAGATCCTTGACGGACTTGGCATCGAAGAAGAGAAACGCTTTATGCACCACTATAATTTCCCTAACTTCAGCGTAGGGGAAACTGGGCCGATGAGAGGTCCGGGACGCCGTGAAATCGGGCATGGAGCTCTTGGTGAACGTGCTCTTGAGCCGGTTATCCCGAATGAAAAGGATTTCCCTTATACAGTCCGCCTGGTTTCAGAGGTTCTTGAATCGAACGGCTCTACTTCCCAGGCAAGCATCTGTGCGAGCACACTTGCGATGATGGATGCCGGTGTTCCGATTAAGGCTCCTGTAGCAGGCATCGCCATGGGGCTTATCAAGTCAGGCGACTATTACTCAATCCTTACTGATATCCAGGGGATGGAAGACCATCTTGGAGACATGGACTTTAAGGTGGCAGGTACATCCAAGGGTGTAACAGCTCTGCAGATGGATATCAAGATTGAGGGGCTTTCCCGCGAAATCCTTGAAGAAGCGCTCCAGCAGGCGAAAGCAGGCAGGATGCAAATCCTCGACTCTATGCTTGCAACCATTGCAGAGCCGAAGAAGGAACTTTCCAGATATGCGCCTAAGATCCTGACGATGACAATCAATCCGGACAAAATCCGCGATGTTATCGGGCCAAGCGGAAAGCAGATCAATAAGATCATTGAAGAAACTGGCGTCAAAATCGACATCGAGCAGGATGGAACTGTCTTCATTTCTTCTGTAGACCAGGAAATGAACGACAAGGCCAAGAAGATCATCGAAGACATCGTCCGCGAGGTTGAAGTCGGCCAGATGTACCTTGGTAAGGTCAAGAGAATTGAAAAGTTCGGTGCCTTTGTTGAAATCTTCAACGGAAAAGACGGACTGGTTCATATTTCCGAGCTTGCCGAAGAGCGCGTAGGCAAAGTGGAGGACGTCCTGTCACTTGGAGACGAATTGCTTGTAAAAGTAACAGAAATCGACAAGCAGGGCAGAGTCAACCTTTCCCGCAAAGCAGTTCTGAAGGAACAGCGCGAAAAGCAGGAGAAGGCACAGGATTAATTTTTACCGGTTCATCATAAGATGAAGGCTTGGCCGGCATGCCGGGGACGCAGACGAATTGCAGCTTCCTGCCGGCTTTGGCTTCAGCCGGATTTTAAAGCCAGGGAGATCCCTGGCTTTTTCTATACATACAGAACCATGGCATCTGCAGCCCTCAGTATATTTCCAGCCGCTGTTCTACCCTGTCCACCCTTCACATAAAAATTAGTGAAGGAGGGCTGAGAAAATGAAGAAATTAGCTGGTATGCTGCTGATCGGTGCTTTTTCACTGATGCTGGTCAATAACCCTTTTACAGATCTTTATGTATCGCAGCTGAAAATGGATAGCCTTGCTGTAACAGCAGAGTCAGATTCTCTTATACAAAGGATAGAGAAGGAATCTGAGAACTATTACATAGCTCCACAAGATGCCAGGATCGACCCGGTCTGGAAGGCTATACCCGGCTACAATGGGGTAAAGGTTGATGTAGAGGCATCGTATAAAAAAATGAAGGGCGAGAAGAAATTCGATCCCGACAAATTGGTGCTGGAGCAGATTGAACCAGAAAAGAAACTGGGTGATTTGCCTCCTGCCCCCATTTATAAAGGGAATCCCGACAAACCTATGGTATCTTTCATCATAAACGTTGCATGGGGAAACGAGTACTTATCGGGGATGCTTGCCACTTTGAAGAAACATAAGGTAACAGCCACTTTTTTTCTTGAAGGAAGATGGGTCCAGCAGAATCCTGAGCTTGCCAAGATGATTACAGAAGCAGGGCATGAAGCCGGGAATCATTCCTTTACCCATCCGGATATGAAAACCATATCCTCGGCCCGCATCAGGGAAGAGATTGAAAAGACCAACCAGGTCATTAAAGCAACAACCGGACAGGAAGTCACCTGGTTTGCTCCCCCAAGCGGAAGCTACCGGGATGAAACGGTCAGGATTGCAGCTGAAAAGAAACTGAAGACGGTCATGTGGAGCCTCGATACAGTCGACTGGCGGAAGCCTTCCCCGGAAGAGCTGCTGAACAGAGTGGTCCCAAAGGTGCATAATGGAGCAATCATTTTAATGCATCCAACCGATTCTACAGCTAAGTCACTCGACAGTATGATCACGCAAATCAAAGGAAAAGACTTTGAAATTGCCTCAGTTTCAAGATTGTTAAGCGAAGAGCGTATTATGGATAAAAAGTGATAGATAAACAGGATTTTGGAAAAAATAACAATAATGAGCTATACTAACTAAACCGCGCTAAATGCACCAGGATAGAGAACAGGAGGAGTTGCTTTGATAAAGAAATATACATGCCAAAATGGTGTAAGAGTAGTTCTGGAAAATATACCGACGGTCCGTTCAGTTGCAATCGGTGTCTGGATCGGGACCGGTTCAAGGAATGAGCATCCCGGCAATAACGGAGTCTCTCATTTTCTGGAGCATATGTTCTTTAAAGGGACAAAAACAAGGACAGCCAGGGAGATAGCAGAATCCTTTGACAGCATTGGCGGCCAGGTTAATGCATTCACATCAAAGGAATACACATGCTATTATGCCAAGGTCCTTGATACACACTCAAAATTTGCACTTGATGTACTGGCCGATATGTTCTTTAATTCCACCTTTGTGGATGAAGAATTAAATAAAGAGAAAAATGTTGTGCTCGAGGAAATCAAGATGTATGAAGATACGCCAGATGATATCGTCCATGATCTTCTTGGAAAGGCTATATATGAGAGCCATCCGCTTGGCTACCCGATCCTCGGGACTGAGGAAACATTGGAGACCTTTAAAGGGGACACATTAAGGGAGTACATGCATGAAACTTATACGCCTGAAAATGTTGTCATCTCCATTGCCGGCAATATCTCCGATTCTTTCATCCAGGAAGTGGAGAAGCTGTTCGGCTCCTATGAAGCCGGGAAGCAGGAAAGAAATCAGGAAATGCCTGTTTTTCATTCAAACCGGGTCTCACGGAAAAAAGAGACTGAACAGGCTCATCTATGCTTAGGCTATGAAGGGCTTCCAGTCGGCCATAAAGATATGTACAGCCTGATTCTTCTGAACAATATCCTTGGCGGAAGCATGAGCAGCCGCCTGTTCCAGGACGTTAGAGAACAAAGAGGACTGGCATACTCTGTCTTTTCTTATCACTCTTCATTCCAGGATACGGGAATGGTTACGATTTACGGCGGAACCGGAGCCAAGCAGCTGGATGTACTGTTTGAAACAATCCAGGAAACGCTTGCTACATTGAAGAGGGACGGCATCACTGAGAAAGAGCTGAAAAACAGCAAGGAACAGATGAAGGGAAGCCTGATGCTGAGCCTTGAAAGCACAAACAGCCGCATGAGCCGCAATGGCAAGAACGAACTGCTGCTCGGAAGGCACCGTTCACTCGATGAGATAGTCGAACAAATTGATAAAGTCTCAGAAGCGGGAGTCAACGAAATGGCAAACTCCATCTTCTCAGACCAATTCTCTGTTTCATTGATCAGCCCTGACGGCGTACTGCCAAAGAATCTGGCTTAAATAGAGAAGTGACTTGAACCCGGCGTGAGTGCCGGGTTTTTGTTATATTTTGGCCAAAGCTCAGATGGAACTTTGGGGAAACTGGATAGAGGAGGCATCAACTGCTGCAGCTGAGCCCCTATGAGTGTTTGGTGGAATAGAGGGTGCCAGTGCGCGGTCAACTAAGGCCCTCTGAGAGCCAGTTTAGCTGGATAGAGGGTGTTAGTGGGACCGACTATGGCCTTCTGAAAGTCATTTTGCGGAATAGAGGGTGTTAGTGCGCGGTCAACTAAGGCCCTCTGAGAGCCAGTTTGACTGGATAGAGGGTGTTAGTGCGGTTGACTAAGGCCTTCTGAGAGCCAGAATGCCTGATAGAGGGTGTTAGTGCGGCTGACTAAGGCCTTCTGAGAGCCAGAATGCCTGATAGAGGGTATTAGTGCGGTTGACTAAGGCCTTCTGAGAGCCAGAATGCCTGATAGAGGGTGTTAGTCCGGCCGACTAAGGCCTTCTGAGAGCCACAATGCCTGATAGAGGGTGTTAGTGCGGTCAACTAAGGCCCTATGAGAGCCAGTTTGGCTGGATAGAGGGTGTTAGTCCGGCCGACTAAGGCCTTCTGAGAGCCAGAATGCCTGATAGAGGGTGTTAGTCCATCCAACTAAGACCCTTTAAAAGTCAATTTACAAAATAGAGGGTGTTAGTCCAGCCGACTAAGGCCCTCTAAAAGTCATTTTTCAGAATAGAGGGTGCCAGTGCCTCCAGCAAAAACCCTCAACCTTGCCCCCCTATGTTTTTATCAATCGAAAAGATGGAATGCTTCTAAAATCGATTTGCTGCAGTAAATATATATTGAGGACAAAGACTGGGGGGATTTGCGTGAGACTCAGTGAGCTGAGCGGGAAGGAAATAGTTGATGCGAAAAAAGCTGAGCGCCTCGGAGTGCTGGGCCAGACTGACCTTGAAATAAATGAAAAGGACGGACAAATCAAGGCCCTCCTCATTCCGTCGCTGAAATGGTTCGGCCTGAAGCGTCAGGGAGGGGAAATTACAGTGCCCTGGCAGCATATCAAGAAAATCGGCAATGATATGATTATCATTGATATGCCTGATGATGACAGCTGAATCAGCAGAACAGAGCGTGGCGGCCGTTAGTGAAGCATGCGGCTGCTGGCAAAAGGGGTGCGGAATGATCTTTCATTCTGCACCCCTTTTGTTTTG
The DNA here is from genome assembly GCF_040492155.1 of Cytobacillus sp. T106. Lineage (NCBI taxonomy): Bacteria > Bacillati > Bacillota > Bacilli > Caryophanales > Bacillaceae > Cytobacillus > Cytobacillus sp. T106. The sequence continues at coordinate 192,259 of NZ_JBEUMK010000003.1, read as the reverse complement.
CCATTATGGACTTTTGATAGTGTTCTCTCAGACAAGCGTCCTCCGCATTGGTTTAGGTTTATTTTCAGCATTATCTGTCCGCCCATATTTCTGCCTTAAAAAACTCACCTTATCTGGGTTGCTGTCATAGGATGTTGGAGTAGTTATGTATGAGACTTTAGATTCCTGTAAGATTCTTTAGAAGAAGGTGAATAATTCATGCTGACAGGGATGCAAATAGCAGTGATGGGCGGGGATGCCCGGCAGCTGGAGATCATCAGGAAGCTGACAGAACTGGATGCCAGGCTCTTGCTGATTGGCTTTGAGCAGCTGGATCATGCTTTTACCGGAGCATCGAAGGAGAAAGTGGATGAAGTAGATTTTTCAGCTCTGGATAGCATAATCCTGCCTGTGCCAGGCACCAATCTGGAAGGGCAGGTTGAGACTATATTTTCAAATGAGAAAGTGTTTTTAACAGAAGATATGATCGCCCAAACACAGCCGCACTGCACCATATATTCCGGCATTACAAATTCCTATCTGGATGCTATCACCAGTCAGAATGACAGAAGGCTGGTGCAGCTGTTTGAGAGGGACGACATTGCCATCTATAATTCGATTCCGACTGTTGAAGGGACGATCATGATGGCCATCCAGCACACTGATTTTACCATTCACGGATCCAATGTGGTGGTGCTTGGCCTGGGCAGAGTCGGTATGAGTGTGGCAAGAACCTTTCACTCTTTAGGGGCAAAGGTAAAGGTTGGCGCAAGAAAAAGCGAGCATATTGCGAGAATTACTGAAATGGGGCTCACTCCGTTCCATTTGGATGATATTCAGTCATTTGTCAAAGATACGGACATTTGCATTAACACCATACCGCATCTGATTGTCAGTGCTTCGGTCATCAGCAAGATGCCGGTCCATACCTTGATCATTGATCTGGCATCAAAGCCTGGCGGGACAGATTTCCGCTATGCCGAAAAGAGGGGCATCAAGGCATTGCTGGCCCCGGGACTTCCAGGAATTGTTGCCCCGAAAACAGCAGGGCAGATTCTGGCCAATGTGCTGGCCCTTCTGCTGGCCGATGACTTTCAAAATAAAAGGGGGCAATACCATGACGCTTAAAGGTAAAAAGATCGGGTTTGGCCTTACTGGTTCACATTGTACTTATGATGCTGTATTCCCTGAGATTGAAAAGCTTGTCAATGCAGGAGCAGAGGTGCTCCCGGTTGTCACCGGCACTGTTCAGAATACTGAAACGAGATTTGGAGCGGGGGAGGATTGGATTGCGAGAATCGAGAACCTGACTGGCAATAAGGTGATCGATTCGATTGTAAAGGCAGAACCCCTCGGACCGAAGATACCGCTGGACTGCATGGTCATTGCGCCATTGACAGGAAACTCCATGAGCAAGTTCGCCAATGCGATGACAGATTCCCCGGTCCTGATGGCGGCAAAGGCAACGCTCAGGAATCAGAGTCCTGTTGTAGTCGGCATCTCCACAAATGATGCCCTTGGGCTGAACGGAATGAATCTGATGAGGCTGATGGCAGTAAAGAATATTTACTTCATCCCATTCGGACAGGATGATCCAGTTAAGAAGCCCAATTCCATGGTTGCCAGAATGACCCTGCTTTCAGAAACGATTGAAGCGGCCATCACGGGAAAACAGCTCCAGCCGGTCATTGTTGAACGCTATAAAGACGGCAACTGATCTCTGCACCTTCCATCACAAAAAAGTTTATTTCTTTAACGGGTGAATATGTTAAAATGAAAATATTAAATATGAGTTTGTCCAGCTATTCAATCATTGGACCATCATCTCATATACTGGAAGCATAGTGAATGCTATACTACAATAAGAATGGCGGTGGCGAAGAAATCAACAGCTGCCGTCCTCTTATATTGCCTGTAAAAGAAAAAGCAGCCTAAAATCGATTAATCATTTTGTATGCTGGAAGGGGAAGTTTTGGATGGAGAACAAAAAAGGATTTCACGTTGCAGTCGTCGGAGCTACCGGAGCTGTTGGACAGCAGATGCTGCAGACTTTAGAAAGCAGAGATTTCCCTGTATCGAAATTAACTTTACTATCTTCTGCCCGCTCAGCCGGCACAAAGGTAAGTTATAAAGGAAATGAATATATAGTGGAAGAAGCGAAGCCGGAGAGCTTTGCCGGTGTAGATATCGCATTATTCTCAGCAGGCGGCGGCGTTTCAAAAGAGCTCGCTCCGCATGCTGTTGAGCATGGCGCCATTGTGGTTGATAATACAAGCGCATTCCGCATGTCGGAAAACGTGCCGCTCGTTGTCCCTGAGGTGAATGAAGAAGACCTTAAAAAGCATAATGGGATTATCGCCAATCCGAACTGCTCTACCATTCAGATGGTTGCAGCCCTTGAACCGCTGCGGAAGAAGCATGGCTTGAGCAAGGTCATTGTTTCTACGTATCAGGCTGTTTCCGGTTCTGGCGCTGCGGCAGTTGAAGAGCTGTACAGCCAGACTAAGGCGATCATTAATAATGAAGAGCATGAGCCGAAGATCCTTCCGGTCAAAGGCGACAAAAAGCATTATCAGATTGCCTTTAATGCCATCCCTCAAATTGATATGTTCCAGGATAATGGATTTACATTTGAAGAAATGAAAATGATCAACGAAACAAAAAAAATCATGGATATGCCTGATCTTCAGGTGGCGGCTACCTGTGTCCGCCTGCCTGTAGCAACCGGCCACTCGGAGTCAGTATACTTTGAGCTGGAAGCCGGAGGTGTGGATGCACAGGAAATCAAAGACATCCTTAAGGATGCCCCTGGTGTTGTGCTTCAGGATGATCCTGAAAACCAAATCTACCCGATGCCTGCAGATTGTGTAGGCAAAAACGATATCTTTGTCGGCCGGATCCGCAAGGACCTTGACAATGACAAAGGCTTCCACATGTGGGTAGTCTCTGATAACCTGTTGAAAGGCGCTGCCTGGAATTCTGTGCAGATCGCTGAAAGCTTAATCAAACTGGAATTGGTGAAATAAGTGGAAACGGATATTTTTGAGGTGTTACGATGAAGATAATCGTCCAGAAGTTCGGAGGCACATCCGTACGGGATGACAGCAGCCGGGCGCACGCAAAAAGGCATATTAAAAAAGCTTTGTCGGAAGGCTATAAAGTAGTGGCTGTCGTTTCCGCAATGGGGCGGCAGGGAGATCCGTACGCAACTGATACCCTCTTATCGCTGATCGGCGGGAGCGGCAGCAAAATCAGCAAGCGGGAAAATGATCTTCTTTTATCTTGCGGCGAAACCATTTCGAGCATTGTGTTCACCAATATGCTGAAGGAAGAAGGCATCGAGGCATCCGCATTGACGGGTGCACAGGCCGGCTTCAGGACCAACAGCGATTTCACGAACGCGAAGATCATTGAAATGAAATGCGACAGATTGCTCAGGGAGCTTGAGGAATCCGATGTCGTCGTAGTGGCAGGCTTCCAGGGAGCAGCCAAGAATGGCGATATCACGACCATCGGCAGAGGCGGGAGCGATACATCAGCCGCTGCTCTCGGGGCTGCGCTTCAGGCAGAGTGGATTGATATCTTTACAGATGTAGAAGGCATCATGACGGCCGACCCGCGCATCGCCGAGAATGCAAGGGCGCTTTCAGTGGTCACCTATACAGAGGTCTGCAATCTTGCCTATCAGGGAGCCAAGGTCATCCATCCCCGTGCGGTGGAGATCGCCATGCAGGCCAAGGTGCCGATCAGAATCAGATCCACTTATTCCGACGGACTTGGAACACTGGTCACAAGCATCAATAAAAACAGCCGCGGCAGCGATATTAAAGAGCGCCCTGTAACCGGCATCGCGCATTTGTCCAATGTGACGCAGATCAAGGTCTTTGCCAAAAAGGACCAGTACAACCTGCAGGCAGAGGTCTTCAAAGCAATGGCCAATGAACAGATCAGCGTCGATTTTATCAATATTTCGCCGAATGGCGTTGTATATACCGTTTCTGAGGATATGGCTGACAAAGCGGTCAAAACGCTTGAGCAGCTGGGCCATGAGCCGGTGCTTGAGCGGCATTGTGCCAAGGTTTCCGTTGTGGGAGCAGGAATGGCGGGAGTACCGGGTGTCACTTCAAAGATTGTCACGGCACTTTCAGAGGAAAGCATCAGGATCCTCCAGTCAGCGGACAGCCATACAACCATCTGGGTGCTGGTCAAGCAGAAGGATCTTGTCAAGGCAGTCAATGCCCTTCATGATGCCTTTCAGCTTGAGCATGAGTCCTTAGAATTCGAACAGACAGATATATAGGCAGGGAGTTGTAAAGAATGGTTCTATTTGGAAGAGTTTCTACAGCAATGGTGACGCCTTTTGATAAAAAAGGCCATGTGGATTTTACAAAAACAACGCAGCTTATCAACCATTTAATCGAGAACGGAACAGATTCCCTCGTGGTTGCCGGCACAACAGGGGAATCGCCGACACTGACAAAAGAAGAAAAGCTGGCTCTGTTCAAGCATGTCGTTAAAGTGGTCGACAAAAGAATCCCTATCATTGCAGGAACAGGCAGCAATGATACGTATGCTTCTGTTGAGATGACAAAGAAAGCGGAGCAGATCGGTGTGGATGCCGTTATGGTCGTTGCTCCGTATTATAATAAACCAAACCAGGAAGGATTGTACCAGCACTTCAAAACGGTTGCTGAAAGCACATCCCTGCCTGTCATGGTTTACAATATCCCGGGAAGGTCTGTAGTCAATATCGCGCCGGAAACAGTGATCAGATTGTCACAGATTCCTAACATCAAGGCTGTCAAAGAAGCGAGCGGCGATTTGAACAGCATGACAGCGATCATTGCCGGCACTGATGAAGACTTCCTTCTTTATTCTGGAGACGATGGATTGACGCTTCCAGCGATGGCGATAGGCGCAGCAGGAGTGGTTTCTGTAGCTTCTCATGTGATCGGGATTGAAATGCAGAGCATGATCTCTTCTTTCCTTGAGGGAAATGTCGGAGAAGCTGCTGCCAAGCATCAGAAGCTCCTTCCGCTCATGGAAGGCCTCTTTGCCGCACCAAGTCCGGTCCCAGTCAAGACTGCGCTTCAGCTGAAGGGCATCGACACAGGTTCAGTAAGGCTGCCGCTTGTTCCTCTTACAGAACAGGAAAGAGCCGCACTGCTCAACTTGTTCCAAAACTAAATAAAACGATCCCTATCAGGCCGGAGAGCATTGCTCCCGGTCTTTTCCTATAGAGATGACCGCTGCCCCCAATACGAAAAAATAAAATTGGTTGTCATAAAATTCATTAATCAAGTATAATGGGTGTAACTGAACTCGTCCGATTATGCAATACATTTTTTGAATATTCTTTCATAGATAAAAGCGGCCTTGAATAGGGGCTGCTTTGCCATAAAGCAGGCCAGCTGTGAGGAAGGCCAGAAACCAGTGTGGGCTGCTCCGGATTCAGGAAGGAAGAGTGATGGCTTATCCTAGGAAATAGGTTTGCCTGTCAGATCCGTTCCTAAGCCGGTCCCGGCTTTAGGCCGCCATCATGTTTTTTTGCTGAACCATGCAGTCAGTATACATAAAAGTTTTAAGGACGTTTTCTGTTTATAAGCGTGTTAAGCTATACAGCTATATATATTAAAAAGGCTCGCCCCTGTCCGGGGCACAGCCGAAACAGCATTGGAGGAGCTTTTAGGTGAATAATAGAAAAAATGAAAGCATCAGGCTGATCGCCCTCGGCGGCGTCGGGGAAATCGGCAAAAATATGTACCTTGCAGAAGTGGATGAAGATCTGTATGTCATCGACGCAGGGCTAATGTTTCCGGAGAACGAAATGCTTGGGATTGATATTGTGATTCCCGATGTTTCCTATCTGGTACAGAATAAAGACAGAATCCGTGGCATTTTCCTGACACATGGACATGAGGACCACATTGGGGCTCTTTCTTATGTGCTTAAAAAGGTATCTGTCCCCGTCTATGGCACAAAGCTGACCCTTGCTTTGGCCAAGGCGAAGATGAAGGAGCAGGACTACAGGGGCAAAGCAGAACTGATTGAAATCAATTCCGATTCAGTGCTTGAATTTGAACATTCGAGTGTATCATTTTTCCGGACCAATCACAGCATCCCTGATTCAGCCGGAATATGCATCCATACTTCAGAGGGAAGCATCGTCTACACTGGCGACTTTAAGTTTGACCAGGCTGCTCCTGAATTGTACAAAGCGGAGATTGGAAAAATGGCCGGAATCGGCGACAATGGGGTATTATGCCTTCTGTCAGACAGTACAGATGCAGAAAGGCCCGGATACTCAACATCCGAGGCAGTCGTGCAAAAAGCGATGGCACATGCATTCTATAGCGCAAAAGGAAGGGTCATCGCAGCCTGCTTTGCTTCTGATTTAATTCAGATACAGCATATATTCGATGCGGCAGAGGAAAGCGGCAGGAAAGTTGCTGTGGCAGGGAAGAGCATCCAAAAGGTATATGACCTGGCAGTCCAGCTCGGTTATTTGGCTGTCAAAGATGATATCCTCATACCTTTATCAGAGCTTGGCAGCTTCAGGGACCATGAAGTGGTCATCCTGACGGCCGGCTCCCAGGGCGAGCCGATCGAGGCGCTGCAGAAAATGGCGAAAAGGACCCACAGGCAGGTGACGATCCAGGAAGGTGACACCGTCTACCTCGCTGCTGCCCCGATCAGAGGGGGAGAAGTGTTCATCTATAAGACGATGGATATGCTTTACAGGGCCGGAGCGACCGTGATCACCGGAAAGAACAGTGCCACTGCATCGAGCCATGGAAGCCAGGAAGAATTGAAATTCATGATCAATCTGATGAAGCCGAAACATTTCATCCCTGTGCATGGAGAATATAAAACCTTGAAATCGCATGGAAAGCTAGCAGCAGAATGCGGGATCAGCCAGGACTCGATCCTCATTCCTGAAAAAGGGGATGTCTTTGAGATCAAGGACGGCAGAATCAAGCAAAGCGGCCGGGTGCCGGCTGGAAATGTACTCATTGACGGGATCGGCGTTGGTGATGTCGGGAATATCGTCCTGAGGGACAGAAGGCTGCTTTCACAGGACGGGATCTTGATTGTTGTCGTGACGCTGAACCGCCATGATAAGCAGATAGCGGCAGGGCCTGAAATCATTTCACGCGGTTTTGTATATGTGCGGGAATCTGAAAAGCTGCTGGTTCAGGCAGCCGATATGGTCAAGGAAATCGTCCATCGCGGCTCCCAGAAAGAAAGTTTTGACTGGGCTGCTGTCAAACAGGATATGCGCGATGAGCTCAATCAATTCTTCTACGAAAAAACAAAGCGCCGTCCGATGATCCTGCCGATCATCATGGAAGTGAAGCAATAGATTAGAGCATATGTTAAGAGGCTATGAAGCAGCTGCTTCATGGCCTTTATTTTGATTAAAACTGTAAATCTTCCCGCGCGAAAGAATTGCCCGTTTTTTGGCTGTGCCGGAATGAAAAAGGCATTGGCGTCCATACTAACGATATTAAGCCTTGAAAGGAGAATACAGGATGGATGAGAATTTTTTTCAAAATGCCAATGAGGGCGGAGGAAGCCCGGAACAGCCCAAGGAAGATAAACCATCTGCACTGATGGAAAAAATACAGCAGCTGGGCCAGACGAATGTGCCCCAGCTTTCACAGGATACAACCATTCATTGTTTGACGATCGTCGGACAAATCGAAGGGCATCTTCAGCTGCCGCCGCAAAATAAAACGACGAAATATGAGCATCTGATCCCCCAGATTGTAGCAATAGAGCAAAACCCAAAAATTGAAGGGCTGCTGGTGATCCTGAATACAGTGGGGGGAGACGTAGAGGCCGGACTGGCCATTTCTGAAATGCTTGCTTCCCTTTCTAAGCCGACCGTATCAATCGTACTTGGAGGCGGGCATAGCATCGGTGTTCCGATTGCTGTATCCTGTGACTATAGTTTTATAGCGGAAACGGCAACAATGACGATCCATCCGATCCGCCTGACTGGATTGGTCATCGGGGTCCCGCAGACTTTTGAATATCTGGACAAGATGCAGGATAGGGTCATCAATTTTGTGACAGGGCATTCAAAGGTGTCTGAGCAGCAATTCAAGGACCTGATGTTTGCAAAAGGAAATCTGACCAGGGATATTGGAACGAATGTAGTCGGTGCAGATGCGGTATCCTACGGCTTGATTGATGCAGTCGGCGGTGTCGGGCCGGCCCTTAAGAAGCTGAATGAGCTGATTGACCTGAACAAAGGCAAGGAAGAGGGGCTGGTGCAATGATTTTATACACATCGATGCCCCAGGAGCTGATTTTCCAGCCGGAAGAAAGCGCATTTGCCAGACAAAAATTCCTTTCTTTTGAAGGGATACCTGTGCTTGCCGAAGCTGTCGGTGATATGCCTCAGCAATATACAGTGATAAGGGTCATGAGCACAGACCCGAATCATTTTCTGGATGATAGATGCATGCCCGGTTCTAAAATTACAATAGTATAACCCAAAATCCGGGCTATATGCTATAATATTGTTATACTACTAAGAGCAGCCATATGGCTGCTTTCCTTGTCATGCTGCGGCTTTCAAGGAAGCAGCGGTGCGGCCGGATTGCCGGGATGGAGAAAGGGCAGTTCCGTTTATGCTCCGCCTTTTTAGGGCTCGGCAGTCTGCCGGGTTTTCTTTGTTTTAAGATGAGTGGCGGACGTCTGCCGCATGCCGGCTGAGGCAATAATGAATCAGGATAGAAATCTGCAGTACAGGGTGATGAAATGGCAAAAAGAAAAAGAAGGCAATCGAAGAGCAAAGAAAAACTGAAAAAAACTGTGCAATATGAACTGACTGGATTGATAATGATTGCTCTGTCAGTGATTTCAATAGCAAAACTCGGTGCGGTCGGGACATCAATCGTCATGTTCTTCCGTTTTTTCATGGGAGAATGGTACATACTGGGACTTCTGGGGATGGCTGTGTATGGAGGATATCTGATGTGGAAAAGGGAACGGCCGTATCTTTTCCATACTAAGCTGATGGGGCTGTACCTGGTCATCGCGTCCATGCTGCTTCTCAGCCATGTGACACTTTTCCAGCTGCTTTCAAACGGCGGCAAGTTTGAAGATCCAAGCGTCATCGGCAACACATGGGAGCTATTCTGGATGGAGGCAGGCGGCGAAACGAGCACGACCGATCTCGGCGGCGGGATGGTTGGCTCGGTGCTGTTTGCGATGTCTTACTTCTTGTTTGATGAAGCCGGCACAAAGCTGATTGCTGCTTTACTGATTATAATCGGGCTTGTGCTGCTGACCGGAAAGACCTTTGGGGAAGCCGCAGGCAAGCTGTTTATCTCCATTTGGGGCTTCATCAAAAAGCAATGGGAAGCGTTTTTGGAAGATATGAAGGAATCGAAGCGTAAATTCCGTGAAAGAAGCGATGAGCGGAGGCAGAGGCAGGAAGAGCTGCGCCAGTCAGCCGAAGAGCGGGAGCCTGAACCGTCCGTCAATATTTCCCAGCCGCCGCTGCCGGCTGAAGAAGAGCCTTCGCCTGAACCGATCATTTCAAGCTTCGCTGAGCGGGCTTACCAGCAGCAGCCCGAACCCGTGCCGGAAGCAGCAAAACGGAAGTCCAAGCCGGGCGGCGAAGAGGCAGCAGAGGAAGAGTCTGCACCAGCCATCACTTTTACAGAGGTGGAAAATGTGGACTATGAGCTTCCTCCGCTGAGCCTTCTTACTCTGCCGAGGCAGGCGGATCAAAGCGGTGAGTATGAACAGATACATGCCAATGCCGCCAAGCTTGAGCGCACCTTCCAGAGCTTCGGGGTCAAGGCCCGGGTTACTCAGGTCCATTTGGGGCCGGCAGTAACCAAGTATGAGGTCCATCCCGATGTGGGCGTGAAGGTAAGCAAAATCGTAAGTTTAAGTGATGACCTGGCCCTTGCCCTTGCAGCAAAGGGAATCAGGATCGAGGCCCCGATCCCTGGCAAATCGGCGGTGGGGATTGAAGTGCCGAATACAGAGGTTGCCATGGTGTCTCTGCGTGAAGTGCTGGAGTCCAAACAGAACGACAGGCCGGACAGCAAGCTGATGATCGGCCTTGGCCGCGATATCACAGGCGAAGCTGTCCTGGCTGAGCTGAATAAGATGCCCCATCTGCTTGTTGCCGGGGCAACGGGCAGCGGGAAAAGTGTCTGCATCAATGGCATTATCACAAGCATCCTGATGCGCGCCAAGCCGCATGAAGTGAAATTGATGATGATCGACCCGAAAATGGTCGAGCTGAATGTGTATAACGGTGCGCCCCATCTGCTGGCACCTGTTGTCACCGATCCAAAGAAAGCGTCACAGGCGCTGAAAAAAGTGGTCAGTGAGATGGAAAGGCGCTACGAATTATTTTCCCATACAGGGACCCGGAACATTGAAGGCTATAATGAGCATGTTAAACGGCATAATGCAGAAGAAGAGGCACAGCAGCCCCTCCTGCCTTATATCGTCGTCATTGTGGACGAGCTGGCAGACCTGATGATGGTGGCATCCTCGGACGTTGAGGATGCCATTACAAGGCTCGCACAGATGGCGAGGGCCGCAGGGATCCATTTGATCATCGCTACCCAGCGTCCATCTGTAGATGTCATCACTGGTGTCATCAAGGCGAATATTCCTTCAAGGATCGCTTTTGCAGTATCCTCCATGACTGATTCCAGGACCATCCTGGACATGGGAGGAGCAGAAAAGCTCCTTGGACGGGGGGATATGCTGTTCCTTCCTGTCGGCGCTTCTAAGCCGGTCAGGGTCCAGGGCGCTTTTCTTTCCGACGAAGAAGTTGAAGAGGTAGTCGATTTCGTCATTTCCCAGCAGAAAGCGCAGTATCAGGAAGAGATGATCCCCGATGATGTGCCGGAAACGGCGTCAGAGGTTGATGACGACCTTTACGAAGAAGCGGTGGAGCTAATAGTGGAGATGCAGACTGCATCCGTCAGCATGCTTCAGAGGCGCTTCAGAATCGGCTATACCCGGGCGGCAAGGCTCATTGATGAAATGGAGCTGAGGGGGATTGTAGGACCATACGAAGGCAGCAAGCCTAGGGCGGTCCTGGTTGCCAAGGCATCAGAGGAAGCAAGTTCATAATCGGAAGAAAACCGGTCCAGGGAGACCGGTTTTTTTTGAGCTGAAAAAAAAGATAGCAGAACAGAAGCGAATAAGGTTATACTATTAAAAGCGCTTTCATAGTATTGGAGGGCCGGCACTATTTTTATAGTCAGCGAGTCTTGCATAATGGAAGAACTTTCAATTTAGTTAGGGAATAAATAACAGGAAAGCGCTTAAAAAAGAATGGTTTTCCCTAGTATTTCCGTTTCTGAATCGGGTGATTTTTAAGTGTTTTCTGATAAAGGGATCTAAACCACCTTTTTTCGACAAATTCTCGAAATTCTATTTATTTATTAAATAAAAAGTGTTATAGTATTTTCGATTAGTAGGAATCATTAAACATCAGAGGTCTGATGTCTTGAGAAAAAAGGTTGGAGGAACCCTGCATGTCAATTAAGTCAGATAACCGGCATCTATACCTGCAAGTCATCGATCGATTAAAGCAGGACATTGAAGAAGGGCTCTATAAAGAAAGAGAAAAGCTTCCTTCTGAATTTGACCTTGCAAAGCAGCTTGGAGTAAGCAGAGCTACACTGCGTGAAGCGCTCCGTATTCTTGAAGAAGAAAACGTGATTATCCGCAGGCATGGTGTAGGAACCTTTGTGAATGCAAAGCCTCTCTTCACTTCAGGAATCGAGCAGCTTAACAGCGTGACCAATATGATTCTGCAGGCAGGGATGAAACCAGGAACCGTATTCTTAAGCTCAGTCACTCAGGGGCCGACCGAAGAGGATGTGCGCCGTTTCTCATGTTCGGCGGAGGAAGGGATTGTGGTTATCGAAAGGGTCAGGACTGCGAATGGGGAGCCTGTAGTCTACTGTGTGGACAAGCTGCCGGAAAAGATACTCCCGGAAAGCTTCACGCATGACCAGGAATCGATTTTTAATGTGCTCGAAGAAGAAGCCAATAAAAAAATCACCTATGCCGTTGCCCAGATTGAACCGATCGGCTACCACGAGAAGATTTCCCCGATTCTAGAATGTGAACCGGAAACTGCACTGCTTGTGTTAAAGCAGATGCATTACGACGAAATGGATGAACCAGTCCTTTACTCGGTGAATTATTTTAAGGCCGACAAGTTCAGCTTCCATGTCCTTCGCAGGAGAATATAATTTTTTTGCGGAAGTGAAAGCGAAAACAAATCTGTTTTTCAGAATATTCCTGCTAAAATTTCAAACAAATTCCTTGGGGGGTACAAACCTTGAAAAAGCGTAAATTTGGTTTGGCGCTGTCACTTGTTCTTGCAGCCGGCACGATTCTTGGTGCTTGCGGAAACAGTGAAGAAAAAGACGATGCAGCTGGTGAAGGCGGCACAGACAAAGAAAAAGCATTCTCTGTTGCAATGGTAACTGATGTCGGCGGTGTTGATGATAAATCATTCAACCAATCTGCCTGGGAAGGTCTTCAGGCATTTGGTGAAGAAAACGGCCTGGAAAAAGGCAAAGGCGGCTTTGACTATCTTCAGTCACAATCAGACGCTGACTACGCAACAAACCTGAACAACCTTGTTCGCCAGGACTTTGATGTTGTGTTCGGTATTGGATTCATGATGCAGGGAGCTGTTGATGAAATCGCTCAGCAGCAGAAAGATGCCCACTTCGCGATCGTTGATGCAGAAGTACAGCAGCCTAACGTTGCAAGCATCCTTTTCAAAGAGCAGGAAGCTTCTTTCCTTGCTGGGATTGCAGCTGGTCTAACAACTAAATCAAACAAAATCGGCTTCATCGGCGGTATTGAAGGAGCAGTTATCGAGCGCTTCGAATCCGGCTTCCTTGCAGGTGTACAGGCGATCAACCCTGAAGCACAAGTAGATGTACAGTACGCTGGCGCATTTGATAAAGCTGAACTTGGCCAGACAATTGCTGCTAAGATGTACTCTTCTGGAGCAGATGTTATTTTCCACGCTGCCGGAGGAACTGGTAACGGACTATTCAAAGAAGCACGCGACCTTAAGCAGAAAGATCCTTCTAAAGAAATCTGGGCAATCGGCGTTGACTCCGACCAGACAGCTGAAGGTGTTGTCGGCGACCATAACGTCATCATCACTTCTGCACTTAAGCGCGTTGACAATGCAGTGAAAGACCTTTCAACAAAAGCTATGGAAGGCAACTTCCCTGGCGGCGAAATCACTACTTACGGTTTAGCTGAAGACGGTGTAGGCCTTGCAGAAATCAATGACGAAGTTTCTGTGAAATCCGACATCGAAGCTGCTGTAACTGAGTGGCAGGATAAAATCAAGAGCGGCGATGTTGTTGTACCTGGTACAAGAGCTGAGCTTGAAAACTTCAAGGCTGAATAATACAAAAAGGGAATAAGGGGGTTGTAAGGCCCACTTATTCCTTTTTAATGCAAATTGCAGGCTGGAACATTAATTGAAGAGCAGAATGATTCTGCCTTTCACTTAGTGTTTTAGATATCTTCTCTGAAATATAGATGTTTAAGAAACCTTGAAAACCGGAATGCAAAGCCGCAGGCCGGAGGAATCGGCACCTGCCGGATTTTTTTACAGCTTCTAAGGTATGACCTCTTACTACTATATTTTCTATTAATTTGTGCGAGGAGTGGAAGAATGGAATACGTTATTGAAATGCTCAATATCCGCAAAGAATTTCCGGGCATCGTCGCAAACGACAATATTACTCTTCAATTGAAGAAGGGTGAGATCCACGCTCTCTTAGGTGAGAACGGGGCAGGAAAATCAACGCTGATGAACGTGCTGTTTGGCCTGTATCAGCCTGAAAAAGGTGAAATCCGCGTCAACGGAAAGCCGGTCAGCATCACTAACCCGAACATAGCCAATGACCTTGGCATCGGCATGGTCCATCAGCACTTCATGCTGGTCGACACGTTTACTGTCACTGAAAATATCATTCTCGGAAAAGAAACAACAACCGCCGGGAGAATCGATATTAAAAAAGCTGAACAGGAAGTAAGGGAAATCTCTGAGCGCTACGGCTTATCCGTAGATCCCCAGGCAAAGATATCCGATATTTCTGTAGGGATGCAGCAGCGTGTTGAAATCCTGAAGACGTTATACAGGGGAGCTGAAATCCTGATTTTTGATGAGCCGACCGCTGTTCTGACTCCGCAGGAAATCGGCGAGCTGATCCAGATTTTCCGGACATTGATCAAGGAAGGCAAATCGATTATCCTGATCACGCACAAGCTGAAAGAGATCATGGAGGTCTGCGACAGGGTTACAGTCATCCGCAAAGGTGTCGGCATCGGAACAGTCAACGTAAGCGAGACAGACCCGAATGCGCTGGCAAGCCTGATGGTCGGACGTGAAGTCACGTTCAAGACAGATAAGAAGGCTGCAGATCCAAAAGAGGTTGCATTTGAAATCAATGGGCTTACGGTTAAAGATTCGAGGGGCGTCCCTGTTGTAAACAATCTCAATTTAAAGATAAAAGCAGGCGAAATTGTCGGAATTGCCGGTGTTGACGGCAATGGACAAACAGAGCTGATCGAAGCGATCACCGGACTGAGAAAAGCAGAGGACGGCACCATCAGCCTGAACGGAAAAAATATCAGAAATCTTTCTCCAAGGAAAATCACTGAAAGCGGGATCGGCCATATTCCTCAGGACAGGCATAAGCACGGACTGGTGCTGGATTTTCCGATTGGCGATAATATCGTGCTGCAGACATACTACAAAAAGCCTTTCTCCAGGTATGGTGTATTAAACTTTAAAGAGATTTACGATAAGGCCCGCAAGCTGATAAAAGAATATGATGTCAGAACGCCGACTGAGTATACAGAGGCAAGGGCATTGTCAGGCGGAAACCAGCAAAAAGCGATCATCGGCCGTGAAATTGACCGCGACCCTGATTTGCTCATCGCTGCCCAGCCGACAAGGGGCCTTGATGTAGGGGCCATTGAATTCATCCATAAGCGCCTGATTGAGCAGCGTGATAACGGCAAAGCCGTTCTGCTTCTTTCTTTCGAGCTGGATGAAATCATGAATGTCAGCGACCGGATTGCCGTTATTTATGAAGGTGAGATTGTAGCGGTCGTAGATCCGGCTGAAACGACAGAGCAGGAACTGGGGCTGCTGATGGCAGGGTCGAAAAGAAAGGAAGCGGGTGAAAAGTCTAATGTCTAGTCGTTTGAAAAATATAATGATTCCTTTAATAGCGGTTCTGCTGGGAGTTATTGTCGGCACCATCATCATGATTGCGACAGGCTATGATGCGGTTGCCGGTTATACAGCATTGTGGAACGGAGCATTTGGCGAAGTGTATTACACTGGTGAGGTCGTCCGCCAGGTAACGCCATATATATTGGCCGGTTTGGCTGTAGCGTTTGCATTCAGGACAGGGCTGTTCAATATAGGTGTCGAAGGGCAGCTGATTGTCGGATGGCTTGCGGCTGTCTGGGTCGGGCTTGCCTTCGATGATCTCCCTAAGTTCATTCATCTTCCGCTTGCTGTACTGGCAGCAGCGGCAGCAGGTGCACTTTGGGCATTCATCCCTGGCTTGCTGAAGGCTAAGTTCAAGGTTCACGAAGTTATCGTGACCATCATGATGAACTATATTGCCTTGCATGTAACAAACTATATTGTTCGTTCAGTATTGACTGACAATGCGGACAGAACTGAAAATATCGCAGAGTCAGCTTCTCTGAGATCACCATTCTTTGAAAGCATCACTGACTATTCAAGGCTTCACTGGGGAATTTTGATTGCACTCGTTTGTGTGTTCATCATGTGGTTCCTGCTGGAGAAGACTTCCAAAGGATATGAACTGAAGGCAGTAGGCTTTAACCAGCATGCATCCCAGTATGCCGGAATGAATGTAAGCTCTAATATTATTTTATCAATGGTCATTTCAGGTGCTTTTGCAGGGCTTGCCGGTGCAATGGAAGGTCTGGGCACCTTTGGCTATGCAGCAATCAAAGGCGGGTTCACCGGCGTCGGTTTTGATGGAATCGCAGTTGCGCTCCTAGGGGCAAACGGTCCGATCGGAATCGTGTTTGCCGCTATCCTGTTCGGCGGCCTTAAGGTAGGGGCACTGAATATGCCTCTTGAGGCCGGAGTGCCGAATGAACTGGTAGATATCATCATCGCGCTGATTGTATTCTTTGTAGCAGCCAGCTACATGATTCGCATCGTCATTGATAAGTTTGGCAAGAAGGGGGTGAAATAAGTGGGCTTTATGGATATTTTGCTGATCATTGTTCCTTCCACGCTATTATGGGCTGCACCGCTTATTTTCACTGCATTGGGCGGAAATTTCTCTGAGCGCTCCGGTGTTGTCAACATCGGACTCGAAGGATTAATGGTTATAGGAGCGTTCACTGCAATCGTATTTAACCTGACATTTGTTGATTCACTGGGAAAAGCAACTCCATGGCTCGCTTTGGTCGCAGCGCTGGTTGTCGGCGGACTGTTCGCCCTCATCCATGCGGTAGCCTCCATCACATTCCGGGCTGATCAGACTGTTTCCGGGGTAGCCATCAACCTGCTGGCAATCGGCCTTGCATTATTCCTTGTCAAGTTCATCTATGATAAAGGCCAGACAGATATCATCCAGGTGGGCTTCAGCAAGGTCGATATACCATTATTAAGCGATATACCAATCATAGGGGAAATCCTTTTCTCCAATACCTATTATACATCCTTTGTTGCTATCATCATCGCTTTCATTGCATGGTATGTGATGTTCAAAACGCCATTCGGCCTCCGTCTGAGATCAGTCGGTGAACATCCGATGGCTGCTGATACGATGGGCATCAATGTAACAAGAATGCGTTATATCGGCGTAGTCATCTCAGGTGCGCTTGCAGGTGTCGGCGGCGGAGTTTATGCACAGTCGATTTCTTCTGACTTCGGGCACGCTACCATCAGCGGGCAGGGCTTTATGGCTTTGGCAGCACTGATCTTCGGTAAATGGCATCCGCTTGGAGCAATGGGCGCTGCTTTGTTCTTCGGCTTTGCCCAGAGCTTGAGCATTGTAGGCTCCAGCCTGCCGCTGCTTGAGAACATTCCGAATGTTTATCTGCTGATTGCGCCTTATGTCCTGACCATCCTGGCATTGACAGGCTTCATCGGCCGCGCAGATGCACCGAAGGCACTCGGTACTCCATATATAAAAGGAAAAAGATAATCATACTGATCCCGGTCATGCAGGCCGGGTTTTTCAATTGTTTTGATAGATTGCCATTTAAGGAAAAAATTAACTGAATAGATTGACTCTTGGAAAAACCTGCCTTAAAATTAAATAGTTAATATTCTATCATTTCTGATCGGGGCCGTCATATGCCAAAATCCTTGTTATTCTATGATTATCATACAGATAAGATTGTTTCCTATAGCAGATGGTTCTTTCTCCTTCTGGTCCTCTTCATAAGCCATTCACCAGCTGCTCCATTTCAGGCAGAGAAGACAGCGCTTCCGGCAGTCCTTGCCGTATTTTCCTTCATCTATATTTCAGCTGCCCATATATGTACAAGCTTTATGAAAAACGGAAAAGCAAGCAGGCGCCTTGCGGCTGTATGGACTGGCTGCGACCATATTGCTGCAGCTGTCCTGTTTATGATTTCTGGAGACGGGGCTGCCGTCTTTTATCCGCTGGCCATCCTGCTTACCGTGACTGCAGCCATCAGGATGCGCACTAAAGGTGCACTGTTTTCAGCATTGTTCTTTTCAGCTTCTATTCTGGCCGGGACAGATTTAGGGCAAGATGCAGAACACCTTCTTCTTCCATTGGGGAGCCTCTGGATAACCGGAATTCTGGCCGGTGGTGCCGCTGTCAGGGAAACGAGGCAAAAGTCTCAGATCGAAAAATTAAAAAGAATGGTGTACACAGATTTCCTAACCGGGCTTGCCAATAGAAGAGCATTCCATGAGCACCTGAACCTTATAGAAAAAACAGCGGAACCCTGCTTCATCCTTTTAGCTGATGTAGATAATTTCAAAGGTATCAACGACTATTACGGCCATCTTGAAGGCGATGAAGTGCTGAAAAAGCTGGGCCGCACTTTCATGAGGGCTGAAAAGCTGAACGGCTGCAGAATTTACCGCTATGGAGGAGAAGAATTTGCCTTCCTTATCCCTGGGAACCGCGAGGAAAAGGTCATTAACATCCTGACGGGCCTTCTGGACAGTGTGGCTCAGGAGGTTATGGCCGGAGGGAAACAGCCTCTCACAATGAGCTTTGGCGCCAGTTTCTTAAGCAGCGGAAATACAAAGCTTGCACTTGAAGAAGCCGATGCCCTGCTTTACCAGGCCAAAACCAGCGGGAAAAGCAGGGCCATTTTCAGCAGCGGCCTTATCATGAAGAATACGCTGCCATCAAAAAAAATCATGAGTGCCAATAGCGGATAAGTATAATCAAAGAGCAGTCTCCATAAAAGGGGCTGCTTTGTTTATCACAAAAATACCCTCTTTGGCATACCCTCCCTGCGCATCAATCATTTGCTATCTCAATTTAGGAAACGTTATAGTTAGAATATGTTTTATTTTTATGGAGAAGATTAAAAAATAACCTGAGCAGCGTCTACATAAGATAAGAAAAGCGCAAGCGCCTTGCTCACCCCCGACAAGCACAAGACGATCCTCCCGGAAAGGCGTTCTTTGCCTTTTTGGGAGGATTGGCTTGTGACCTCGAGGGGGTAGGCGCTGGAGCTAGACAGTAATCAAATTAGAAAAAAATATACTATCTTATCTTTTGGAAAAGCAGGAATTTAGGAGGATGTATATGGCCGTTATGGATGAAATCGTAAAAAAGATGGAAGGGTATGACCTCCATATAGTCAAGACCGGCAAATTCAAAACCAATACACTGATTTGGAAAATGAAAGCTCCTCTTCAAAAAGAAGATGCGACTCTAAGAGCACTTTTCCCTTATGTCCTGCAGAGCAGTTCAAGCAGATTTCCAGCCACAGGGCTTCTCCGCTCGCATCTTGATGATTTATACGGCGCCAGTCTGTATGTGGATTTGGCAAAAAAGGGCGAGTACCATGTTGTTACTTTTTCAATGGATATCGCCAATGAGAAATTTCTTTCGGATCCGGCACCACTGTTAAGGAAGGCTTTTGAATTCCTTGCTGAAATCCTGCTGAAGCCAAATGCGCAGGATGGGAAATTCAATGAGGAAACAGTCAGACAGGAAAAAAGGACGCAAAAGCAGCGGATTCAATCTGTGTTTGATGATAAAATGAGATATTCCAATTTCAGGCTTGTTGAAGAAATGTGCAAGGGGGAGCCTTATGCCCTCCATGTAAACGGAGAAATGGACGAAGTCGACAGCATCACCCCTGAAAAGCTTTACCAATATTATGAACGGGCATTTGCAGAAGATCAGCTCGATTTTTATGTGATCGGTGACGTTGATCCTGGCGAAGTTGAAGCGATGGCAGGGGAGTATCTCAAGTTCTCTCCGAGAGAGCCTAAGCAGCTTCCACGCGGTTCTTCCGCTGAAGCTGGGGATGTAAATGAAGTCAAAGAAATCCAGGATGTAAAACAAGGGAAGCTCAACATAGGCTACCGGACCAATATCCTCTATGGAGATAAAGATTACTACGCCCTCCAGGTTTTCAACGGCATTTTCGGCGGCTTTTCACATTCGAAGCTGTTTATCAATGTCAGGGAAAAAGCAAGCCTTGCCTATTACGTCGCCAGCAGGCTTGAAAGCCATAAAGGATTGATGATGGTCATGTCCGGCATCGATAATAAAAACTATGACCAGGCAGTCGGCATTATAAAAGACCAGATGGAAGCCATGGTAAACGGCGACTTTACGGAAGAAGAAATGGCACAGACAAAGGCAGTGATCAAGAATCAGCTGCTTGAAACGATCGACACTGCCAGGGGGATGACAGAGATCCTTTATCATAACGTAGTTGCCGGCCAGGAAATTTCCCTTGACCTGTGGATGGATGAGATGGACAAAGCCACGAAAGAAGATATTGTCGCCGCAGCAAAAAAAATCAGCATGGATACCGTATATTTCTTAACAGGAACGGAGGCGGGCGAATAAATGGAAACGATCGTTTTTGACCAATTGAAAGAAAAATTATATTACGAAAAAATGGCCAATGGCCTTGATGTCTATATACTGCCAAAGCAGGGCTTTAACAAAACTTATGCCACCTTTACAACCAAATACGGCTCAGTGGACAATCACTTTGTCCCGCTTGGACAGGAGGAGTTTGTGAAGGTTCCTGATGGCATCGCCCACTTCCTTGAGCATAAATTGTTTGAAAAAGAGGACGGCGACGTTTTCCAGCAGTTCAGCAAACAGGGCGCTTCTGCCAATGCTTTTACCTCTTTCACAAGGACAGCATATCTGTTTTCCAGCACCTCAGACGTTGAACGGAACCTGGAGACACTGATTGACTTTGTCCAGGATCCTTATTTTACGGAAAAGACCGTAGAAAAGGAGAAAGGCATCATCGGGCAGGAAATCACTATGTATGATGACAATCCGGACTGGCGCCTTTATTTCGGCCTCATCCAGAATATGTATCAGAATCATCCTGTAAAAATTGATATTGCCGGAACAGTGGAATCAATTTCCCATATTACCAAGGATCTATTGTATGAATGCTATAACACCTTCTACCACCCGAGCAATATGCTGCTG
Organism: Cytobacillus sp. T106; assembly: GCF_040492155.1. Classification (NCBI taxonomy): domain Bacteria; kingdom Bacillati; phylum Bacillota; class Bacilli; order Caryophanales; family Bacillaceae; genus Cytobacillus; species Cytobacillus sp. T106. The sequence goes on along the minus strand of NZ_JBEUMK010000003.1, from coordinate 171,554 downwards.
TTTGTTACCGGTCCGGTTGATCCTGAAGCGATTATGGGGCAGATCAGGAGCAACCAGGAGAAAAAGGAATATAGTGACCAGCCGGCAATCGAACGCAGGTTTGAGCAGGAAATGACCGGTGTTGCGGAGAAGAAGCAGGTTCTGAAGATGAATGTGCAAAGCTCTAAATGCTTATTGGGCGTCAAAGCGCTTAATGTGAAGCAGGAAGGCGCTGAAATGCTGAAGAATGAGCTGACGCTGAATGTTATGCTGGATATCCTGTTCGGCAAAAGCTCCAAAAATTACGAAACGCTGTACAGGGAAGGGCTTATTGATGAAACCTTCTCGTATGATTATACACAAGAGCAGGGATTCGGCTTTGCGATGCTTGGAGGGGACACAAGCGATCCGGATCAGCTTGCCGGCACATTGAGGAGCATGCTGCTTGAAGCAAAGACTGGCGATGTATTCAGCCAGGAAGCGCTGGACAGAACGAAAAAGAAAAAAATCGGAGCATTCCTCCGTTCCGTCAATTCGCCCGAATATATCGCCAACCAGTTCACCCGTTATGCTTTCAATGAAATGGACCTGTTCGAAGTGGTGCCTGAAATCGAGAAAATCAGTTTAGAACAGCTGAAAGAGACAGCAAATGTTTTTCTGTCCGAGGACAGATTTACTGTCTGCCAGGTTGTTCCCAAATAAAAAGGAAAGCGCCGGTTTCCGGCGCTTTCTGTCATTGTGGAAAAGGGAGCGGAACAGAAAATGAAGAAATTTACGTTGGTGACCGGTGCGAGCGGAGGCATAGGAAGGGCAATTGCCCTCAAGCTTGCTGAAGAGGGGCACTCGCTTTACCTGCATTATAACAGGAACATAGAGGCCATAGAGAAGCTGCTGGGAGAGCTTGCACAATTCGAAGGGGAATATATCCCGGTCCAGGGTGATCTGGCAGATCCTCTCGGCTATAAGAAAATCGCCGGCAGCATCTTTTCCCTGGATGCGATTATCCATAATTCCGGGGCAGGCTTTTATGGATTACTGGAAGATACAGACGACCAGATTCTCGAACAGCTGATGCGGGTGCATGTGCTGTCTCCTTATGCGCTTACCAGGGAGCTGCTGCCCAAATTGATCCAAAAGCGCCAGGGCAGCATAATCATGGTTTCGTCCATCTGGGGCCAGGCAGGTGCCGCCTGTGAAACAGCCTATTCAGCAGCAAAAGGTGCGCAGATCGCGTTTGTGAAAGCCTTGAGCAAGGAGGTCGCCCTAAATGGGGTGAGAGTGAATGCGATAGCCCCTGGTGCTGTAAAAACACCGATGATGGAATTATTCAGTGAATCGGAAATAATGGAGATAGAGGAAGAAATACCGATGGGGCGGATGGCAGCACCAGAAGAGGTTGCGAATGCGGCAGCTTTCCTGCTTTCTGAAGGGTCTTCCTATATCACTGGCCAGGTTCTGGGAATCAATGGCGGCTGGTACACGTAAAATTACAGACAGATGCATATTTTGCCCCTCCTGTAAGCAAAATAACTTTGTACTATACTACAAGGAGGTACGAACAATGTCTGTATTGGATAACTGGAATCATTGGAAGGATTTCTTGGGAGACCGTCTTCACCATGCCCAGAATGAAGGCATGAACAAAGATGTAGTCAATGACCTTGCTTATCAGATTGGCGACTATCTTGCAAAACAGGTTGATCCGCAAAATGATCAGGAAAAGGTGTTGGCTGATCTATGGTCAGTGGCAAGCCAGGAAGAGCAGCATGCCATTGCCAATATGATGGTCAAGCTTGTTCAGAACGACGGAACACAGCAGCAATAGAACTTTCCATACAGATTCATTCCAAAGAGAGGCCAACCCTCTCTTTTTTTCTTTGCAGTCAATGAAAAAAATGAGGAATGATTCGAAAGACATTGGTTTTTTCTTTCATCTTCAGGGAAAATCATTTATTATAGAAGCTAGACAAAATTATGCAGGAAAATGTCGGATTTGGCACGATCTGGGAGGTTTACCTATGGAAAAAACGGAATGGTACCTGGAATATGAAATTCAAAAAAACCGGCCTGGGCTGCTTGGTGACATTTCTTCGCTCCTTGGAATGCTTTCCATTAATATCGTCACCATCAATGGAGTGGATGAAGGGCGAAGGGGATTGCTGATCCTTGCAAAAGATCATGAACAAATCCAAAGACTAGAGTCTATTTTACATACAATGGACACAATAAAGGTAATAAAGCTCAGGGAACCGAAGCTGAGGGACAGGCTGGCGGTGCGCCATGGCCGATACATACAGAGGGACGCAGACGATAAGAAAACGTTCCGTTTCGTCCGGGATGAGCTGGGGCTGCTCGTCGATTTCCTGGCAGAGCTGTTCAAGCAGGAAGGACATAAGCTGATTGGCATCAGGGGCATGCCCCGCGTCGGCAAAACAGAATCGATCGTGGCATCAAGTGTCTGCGCCAACAAGAGATGGCTGTTTATGTCCTCAACATTGCTTAAGCAGACGATCCGGAATCAGCTGATTCAGGATGAATACAACGAAAATAATCTGTTTATCATTGATGGGATCGTTTCAACCAGAAGGGCAAATGAAAGGCATTGGCAGCTGGTGAGGGAGATCATGCGCCTTCCGGCAGTCAAGGTCGTTGAGCATCCGGATATTTTTGTGCAGAATACAGAATATTCGATGGAGGATTTTGATTATATTATTGAACTGCGCCATGATCACAATGAAGAGATCAAGTATGATGTGGTTGAGAATAATGATATGTTCTCCGGGACTGATTTTGGAGGATTTGATTTTTAGTAAGGTGGAAGGTGTTTGTATTGACAGAACTAGGCAATCATTTAAAAGAGGCGAGGATCGAAAGAGGCATGAGCCTTGATGATCTTCAGACAGCGACAAAGATTCAGAAGCGCTATCTCGTAGGCATTGAAGAAGGAAACTACAGCATGATGCCGGGCAAATTCTATGTCCGGGCATTCATCAAGCAATATGCCGAGGCTGTCGGCATAGACCCGGAAGAACTTTTTGAGCAGTATAAGAATGACATCCCTGTCACCGCTGCAAGTGATGACATACCGGAAAAGCTATCAAGGGTTCAGACCAGGAAAAATATTTCAGGCAGCAGCTCCAAGCTGGCGGACCTGCTCCCGAAAATACTGATTGGCGTCTTTGTTGTCGGCGTTATTGCGCTTCTCTATTATTTCATCGTTATGGCAAACAACGGGAAAGATGAGGGTGAGCCGGCCGATAATGGCAATACGCAGGGTGTTGAGTATGGCCAGTCGGATGATCTTGCAAAAGAAGAGCCTAAGGAAGAGGAAGGCCAGGAAGAAGGCGGCGGTGCTGCTGAGGAAGAAGAGCCGGCTGAAGAAGAAAAGCCGGAACCGCCTGCACAGGAAGTCGCTGTCGTCGAGTCAGCTGGCAATGATACCATATATGAAGTGAAAAATGCTGATCAATTCGTGCTGAAAGTGGTCAGCACGGGCGAAACCTGGGTGAGCATCAAGAATGGCAAAGGCTATTCTTTCTTCGAGGGAATGCTTTTAAAAGGTTCTGCCGAAAGCCAGACAATTGATTTGTCGAAAGAGCCTGAGGCTGTACTCGTAGTAGGAAACACCTCCCAGACTGAATTGTATATCAATGACCAGAAGCTGGAATATGCTATTCCTTCTTCCCAGAGTGTAAAGCAGGATATTACCATCCGCTACACAAAAACGACAGAATAGCCATCCGTGTGATGGCTATTTTTTCTCCCGGCGGCCAAAGAAAGAAGGTTCAGCCCGATAAAAAAGTGAAAAAATTGCTATATTTATTTTTTTGCTGTAAAACTATAGAGTAAGACTTTTCTGGGGGCATGGATGTTTTCTCCGCCTTTAGCGCAAGTCTGCCGAAACTACATAGCTTTTTGGAGGTACATAATGAATTTGCCTAATAAAATTACCGTATCAAGGATCTTCTTGATTCCGCTTTTTTTAATTGTGATGCTTGTTCCCTTCTCATGGGGGGAGGCAGCCTTTTTAGGGGCTGAAATGCCTGTCACGCATCTTGTCGGGGCCTTGATTTTCATCATTGCTTCTGCGACAGACTGGGTTGATGGCTATTACGCAAGGAAGCTGAACATGGTCACCAATCTCGGAAAGTTCCTTGATCCGCTCGCAGATAAGCTGCTTGTATCAGCAGCCTTGATCGTCCTGGTCGACCTTGAACTGGCAGCTTCCTGGATTGTCATTGTGATTATCAGCCGTGAGTTCGCGGTTACAGGCCTAAGGCTTGTCCTTGCAGGCGAAGGGGAAGTTGTGGCAGCCAATATGCTTGGCAAGGTGAAAACATGGGCGCAGATCGTCGCCATTTCGGCACTCTTGCTGCATAACATCATCTTTGAATTGATTTCTGTGCCATTCGATGACATTGCGCTTTGGGTGGCGATGATCTTTACAATCTGGTCAGGCTGGGATTATTTTTATAAAAATAGAGCAGCTTTCATCAATTCCAAGTAATAGGCAAGTGATGTAAGATGAGGCGTCAACAGGAGGGGACAAAGGAAATGAATGCAGAAATCATTGCGGTGGGTTCAGAGCTTTTGCTAGGACAAATCAACAATACAAACGCCAGATTCCTCTCCAGGCAGCTGGCGGATATCGGCATCAATGTGTTTTACCATACGGTTGTTGGAGACAATCCTTCCAGGCTCAAAGCGGCGATCGGGATAGCCGAGGAGCGCTCTGACTTGGTCATCTTCACAGGGGGCCTCGGCCCGACCAAGGATGATCTGACAAAAGAGGCCATTGCAGAGCATCTGGGCGCCGAGCTTGTCCACAATGAAGAGGCGCTCCGCCAAATCGAGCTTTATTTCGAAAGGACCGGCCGGGTGATGACAGAGAACAACCGGAAGCAGGCGATTGTACTTAAAGGCTCTGAAGTGCTTCCGAATGACCATGGCATGGCACCTGGAATGGTATATACAAAAGGTACTAAAACGTATATGCTCCTTCCCGGCCCTCCAAAGGAAATGGAGCCGATGTTCCTCGCATACGGCCACCCCGCACTGCTTGCCAGGATGGATTCTCAGGACAAAATCCTCTCCAGGGTGCTCCGGTTCTTCGGGATCGGGGAAGCTATGCTTGAGACAGAAATCGAGGACCTGATTGACAGCCAGTCCAATCCAACGATAGCGCCCCTCGCTGCAGACGGGGAAGTGACCCTGAGGCTGACAGCCAAGCATCAAAGCCTTGACGCGGCACTGCGGCTGATAGAAGAGGCAGAAGAGAAGATACTCAGCAGGACAGGTGAATTCTTCTATGGGTATGATGAAACCTCCTTAATGAATGAGCTGACAAAGCGTCTGAAGGAAAAAGGGCTGACGATCGGCTGTGCGGAAAGTCTGACAGGCGGGATGTTCCAGCAGGAATTCACTTCCATACCTGGAGCGGGAAGCCTTCTTAAGGGCGGAGTTGTCTGCTATACGAACGAAGTGAAGGAAAAAGTCCTGAAGGTAAAAAAGGAAACCATTGAAAAAGATGGCGTTGTCAGCAAAGCCTGTGCCGCAGAACTGGCTGAAAATGCAGCTTCCCTGACAGGCGCCGACATTGGGATCAGCTTTACCGGGGTTGCCGGACCGGATGAGCTTGAAGGCAAACCTGTCGGCACGGTCTACATCGGGATAGCCATCAAAGGCAGGCCGGTACATGTGGAGAAGCTGAACCTCGGCGGATCGCGTGCAGCCAACCGATCACGATCCGTGAAGTACGGCTGCCATTTCTTAATGAAAGAGCTGGAAGAGATATAAAGGAAACGGGCCGTTGGACTATGGCCTGTTTTCTATTTTTCTGGCATAAAGATCTACTTTGGACGGTCTTGTTCATATTCAATTAAAGCAACATTAAGAAAAGCAGTTTAAGAGCAAGTTTTTTCTTCTCTCCCATCCATAAAAGAGCGGAGGACCATCCCGGATCTTTATGAGGGAATCCGTGACAGGTTGAAAAAAAGCGGAGAAATTTCCCCAAACACTCTAAAACAGCTCAAAGAGACGGAGAATGTCCGGCTATCATCTCAAAAAACAGGAAAATGGCCAACTTCAATCTGCTTAACCGGAGATTTTCCGCTTATTTACACCCAGCCAGGCCATATTCAGCAGTAAACTTGAGAAACTCCGTTTATTTTATGGCTTGCCGGCCATTCAAATAAAGGATAAGTCTGCCTGTTATTAAAACCATTCCTTTACGATCTCCCCGCTAGTCAGATAACTGATCTGGCAATTTGGCAAACTGCGAAACTCCGTAACTTCCCTTTCAATATTCAGAAAGCTTTCCGTTTTGCCGTTTCAGTATGAAAGGAGGCGGCTGAAAAGAGTTTTCTCATGAGGGAATCGGGGTATTTACCCATCAATATCCCTCTCAAAAAAAACGAATGAATGTTCGACTTTTTGCTCGACAAACAAGCGGAAAAAGTATATAGTAAAGATAGGTTCTTTGAGATAGATTTTGTAATATGCAATGCATATTTTTCTTTATATATAAAGGAGGAAATCACTAGTGAGTGAACGTCAAGCTGCATTAGATATGGCTTTAAAGCAAATAGAAAAACAATTTGGTAAAGGTTCGATCATGAAGCTTGGAGAGCAGACAGACCGCAAAATTTCAACTTCTCCGAGCGGCTCCCTGGCGCTGGATGTTGCGCTTGGTGTCGGAGGCTACCCTAAGGGGCGCATAGTCGAAATCTATGGTCCGGAAAGCTCAGGTAAAACGACTGTTGCCCTTCATGCGATTGCTGAGGTGCAGGCAAACGGCGGACAAGCTGCCTTTATCGATGCTGAGCATGCCCTTGATCCTGTATATGCCCAAAAGCTGGGCGTAAACATTGATGAATTGCTGCTTTCCCAGCCTGATACCGGGGAACAGGCGCTAGAAATTGCTGAAGCCCTTGTGCGAAGCGGTGCCATTGATATCCTTGTCATCGACTCAGTAGCGGCACTTGTACCGAAAGCAGAGATTGAAGGAGAAATGGGTGACTCCCATGTCGGTCTCCAGGCCCGCCTTATGTCCCAGGCCCTTCGTAAATTATCTGGTGCGATCAATAAATCAAGGACGCTCGCCATCTTTATCAACCAGATCCGTGAAAAAGTCGGAGTCATGTTCGGAAATCCTGAAACCACTCCAGGCGGCCGTGCTCTTAAGTTCTACTCTTCCGTACGTCTGGAAGTGCGCCGTGCTGAAACGTTAAAGCAGGGCAATGAAATGGTCGGAAACAAGACAAAAATCAAGGTCGTCAAAAACAAGGTTGCTCCTCCATTCCGTGTCGCAGAAGTTGACATCATGTACGGGGAAGGCATCTCAAAAGAAGGCGAAATCATTGATATGGGCTCTGAACTGGATATTGTCCAGAAGAGCGGCTCATGGTATTCATACAATGAAGAGAGACTGGGCCAAGGGCGTGAGAATGCGAAACAGTTCCTTAAGGAGAACCCTGATTTAAGGCTGACTATCCAAAAGCAGATCCGCGACCACTATGGTCTTGATGAGGAGAAGTTATTAGATGAAAACCAGGATCAGGATCAGGAGCATTTCGAACTGATTGACTGATCACTTGAGGCAAAGCCACAGGCTTTGCCTTTTGCTTTTATGGAGGTTAGAATGAAACAAAGGGCAGCTCATTTGGCATGGAATACGTCAAATGGGGGATACATCCGGCGCAGTTGCCAGACTTGTCCGAAATATTAAAAAAGGCCGCAAGGACAAACCCTTGACAATAAAAATCCACAGCTTTACAATTATATTGTATATTTTACATTTTTATGAGTATTTGAAAACGTTTAAAGCCTTAGTGCTGTATGTTGATCCTAAACAATGTACATGCCGACACTTTAGAAACGTAACACAAAAAAGTTCATAGCAAGAGGAGGTGAAATGATGGATATTTTATTAGTCATCTCCATTTTGCTTGCCCTAGTCGTCGGTGCAGTTGTTGGCTATTTTATTCGCAAATCGATTGCCGAAGCAAAAATTGCAGGAGCTAAGAACGCTGCTGAGCAAATCCTTGAGGATGCAAGGCGTGAAGCTGATGCTTCAAAGAAGGAAGCCCTGCTGGAAGCAAAAGATGAAATTCACAAGCTTCGGACTGAAGCTGAACAAGAAGTTCGTGATCGAAGAAATGAGCTGCAAAAACAAGAAAATCGTTTACTGCAAAAAGAGGAGAATCTTGACCGGAAAGATGAATCGCTTGATAAGCGTGAATCAATCCTGGAGAAAAGAGACGATTCTCTTAACAAAAAACAACAGCATATTGAAGAGATGGAAAGCAAAGTGGACGAGATGGTACGAGCACAGCAATCTGAGCTGGAACGCATCTCAGGCTTAACTCGTGAAGAGGCAAAATCCATCATTTTAGATCGGGTCGAGCAGGAAGTTGCTCACGATATTGCCATAATGGTGAAGGAAACGGAAAACCGCGCGAAGGAAGAGGCAGACAAGAAGGCGAAGGAAGTATTGTCATTGGCCATTCAGCGCTGCGCCGCAGACCATGTTGCAGAAACGACCGTATCAGTGGTCAATCTGCCTAACGATGAAATGAAGGGACGTATCATCGGCCGTGAAGGACGGAATATACGTACACTCGAAACGCTTACCGGAATTGATCTTATCATCGATGATACTCCGGAAGCAGTCATTTTATCCGGGTTTGATCCAATCCGCCGTGAGACAGCAAGGCTTGCTCTCGAAAAATTAGTTCAGGATGGACGCATTCACCCGGCGAGGATTGAGGAAATGGTGGATAAAGCGCGCCGCGAAGTGGACGAGCATATCCGTGAAATCGGTGAGCAGACGACCTTTGAGGTCGGCGTACACGGACTTCACCCGGACCTTATCAAAATTCTCGGCCGCCTGAAGTTCCGTACCAGCTACGGACAGAATGTGCTGAAACACTCAATGGAAGTTGCCCAGCTTTCAGGGCTGCTGGCTGCTGAGCTTGGCGAAGATGAAACGCTTGCCCGCCGCGCCGGCCTGCTTCATGATATCGGTAAAGCAATCGACCATGAAGTAGAAGGAAGCCATGTTGAAATCGGTGTTGAACTTGCGACTAAGTACAAGGAGCATCCGGTTGTCATCAACAGCATTGCTTCCCACCATGGCGATACTGAGCCTACATCCATTATCGCTGTACTTGTTGCTGCAGCAGATGCTTTATCAGCAGCAAGGCCTGGAGCGAGAAGGGAAACGCTTGAAAATTATATCCGCCGTCTGGAAAAACTGGAGGAGATTTCCGAATCCTATGATGGGGTCGAGAAATCATTTGCCATCCAGGCCGGAAGGGAAATCAGGATCATGGTTAAGCCTGATCAGATTGATGACCTTGAGTCACACAGGCTCGCAAGGGATATACGTAAAAAGATTGAAGAAGAGCTTGATTATCCAGGACATATCAAGGTTACGGTCATCCGTGAAACGAGAGCCGTTGAATACGCAAAATAAAGCAGTGCTTCGGCGCTGCTTTATTTTTTTGGCATTACAATACGAATGGGAATCCTCCTTTTTGTGTTACAATGATAAAAGTGAAGAAATTGAAGTTAGAAAGGGTTTGCTGAATGAATATTTTGTTTGTTGGAGATGTAGTTGGTTCTCCCGGGCGTGATATGGTAAAAGAATATCTGCCCAAACTGAAAGATAAGTACCGTCCACAGGTGACCATTATTAATGGTGAAAATGCTGCAGGCGGAAAAGGAATTACTGAAAAGATTTACCGGGGGTTTTTGGAAGCAGGCGCGCAGGCGGTGACCCTTGGCAATCATACATGGGATAACAGAGAGATTTTTGAGTTTATTGAGAGTGCGAAATATCTGATCAGGCCTGCGAACTTCCCGGATAATAACCCTGGCAAAGGCATTGTCTATTTAAAGGTGAACAATGATGAAGTGGCTGTTATTAACCTTCAGGGCAGGACCTTTTTGCAGCCGTCCGACTGTCCGTTTAAAAAAGCGGATGAGCTCATCGAGGAAGCCCGGCAGCGCACTCCCTTCATCTTTGTCGATTTTCATGCGGAAGCGACAAGCGAAAAGCAGGCCATGGGCTGGTATCTTGATGGAAAGGCATCTGCTGTCGTTGGTACGCACACACATGTCCAGACGGCAGATAACCGGATCCTTCCAGACGGGACTGCCTTCATAACTGATGTAGGCATGACCGGCCCTTATGACGGAATCCTGGGCGTTGAGAAGGAAGCCGTATTGAAAAGGTTCATGACAAACCTTCCTGTCCGTTTTGAGGTGCCGAAGGAAGGCAGAGACCAGCTTAGCGCTGTATCGGTCGAACTGGACCGGAAAACAGGGCTTGCCAGGAAAATAGAAAGAATTCTGATCAACGAAGATCATCCTTTTTTCAGCTGAATAACAGGGGCTGCCTTTCCATGGGCAGTCTCTTTTTGTTTATGTGAACCCGTAAAGTACGGAATTTTCCAATATTTTGTCCAAGCTGGAATATGTTTTTTATCCTCTGAATATAGTAGCAATGGAATGATATACCTGATGTGCCCGGGCATTAATCCCGAGGGCATGCAGGAGGGGATAAACAAGGAGGAGCTAGGAATGGAAATATTAAAAGTTTCAGCAAAGTCTAATCCTAATTCTGTAGCTGGTGCGCTTGCTGGTGTTCTGCGTGAAAGAGGCGGCGCAGAGATCCAGGCAATTGGTGCGGGTGCATTGAACCAAGCGGTTAAAGCAGTAGCGATCGCCCGAGGATTCGTAGCGCCTAGCGGAGTGGATTTGATCTGCATTCCTGCTTTCACCGATATTAAGATTGACGGTGAAGAGCGGACAGCGATCAAGCTGATTGTTGAGCCAAGATAACAAAAGGGAAAAGTAGAGGCATACAAAATATAGCGGCCCTTTGCTTTGGGCAATAAATAGCCGGCAGTACATCATTTTTGCCTGTTTGCTTAAAAAGAGCAAACAGGCTTTTTCCATTCATGCATGTGCTGCTCCATTTTTATTTTATGATCAGTGCAGTCTGAATAAAGGAATTGAAATAGCATCCATCGAATATAGTTGCTATCCAGATATATTGAAAGGGGAGGAAAACATGAACATTTTTGATTCTCACTGCGACGTCCTTTATAAAATGTTTATTGATCCTTCAATTGATTTCAGGAGCAGCAGCCGGCTGCATATTGATTACGAGAAGCTTGTAAAAGCAGGCTCCAAGGTTCAATGCTTTGCCGTCTATGTCCCGGAATCGGTCCATCCGAACATGAAGTTTCATGCTGCGCTGTATATGATTGAGCTTTTTTACGATAGGGTGCTGAAGCCGTTCCCGAAGATGAAGCACATCAGGGATAGAGGTCAGGCATACCAGCTGAAGGAGGACGAAATCGGCGCAGTCCTGACTCTTGAAGGGTGCGACTGCATCGGAGATGACCTTCTTAAGCTGAAAACCCTGATAAGGCTTGGCGTATCTTCTGTCGGGCTCACCTGGAATTACAGCAATTATGCAGCAGACGGCGCCCTTGAGGAAAGGGGGGCAGGACTATCTTCATTTGGAAAAAAAGCGGTCGGGATCCTGAATGAAAAGCAGTGCTTATGCGATGTATCCCACCTCTCTGAGAAAGGGTTCTGGGATGTGATGGAGCTGGCAGAATTACCTTTTGCCTCCCATTCCAACTGCCATGCCCTCTGCCCTGTGCCAAGGAATTTGAACGACAATCAGCTGAAGGCGCTGATTGAGCGGGACAGCGTCATCGGACTGACATTTGTTCCGGAATTTTTGACAGGAACCAAAGAATCCGCGATTTCTGACATCCTTAAGCATGTAGAACATCTCTGTTCCCTGGGAGGAGAAGACCATACCGGTTTTGGATCAGATTTTGACGGCATTGATGATACAGTAAAAGGGCTGTCTTCTTTCCAATATTATGGGAACCTAGTAAACGAACTTCAAAAACATTATTCTGAGATACAAGTAGAAAAATTCCTTTTTCGCAATATGGAAAAAAGGCTGCCTCCTGCCTGAAGAAACGAGATTGGCGGATGAAGGACTTCCTTTAAAAAAACCTTTCGCTCAGGGGCTCAGGACAGGACTGTGCAAGCCATTCCTCCAAGGGATTTATTCTTTGGAAAGGGTTGCTTTTTTCGGGGGTTCGGTCTAGAATTGAAATCGTTTAGTACCCTTTTGCACCTTTTTTGAAGCTGTTTTCCATCGTTTGATAGGCTGCAGGGGTTTATTAATAGACCATACAATTATACATATATAGAACAATCCGAAGGGGTGTAATGAATGTTAAAGCAGCTTTCTTGGAAAGTAGGCGGACAGCAGGGGGAAGGAATTGAGAGTACAGGGGAAATCTTCTCTATAGCTCTTAACCGCCTCGGCTATTATTTATATGGGTACCGGCATTTTTCTTCGAGGATCAAAGGAGGGCATACGAATAATAAGATCCGGGTCAGCACGTCCCAGATCCGCTCCATTTCCGATGATCTTGATATTTTAGTAGCTTTTGACCAGGAAACGATTGATGTGAACTATAAAGAGCTTCATGATAAAGGCGTTATCATTGCCGATGCGAAATTTGATCCGAAAAAGCCAGAGGATACGAATGCATCGCTGTTTGCTGTACCTTTTACAGAGCTTGCCACTGAGCTGGGGACTTCTTTGATGAAAAATATGGTCGCTGTCGGCGCGACCTGTGCCATTCTTAACCTGGATATCAAAGTTTTTGAGGAAGTTGTCCAGGAAATTTTCGGCAGAAAAGGGCAGCAGGTTGTCGATAAAAATATGGAAGCCATCAAAGCCGGATTTGACCGGATGAAGGAACTGGCTGGCGAAGGCGCAGAACTTGTGGAGCTTGAAAAAGCTGATGGGAAAAAGCGCATGTTCATGATCGGGAATGACGCCATCGCACTTGGTGCTCTTGCCGGCGGCTGCCGCTTCATGGCGGCCTATCCGATTACTCCTGCATCCGAGATCATGGAGTACCTGATCAAGAAGCTTCCACCGCTTGGCGGGAGCGTTATCCAGACAGAAGATGAAATTGCGGCTGTTACCATGGCGATCGGCGCCAACTATGGCGGTGTCCGTGCAATGACTGCTTCAGCAGGGCCCGGGCTTTCATTGAAGATGGAAGCGATCGGTCTTTCCGGCATTACCGAAACGCCGCTTGTGATTGTAGACACACAGCGCGGAGGACCTTCTACAGGACTGCCTACAAAGCAGGAGCAGTCTGACCTGATGGCGATGATCTATGGAACCCACGGGGAAATCCCTAAGATCGTGTTTGCGCCAAGCACGGTCCAGGAAGCTTTCTATGATGCAGCAGAAGCTTTCAATCTGGCAGAAGAATACCAGTGCCCTGTCATCATGCTTTCTGACCTGCAGCTGTCTCTCGGCAAACAGACAGTCGAACCGCTGGACTTCAGCAAAGTTGAAATCCGCAGGGGCAAGCTAGTGGATGAAGAGCTGCCTGAAATCGAAAACAAAGGTTATTTCAAGCGCTATGAAGTGACAGAAGACGGGGTATCCCCGCGCGTGGTGCCAGGCATGAAGAACGGCATCCACCACGTAACCGGCGTAGAACATGACGAAACTGGAAAGCCTTCTGAATCCGCAGCAAACCGCAGAGATCAGATGAACAAGCGTTTCCGGAAAGTCGAAAATATCAAATTCAGCAATCCGATCCATAAAAATGCGCCGCATGAGGAAGCAGACCTCCTGATTGTCGGCTTCAACTCCACAAGGGGAGCGATAGAAGAGGCTATGGGCCGCCTTGAAAAGGATGGCCTGAAGGTGAATCATGCTCACATCCGCCTGATTCACCCGTTCCCGGCAGAAGAGCTCAGACCTCTGATGGAGTCTGCCAAAAAGGTGGCTGTGATTGAAAACAATGCAACAGGCCAGCTGGCAAACATCATCAAAATGAATGTCGGCCAGCATCAAAAAATCAATAAAATTTTGAAATATGACGGGAATCCGTTCCTGCCTAATGAAATCCATACCACTTGCAAGGAGCTGTTCTAAATGGCCACATTTAAAGATTTTCGCAATAACGTCAAGCCAAACTGGTGCCCTGGATGCGGAGACTTCTCTGTCCAGGCCGCCATCCAGCGGGCAGCTGCCAATGTAGGGCTCGAGCCGGACAGCCTTGCAGTCGTCTCAGGCATTGGATGTTCCGGCAGGATTTCCGGCTATATCAACTCATATGGATTCCACGGCATCCACGGGCGCGCACTCCCGATTGCCCAAGGCCTTAAAATGGCAAACCGCGATCTGACCGTCATCGCTTCCGGCGGTGACGGTGACGGCTTTGCGATCGGGATGGGGCATACCGTCCATTCCATCCGCCGTAATGTCGATATTACCTATATTGTAATGGACAATCAGATTTACGGACTGACAAAAGGGCAGACTTCACCAAGGTCTGCTGCCGGATTCAAAACAAAGTCCACGCCGCACGGCTCTGTCGAGCAAGCCATTTCACCGATGGAAATGGCGCTGACAGCGGGGGCAACGTTTGTGGCCCAAAGCTTTTCAACTGACCTGAAGGACCTGACAGCGCTGATCGAAGCAGGCATCAAGCATAAAGGCTTCTCGCTCATCAACGTTTTCAGCCCCTGCGTGACTTATAATAAAGTGAATACGTACGACTGGTTCAAAGAAAACCTGACAAAGCTCGCCGATGTGGAAGGCTATGACTCTTCAGACCGCTCCATGGCCATGCAGACGCTGATGAAGCATGACGGACTTGTGACAGGCTTGATCTACCAGGATACAGAGCGCAAATCCTATCAGGAAATGCTCCCTGGCTATTCCGAAACACCGCTTTCCCATGCAGACCTGAAGCTCGATGAAGAGCATTTCGGCAAACTGACTGCAGAATTTATGTGAGTTGAAAAAACGCTGGGCCGCCCCGCGGAAAGCGAAGCTCCTGGAACGGAAAACAACAGACTTCATGTGAAAGGCAGGGGCCCTGCAAAGAAAATAGTTCAGATAATATGGAGCCAACAGCCTGAACCACACACGTTTTGTAATGGAAATAGCATGGAAATTAATAAACCAAAATAGCCTGGGATATCCCGGGCTATTTTGAATAGGTAGTTCTTATGCCCCATCGCTGGATAATTGAACTGCCGAGTTATTTTTAGTAAAACCAGGTTCCCTGCTGATGGAGAAAAATAGAGGGAGAAATTCCCCTAATATGAAAAATAGCACTGAAAACCCCTTAAATAGAGGGAGAGATTCCTCTTATTGGACTTGGAAGTATGAAAATAGAGGGCTTTTCTTTTAATAGAGGGAAAAACTCCCCTTATTTTACTCAAAAACCCGCTCTAATCTGCGATTAGCAGTAAAATCTCCCCTTATTTTTCTATCACGGTTACTATTCTTCAGCTTTCCATCTGCTGTATCTGCTAAGAGCAAGTATGTACTCAAAGCGGTCTCATTTGCCATTTTCAGTGATTCTCCACGGAAAGTGAACTACTTGCCTGCAAAGCCCATGCCTTTTTATCCACCATCATCCCCAGCTGCCAAAGTACCAATAGAGTCAGTATCCTTACAGGATTTCTATTGTTTTCAGCGTTTTAAACCCTTATACTATTATAATGTGTACAACATTTTAACTGCGCTTACATGATAGAAATGAAAACAGCGATTAGCGTTTGGATAGACAGAAGAAAGGGGTACTTTCTATGAACGAAAAACAGCGGATGGAAGGCCAGCTGGCGGCTGCTGCCAATCCTTCGGACAAAAAATCCGAAAAGGACTACAGCCGATACTTTGAAACCGTATATGCGCCTCCTTCCTTGAAAGATGCAAAAAAACGCGGGAAAGAAGAGGTCCGCTATCATAAAGATTTCAATATTCCGGCTGAATTCCAAGGCATGGGGAATAACCGCAAATTCTATATCAGAACATTCGGCTGCCAGATGAACGAGCATGATACCGAAGTCATGGCCGGCATCTTCCTCAGTCTCGGCTATGAGCCGACTGAGACTGTCGAGGATGCAAATGTCATTCTCCTGAACACTTGTGCAATCCGTGAAAATGCGGAAAACAAAGTATTCGGCGAGCTCGGCCATTTGAAGCACCTGAAGAAAGAACGCCCTGACCTGCTGCTCGGCGTATGCGGCTGCATGTCCCAGGAAGAATCTGTCGTGAATAAAATCCTCAAGACATATGACCAGGTGGATATGATCTTTGGCACGCATAATATCCACAGACTTCCGAACATTCTGCAGGAAGCTTATATGTCTAAAGAGATGGTCGTTGAAGTATGGTCCAAAGAGGGAGATGTCATTGAAAATCTTCCTAAAGTCCGCAAAGGCAATATCAAGGCCTGGGTCAACATCATGTACGGCTGCGATAAATTCTGCACCTACTGCATTGTTCCTTACACAAGGGGCAAGGAGCGGAGCCGCCGTCCTGAAGAAATCATCCAGGAGGTGCGCCAGCTTGCCGCCCAGGGGTATCAGGAAATCACCCTTCTTGGCCAGAATGTCAATGCGTACGGGAAGGACTTTACAGACCTCCAGTACGGCCTTGGCGATCTGATGGATGAAATCAGAAAGATTGATATTCCGAGAATCCGCTTCACTACAAGCCATCCGCGTGATTTTGATGATCATTTGATTGAAGTGCTTGCCAAAGGAGGCAACCTTCTTGAACATATCCACCTTCCAGTCCAGTCAGGCTCAACAGATGTCCTGAAAATCATGGCAAGGAAATATACACGCGAACAGTATTTGGAGCTGGTAAGGAAAATCAGGGCCGCCATTCCGAATGCCACTTTTACAACGGATATTATTGTCGGCTATCCGAATGAGACGGATGAGCAGTTTGAGGAAACTCTTTCCCTCTATAAGGAAGTCGGATACGAGTCTGCCTATACTTTCATCTACTCTCCGCGTGAAGGCACACCAGCGGCCAAGATGAAGGATAATGTGCCGATGGAGGTCAAGAAAGAGCGCCTTCAGCGCCTGAATGCCCTCGTTAATGAAATGTCGGCAGAAGCGATGAAGAAATATCATGGCCAGACTGTTGAAGTCCTGGTTGAAGGCGAAAGCAAAAACAATCCTGAAGTTCTGGCAGGGTATACAAGAAAGAATAAGCTTGTAAACTTTAAAGGGCCAAAGTCAGCGATTGGAAAGATTGTTTCTGTTAAAATAACAGATGCAAAAACATGGTCATTAAATGGAGAAATGGTTGAAGAGCTTCAACCAGCTGAGGTGAAATAATGGGAAAATATACTAAAGACGATATTATCGCACGTGCAAGGGAGCTTGCACAAATCATAGCAGAAACAGAAGAAGTGGACTTCTTCAAAAGAGCGGAAGCTCAGATCCACAGCAATGAAAAGGTCCGCACTGCGATCACCAGCATTAAAGGACTGCAGAAGCAGGCAGTCAATCTGCAGCATTTTGGCAAAGAAGAAGCTTTAAAAAAGACCGAAGCCAAAATCGAGGAGCTTGAGCGCCAGCTTGATGAGATTCCGGTTGTCCAGGAATTCAAGCAATCCCAGGTGGAAGTGAATGAGCTTCTTCAGCTTGTTGCGAACACCATCAGCAATAAAGTC
The DNA here is from genome assembly GCF_040492155.1 of Cytobacillus sp. T106. NCBI lineage: Bacteria > Bacillati > Bacillota > Bacilli > Caryophanales > Bacillaceae > Cytobacillus > Cytobacillus sp. T106. The sequence goes on along the minus strand of NZ_JBEUMK010000003.1, from coordinate 154,020 downwards.
ACAGATGAAATCCTCGTTTCAACAGGAGGCAATATCCTGAGCGGTGAAACAGGAGCAGAACTGCAAAACAAAAACAGCTGCCAGCATTAATGCTCAGATCCCTGCATCCCTTTTGGGTGCAGGGGTCTTTTTTTTGCCTATTTTCATTCGAATGGCATCAGTCTCCCTAAGCCGGTGCTCCCCGGTCCGTTTCCATGGCACCAAACCATGGGTATCCGCATAGAATACCGTATATCGCACCCTACAAGAAGCTTTGCATGCACCCTTAAAATTGTAATCACACTAGTCTAATATCCCGCATAGGATGAATTGAAAATGAATGAGGAGGGTTCGCTCGCAATGGGAGAATACAGAGAGATAATTACAAAAGCCGTCGTAGCGAAGGGACGCAAATTCACCCAGTCCAATCATACGATATGCCCGGCACACCACCCGTCAAGCATCCTTGGCTGTTGGATCATCAACCACAAGTATGAGGCGAAAAAGGTCGGCAAGACAGTTGAAATCTGCGGCTATTATGACATTAACGTTTGGTATTCCTATAACGATAACACAAAGACGGAAGTCGTTACTGAACGGGTTGAATATAAAGATGTCATCAAACTTAAATACCGTGATCATGACTGCTTAGATGATCAGGATGTCATTGCCAAAGTACTGCAGCAGCCGAATTGTGTTGAAGCAGTCATTTCCCCGAACGGAAACAAAATCATCGTCCACGTGGAAAGGGAATTCCTTGTGGAAGTAATCGGAGAGACGAAAGTCTGTGTAGCTGTGTACCACGGCGAATGCGATTGCGATGATGACGAAGTATGGGGTCTCGATGTCGAGGATGAGGAATTTGAGGATTTGAATCCCCACTTCCTGGTCGGAACAGAAGAGGAATAATCGTAAACTAGGAAGGTTCCGCTTCCTAGTTTTCTTTTGTTTTCTCCGGAATCAGCCAGTCAAAAAGACGAAGGCGGCCTCCGTCCTTAGGCTGAATCTTCTGCATAGTGTTTCTCTTATAATGAATCTGAAGCAAGACTGGCAGACAAAGGAGAGATTTTTATGCAGATTTACCAGGTTAACCTGCAGTGCTTCCATCTGGAAGAGATGTGCGCCTTTTATACAGAAGTGCTTGAGATGGAGCTGATTCACCAGACTGAGAGATGGTTTTCCGTCAGGGCAGGAAGCACCAAGCTGTTTTTTGAAAAAGGGGAAACAGTCCCTTATTATCATCTTTGCTTCCGGACAGATGCAGCTTATTTTGAACATATTTTCAGCAGGCTTGGAGCAGAAAGCTGCCTGCTTGCCAACGAAGATGGCGAATACAGCATGTTTTGGGAGGGAAAGCAGGCCTATTTCACCGATCCGGACGGCAACATCCTTGAATGCCTTGAGCGGCCAGCATTGCGTTGCCAGGCAGGGGGCTGGCATGATGTCGGGGAAGTTGGTTTCCCTTCGGCTGACGTTGCCGGAATGCAGGCGAAGCTGCAGCCGATTCTTGCTGATAAGCAAGGGGCAGATAACAGTTCATTCGCGTTTTATGGTGATGATGCAGGTGTCCTTGTCCTTGTAAAAGAAGGGCGCTGCTGGTACCCCACAGACCGGAGAGCCGAGATCCATCCGATTAAATTAATCGTCTCAGGCAGCAGGGATGCCCATTATATGGACGATGGCCTTCCGTACGAGATACAGGTCAGAGGGGAATGGCAGCAGCCAGTATCTGCCGTTCAAGTCAGGATTGCCAGGCCGACAAACCAGCTGGAAAAAATAAAGCATTTTTATGGAGAAGGCCTTGGCCTTATAGAGCTGGGGGGATTCCACCATGAAGGATATAAAGGGATTATGTACGGGCTTCCGGACAGGCAATATCATCTTGAATTCACCCAGACGGATGAAAAACAGGAACTCCCTGCACCTGCAAAAGACCATTTGCTCGTCCTTTACATCCCTGACCTTCACAAACTCAATGCGGCTGCTGCCCGGCTTTCAGCCTTGGGCTATCAGGAAGTCGAGCCGGAGAATCCCTACTGGGGAAGGGGCGGTATTACCATTGAAGATCCTGACGGCTGGAGGATTGTGCTGATGAATACAGCAGGGATTTGAGATAAGTTTATATTTTGCCAGAAAAAAAGTAATGCCAGATATCCCCTCTAACTCGTATTTCTGCCTGCTGTCATCATGTCCCTCAGCAAACAACGGGAGCTTCGCTTATGCTATAATAGATAGCTGAAGAGAAATAATGAGAGATGTTGTTTGGAGGATATTATGGCAGCTTACACGCCGATGATACAGCAGTATTTACGAGTAAAAGCAGACTATCCTGATGCCTTTTTATTTTTCAGGCTCGGGGATTTCTATGAAATGTTTTTTGAGGATGCCATCAGGGCGTCCCAGGAGCTTGAGATTACCTTAACAGGCAAGAATGGCGGAGTGGAAGAGAAAATCCCGATGTGCGGGGTTCCCTACCACTCTGCCCAGCAATATATAGAGCAGCTGGTGGAAAGAGGCTATAAAGTAGCCATCTGCGAACAGACAGAGGACCCCCGCCAGGCCAAGGGCGTCGTGAAAAGGGAAGTGGTGCAGCTCGTCACGCCCGGTACCCTGATGGAAGGGCGCGGGCTCAATGAAAAGGAAAATAACTATATTGCATCCATTTCCGCATTTTCAGACGGTTCGTTTGGATTTGCCTGCAATGACCTTTCCACAGGAGAGAACAAAATCACCTTACTTGCCGGCCAGGAAGAAGTTCTGAATGAGCTCTCGATGTCAGGTGCAAAGGAAGTGGTTGTTTCCTCCGGCTTCGACCCGGAAATGGAGCGCAAATTCAGGGAGCGTTCTGTCGCGGCCGTGTCTTATGAACAGGACGCAGGCATATCAGAGATGAGCGCTCCCTTATTGGATGACCTTAATCAGGACAAGCTCAGGGAGACAGCGGCAAGACTGCTGAATTATCTGTTCAGGACACAGAAACGGAGCCTTGACCACCTTCAGCCGTTTGCCACATACCAGGTGCACCAATTCATGAAGATTGACTATTTTTCCAAAAGGAATCTGGAGCTGACTGAAACCATCAGATCGAAAGGGAAAAAAGGTTCGCTTTTATGGCTTCTGGATGAAACAAAGACGGCAATGGGGGCAAGGATGCTGAAGCAGTGGATTGACCGTCCGCTGATCGATAAAGAGGCGATCGGGCGGCGCCATTCGCTTGTCCAGTCCCTTCTGGATGATTATTTTGCCAGGCAGGATCTGCGTGAAAAACTGAAAGAGGTTTACGATCTTGAGCGCCTTGCCGGACGTGTCGCATTCGGGAATGTTAATGCCCGCGATCTGATCCAGCTGAAAAGCTCGCTCCTCCAGGTGCCATTGCTGAAGGAGCTTGTGGGCGGCCTTCAGAATGAGGATGCGAAAGCGCTGGCGGAAAAGCTCGATGCATGTGAGGAAATCACGGATCTTCTTGAAAGCGCGATTGTTGATAATCCGCCGATTTCCGTGAAGGACGGGAATATGATCCGGGATGGCTACCATGATGAGCTGGATCAGTACCGCGACGCGAGCAGGAACGGCAAGACCTGGATTGCCCAGCTTGAGGCCCAGGAGCGGGAACGTACGGGCATCAAGTCTTTAAAAATTGGCTATAACCGGGTATTTGGCTATTATATTGAAGTTACGAAGGCTAATATCCATCTTCTTGAGGAAGGGCGGTATGACCGGAAGCAGACTTTGGCCAATGCCGAGCGGTATATCACCCCTGAGCTGAAGGAGAAGGAAACATTGATCCTTGAAGCGGAAGAGCGCATTACCGAGCTTGAGTATGAGCTGTTTTGCCATGTCCGCGACCATGTGAAGGAATACATCCCGAGGCTGCAGTCACTCGCTAGGACGGTCAGCGAGCTTGATGTGCTCCAGTGCTTTGCGCAGATCAGCGAGGACCGCCACTATGTCCGACCTGTTTTTTCCGGTAATCGGGAAATCAGCGTGAAGGAAGGGCGCCATCCTGTCGTGGAAAAAGTGATGGACAGCCAGGAATATGTCCCGAATGACTGTGTGATGGGTGACGGACGCGAACTGCTCCTGATCACAGGACCGAATATGTCCGGTAAGAGCACCTATATGCGCCAGGTTGCCCTGACTAGCATCCTTGCACAGATCGGCTGCTATGTTCCGGCTTCAGAGGCGGTGCTGCCGATTTTTGACCAGGTGTTCACGAGGATCGGGGCAGCGGATGATCTGATCTCCGGCCAGAGTACCTTTATGGTTGAAATGCTGGAAGCGAAGAATGCGATTGCCAATGCCACACAGAACAGCCTCATCCTTTTCGATGAAATCGGGCGCGGGACTTCCACCTATGATGGAATGGCGCTGGCCCAGGCGATCATTGAGTATATCCATTCACGGATCGGGGCAAAGACCCTGTTCTCGACCCATTATCATGAGCTGACCGTGCTTGCAGAAGAGCTCCCTGATCTGCAGAATATCCATGTCAGTGCCATTGAGCAAAATGGCAAGGTCGTGTTCCTTCATAAAATTAAAGAAGGAGCAGCAGACAAGAGCTATGGAATTCACGTCGCCCAGCTGGCAGAGCTGCCGGCAGAACTGATTGACCGGGCAAATGAAATACTGGAGAAGCTTGAAAAGAAAGAGGGAGAACCCGCTGAAAAGCCCGTCCGCGAAAAAGTAGCAGCAGGCATGCCTGAGCTCACTGCAGCTGACCCGGCCCCAGCTCCAGCTCCAGAAGTTCACGATGCCCAGCTGTCATTCTTTGATGGTCCGGCAGAGCCGAAGAAAGCAAGCTTGAGCCCGGCCGAAAAGAAAATCCTGGACAAGCTGGCCAAGATGGATATTCTTGAAATGACACCGCTTGATGCGATGAATACTTTATATGAACTGCAAAAAACGGCAAAAAGCACAAAGAAATAGTAAGAGGAGGTGTTGCTCGTGGGAAAGATAGTTCAGCTCGATGATGCCCTTTCCAATAAAATTGCCGCAGGTGAGGTGGTCGAACGGCCGGCATCTGTCGTAAAAGAGCTGGTGGAGAATTCCATTGATGCGGGAAGCACCATAATCGAAATTGATGCAGAAGAGGCGGGCCTCGCAAAAATCCGCATCATTGACAACGGGGAAGGCATTGAAGAAGACGATGTGATGACGGCCTTCCAGCGCCATGCCACAAGCAAGATCAAAGATGAAAATGATCTGTTCCGCATCCGGACACTCGGCTTCAGAGGGGAGGCGCTGCCCAGCATCGCCTCTGTCTCCAGGCTGGAGCTGAAGACCTCGACAGGAGATGCAGGCACAAGGATCCTGATTGAAGGCGGAAAGGTTGCGGAATTTGAAAAGGCCGCGAGCCGGAAAGGGACAGATATCACCATTTCCGATCTGTTTTATAATACACCGGCCCGGCTGAAATATATGAAGACGATCCACACGGAGCTTGGCAATATTACCGACGTGGTCAACCGCCTCGCACTTGCCCATCCCGAGGTGTCCTTCCGCCTTGTCCATAATGGCCGGAAGCTCCTGCATACAGCCGGGAACGGAAATGTCCAGCAGGTGCTGGCTTCCATTTATGGCATGAATATTGTCAAGAAAATGATTCCCGTCGAAGCAAGCTCGCTCGATTTCCATGTTCATGGCTATATCGCGCTCCCGGAAATCACCCGGGCTTCGCGCAATTATATCTCAACAATGATCAACGGCCGGTTCATCAAGAATTATCCGCTGGTTAAAGCGATCCAGGAAGGCTATCATACCCTGCTGCCGATCGGGCGTTATCCGATTGTGCTTTTGAATGTACAGATGGATCCGCTGCTTGTGGATGTCAATGTCCACCCTTCCAAAATGGAGGTCAGGCTGAGTAAGGAGCATGAACTGAATGAGCTTGTAGCGGGTACCATTAAAGAGGTCTTCAAGTCACAGGAACTGATTCCTGCCGGCTTTGCCCCGGCAAGGGCTGAAAAACCGAAGTCTGAGCAGACCTTTTTTGAACTTGACCATCTTCCGGAAAAGGAGATGGAATATAAGGAACAGGCTCAGAACAGGCAGAATGACAGCAGGCAGGCCCCATCTGAATCCGGACAGCCGATGTTCATTAAAGAGGAAATAGCTGTCCGGCAACATGAGGAAGCACCGGCATTTAAGCCGCAGGATTTACTGCGGACTGACAGCATGGCATTTCCTTTCATGGCAGAACAGCCTGCAGAAAGCCAAGCCTTTTTGGAAGATGATGAAGAAGAGGTGATCGAGGGGACAGCAGAGCCGGAAGCTGCTGCCGTTCACAGGGTGCCGCCATTATATCCGATCGGCCAGATGCATGGCACCTATATTCTCGCCCAAAATGACCGCGGACTCTATATCATTGACCAGCATGCTGCCCAGGAGCGGATCAAGTACGAGTATTTCAGGGACAAAGTCGGCCAGGTGGAAAGCGAGCTGCAGGAAATGCTCGTTCCGCTGACATTTGAGTACCCTGCAGATGAATATATTAAGATTAATGAGCATATTGCTGAGCTTGAAAAGGTCGGGATCTTCCTGGAACACTTCGGGCAGAACACATTCATTGTCAGGTCCCACCCCCAGTGGTTCCCTAAGGGAGAAGAGCAGCAGATCATAGAGGATATGATTGAACAAGTGCTTTCCATGAAAAAGGCCGATGTGAAAAAGCTGAGGGAAGAAGCAGCCATCATGATGAGCTGCAAAGCTTCTATCAAAGCCAACCACCATTTGCGCAATGATGAGATACAGGCTCTGCTTGATATGCTCCGCAAATCATCAGACCCGTTCACATGCCCGCACGGCCGTCCGATTATCATCCATTATTCTACCTATGAAATGGAAAAGATGTTTAAAAGAGTCATGTAGTTCTGTCATGTCTTACCTATATTTTAAAAGTTTTATGAAATCCTGCAGAAAGCCCTTCCCACAGAGGAAGGGCTTTCTATATGATAGAAAAGGAGGCGAAATGAAATGAAAAGGTATTGGCTTGTGAGACTCAGGAAAAAAAGGAATCTGACCCAGGCAGAAATTGCAGAGCTTATTCATATAGACAGAGCCTATTATTCACAAATTGAATCAGGCTTGAGAAATCCGAGCGAAGAAATCAGCCGATCGATCGGCAGGGTCCTTAACATTGATCCTTTGCTCCTTTTCTCAGATACCAACGCTTTTCAGGATGCATTTTTCCAGACCCAAAGCATCCTTGCCCACAGTGACCTGGACCTATGCTATACATGGGTCTATAATCCGACCGGCATGGAGAAGGTCCAGCATTTTATCGGTGCCAGGGATGATGAGCTTAATTACACGATTGATGCAAAGAAAATACTCGGCCTGAAAAAGAAGGTCATCGATACTCAAAAGACCGTCTCCGTCTATGACAGCTGTTTCCACAACGGAGAATCTTATAATTATTGCTTTATCGGCTATCCTCTGGTCGATCAGTCAGGCGTATTGATAGGGGTAGGCACCATTGCCATGAGGATGGATAATATGGCAGTGGAAGAATAAATACGATATGCCCTTCTGGCAGGAAGGGCATATCGTGTTTAACGCCCGATTTCCAGTCTTATCTGCTTTCTGTTCTGCACTCTCTTTTGATAAGCTCCTTTTTCAACTCTTCAAATGTGCCGATGAGATGGATAACCTGCTGCAAAAAATAGAAGGTGGAAGCTTCAGCCGGGTTATCCTTCAAATCTTCCCCAGCGTATAGATACACCCGTTTCCCAAAGCCAAGGGCGAGACCAAGCTCAATATGGCTTCCTTTACCTGCCGGAAGGAGAATGACAACAAAGTCAGCTTCCTTCACTGCTGCAAATTCAGCTTCCCCGATTGAGCGGAGCTCCTTCGCATCTTCAGCCCGGCTATTGCTGGTCCAGTCATAGGTTTGCCGAAAACCCTGCTCCTTTAAGATTGCAGCGAGCTCCCGAACCCGAGAAATATTGGAAAAACTTGAGCCGATGTAAAATTTCATCCTATCATCCTTTCAAGTAGTTATTCATAGTGTATAGTGTCAGAACAATTTGTCAATGAGAGCCAGAGTTGAAGGTTATGATAATAATATTATGTTAACAAAGATTCTGATTTCTGCCTGCATCCGTTTTACACACCTTCCAGTATAGTTTCGGCAGAAGGGAAATAAGGCAAGAACAGCGAAATAATGATTGAGAACTGGAAGGGGGAGGATATTGTATGCTGCTCGGCTTAAATCCTGATGAAGTGAGGCTGGCAGACCATTCACCAGGCTGGAAAACAGAATTTCAAAAGGTGCGCAAAAATCTGCTGGAAAACACAAATATCCCTGACAGCCATATTGCACATATTGGCAGCACCGCTATCACAGGCATCCCAGCCAAACCCATCATTGATGTTATGGCAGCTGTTGAAGACCTGGCTGCTATTGATAAACAACTGATTGCCGGATTGAGAACCGCAGGATTTCTTCAATTGAAAGTCAAACGGCCAGAGGAAATGGTTTTTGCCAGATTTGCGGATGAAGATTATAAAATCAAAACCCATTTCCTGCATCTTGTCGAATATGAAGGAGTTTTATGGAAGAATCTCCTTTTCTTCAGGGACTATTTAAACGATAACGAAGATGCAAGAAAAGAATATGTACAGCTGAAGCTTGATTATATTAAGAATACTTCCACAGGCATTAAAGCGTATACAGAGTACAAGGAAAGCTTTGTGAACAGGATTACAGAGCTGAGGGGAACAGAGGAAAAGTGATAGGTGGCCAAAACGGAAAAGCCATTAAACTGAAAAAAGAAGTCCGGTGGATCTTTTTTGATGCGGGCGGTGTACTTTTTGATACACCTGTAAAACTGGGTGAAAGGGTTCAGGAGTTCCTGGTGAAGAAAGGATACAGTCTTTCAGAAATAGAGAAAAGCATTATAGCGGCTAAAGGGATACAGACACCCTTTGTGACGTCTTTTCAGGAAGAAGAGGACTTTTATAAAAGGTTTTATGGGACGATGGCAAGGGAGCTCGGTGATAAGGCACTAGGAGATGAATTGTTTTCTGAAACTCATTATGCAGCCCACTGTGAGCTTTACCCTGAGGTGATCCCTGTTTTGGAAGAGCTGAGCAGGAATTATGAACTGGCTGTCATCTCGAATGCGATGCCCAGTATGGACCAGGTGTTCAGCAGGCTGGGGATACGGCACTATTTTAAAACCATCATTCTCTCTGCTTTTGTACATACCGAAAAGCCGGATCCAGCTATCTATCAAAAAGCCCTTGACTGTATGAATGCTAAAGGTGAGGAAAGCGTCTTTATTGATGACAAGTTGATCAATATTGAAGGAGCCGGCAGGTCTGGGATAAAAGGTTTTCACCTGGACCGGAGCGGAATGGATCTAGCCGCTCTTCTGATGAAATATAATCTGCTGCAAAAAAATCTGTCCGGCTGAAGCCATGACTGGGGGATAAACAAACGGGCAAAGTTCCAGGAAGCTGTCTTTTAAGGACTTTTTGCTCGTCTGCCAATCCAGTCGGAACAAGCTTTTACCACTATGCCTAAAACAAAAAGTGACAAGAACGAATAGGTATAATTCCATTTATACAAAATGTATAAACGATAATGCACAAATAATGGAATCATGATATACGAGACGAATAGGAAAATGGCCGCACTGGCAATCAGATAGTTTCTCCATTTGCGGAAGAATTGATAGCTTAAAGTGATCATAACCGGAATAACCGCAAAATCAACAGCATTGAAAGAGCGCAGGACGGTTATAAACTGATGCGGATAGGTCCACAGGCCATAAAAATAGCCTAATTCATCCACAATCCCGACAAGGATAAAACTTATAAGGAAAGCAAGGCTCATTTGCATCAGCCGGTAGCGGTCAATCAGAACCAATAACAGAAGTATGAATAATAGATTTAAGATAGTAATGAACCACCAGTGCGGACTGAATAAATCTTCAATCAGCCAGTATTCCAATTCCAGCCGGCTGGCTCTTTCATTCAGGTCCTGGACCATCTTGAACATAATGGGTGCCTCCTATTATATTATCTAGTTGTTGATTATATCCAACGAGGCTTAAAATTATTCAGCAGTGGCTGCCCATAAAAAAACAGCCTATAAACGGCATGAAAGACCGTTTATAGGCTGTTTTTTTAAAAAGAAATACACTATCTCACTGCTGTCTGCAGCTTATCAATAAACTTAAGCGCCTTGCCTGTCCCGATTGCTACAGATTCAAGCGGGCTGGACGCGAGGTGGACGGGAACGACGATTTCCTGTGAAAGCCAGTCCTGCATGCCATTCAGCAGTGAGCCGCCTCCTGTGAGGATAACGCCGCGGTCCACTATATCGCCGCTCAGTTCTGCCGGGCTGTCTTCAAGAGTGGCCCGGATCGCTTCAAGGATATGAAGCAGGGATTCTTTCATTGCATCCCTGATCTCATATGAGGTAAGGCTAATGGTCTTCGGCAGTCCTGTTACCAGATCCCTGCCGCGGATATCCATTTTCATTTCCTCATGGTCGATGAGGGCATAGCCGATTTCCATTTTGACCAGTTCGGCTGTTCTTTCCCCGATCAGGACATTGTACTCTTTGCGTACATATTGGATAATATCGTCATCAAGCCTGTCTCCGCCTATGCGGACAGAATGGCAGGCTACCACTCCGCCAAATGAAATGATCGCCACTTCTGTCGATCCTCCGCCGATATCGACGATTACATTCGCGACTGGTTCATCGACCGGAAGCCCTGCCCCGATTGCTGCAGCTACAGGCTCTTCAATCAGGTGAACCTTCTTTGCTCCCGCATTCCGGACAGCATCATGGATGGCCCTTCTTTCAACGCTTGTTGAGCCTGATGGTGTGCAGACCACCACATTCGGCTTGCGGATGGCAAAGCCAAGCTTTTTCGATGCCTGTCTCATGACATGGCGAAGCAGCTCGGTCGTAATATCATAATCAGCAATTACTCCATCCTTCAAAGGACGGATGGCAACGATTTTGCCTGGCGTCTTGCCGATCATTTCCTTTGCTTCCGTGCCGACAGCAAGCACCTTCCTTGTATCTGTGTCAATGGCCACAACAGAAGGTTCGTTAAGTGCGATGCCTTTATTTTTGCTGTACACCAGTATATTAGCAGTTCCTAAGTCAATTCCAATTTCAGAAGTTGAAATCATCCTATCACCTATTCTTTCATTATGATTGCCTAATAATCTTCTGTAACATTAGCACGAAAAAGGGGGTCTTCTGACGAATGTTATCGAATCGTTAAATAAATGTAATGAATGATGAAATTTTTATCATAAATGGTAAAATAAAAGGGAGGAATTGGCTGAATAAAGAAAAACCTTGTTGGCAATACTGCATAGATATTCAACTGCACAGTCAAGTTATGGTAGGATATAGGAAAGCCAAAAGGATCAACAGCCCTTATGGCCCAGAGAATGAAAGATAAAGGCAGTGTGAATGGATTGGATACAAAGCAGAAATTGATCGTGCTGATCGGCCCGACAGCTGTCGGCAAAACCAGGCTCAGCATTGAATTGGCCAAAAGGTTTGATGCTGAAATCATCAGCGGCGACTCTATGCAGATCTATAAAGGCATGGATATAGGGACAGCCAAGATTACAGAGAACGAAATGGATGGGATCCCCCATCATTTGATTGATATTAAAGCGCCAAATGAACCTTTTTCAGCAGCTGAATTCCAGGAGCTCGTCAGAAAGGAAATCGCCTGCATCGCTTCCCGGGGGAAAATGCCTATGATTGTTGGGGGAACAGGCCTTTACATACAATCCGTCATTTATGACTATCAATTTTCCGAAGCCCCGTCAGATGATGCCTTCAGGGGTGAGCTGGAAAAGCGCCTTGAAGCAGAAGGGGCAGAGAGCCTATTCAAGGAACTTTGTGAAATCGATCCTGCCAGTGCCGAAAAAATGCACCCCAATAATACAAGAAGGGTGATCCGCGCGCTTGAGGTATACCATTGTACAGGAAAGACCATGTCCCAGTACCAGGAACAGCAGGTGCCTGAGCTGCTGTATGATACAAGCATCATCGGGCTCTCCATGGACCGGGAAAAGCTGTATGATCGGATCAACAGCCGGGTTGATAAAATGATGGACGATGGCCTTCTGGAAGAAGTCGAAGCTCTTCACAGGCAGGGGCTGAAGGACTGCCAGTCAATCCAGGCAATCGGCTATAAGGAAGTCTATGAATACATAAACGGCCGCATCTCTTTAGAGGGCGCGGTCGAAAATCTGAAGCAAAATTCACGCAGATACGCAAAAAGGCAGCTGACCTGGTTTCGAAACAAGATGAATGTGGAATGGTTTGATATGACATATGTATCCGATCCAGGCTTGCTTGAAAAAAAAATCGCGGAAATTTCTGCGTATATTGAAGGAAAGCTTCAAATAAAATCGAATACATAATATTAGAGACAAAAGAGGAGGATTTATCATGAAACAATCCGTTAATATTCAAGACCAATTTCTTAACCAGCTTCGCAAGGACGGCACAGGGGTGACTGTATTCCTTTTGAACGGATTCCAATTGCGCGGGCAGATCAAAGGGTTTGATAACTTCACGGTGCTGTTTGAATCAGAAGGGAAGCAGCAGCTGGTCTATAAGCATGCCATTTCCACTTTTTCTCCGCAGCGCAACGTCCAGATCGATCTTGAAGGACAGCAATAGTCCATCCTATAAAGGAAAGTCCGCTTCTTCCGGGAAGCGGGCTTTTTATATTGAAGGCTAAGTTAAAGTTCAATGGTGATATTACTTATACTTGCTTATTACACTGACACACTCGATAGTTAAAATTCATCTAAGAGCCATTCCCCGCCCAGCTATAAAAGAGCGGACTTTCACGAGCCTGAATGAGGGAATCAGTGACAGGCTGAGGTGGAAATTAGCGGAGGAACTCCCCTTAACTTCGAAAAAACACTAAAAACAGCTCAAATAGACGGAGAAATTACAACTATCAACTCAGAAAACAGGAAAACGGACACCTTCGCTGCCCTTAACCGGAAATTCTCCGCTTATTTATACCTACTCTGGCCAAATTCAGCAGCTTAACAGTAGAATCTCCGCTTATTTTAAGGCTTGGCTGACACTCAATCAAGGATAGGACTTCCTAGTTTATCATTCCATTTAAACATTTATCACCAACAGAGTTTAACAAAGCGATATTGAAAGAACAATTTCCCTTTTCAGCAACTTTCTTTAATGATTTTGGAGGCTTGTGAATATATATAAAAATAACGGTTATTTCTCGGGAAACCGCAGGATATGACATCTGGAGGCTCCTGCAGGGAGAAAAACCCGATATTATGTCGCTTCAGCAGTAAATATGGCTTTTTTTCTGCCTGAAAGATAGTCATTTGTCACAAGAGTCAGCTTCAGGGAGTATACTGGTGGGAAATAGTGAGGTGAAAGCTTTGGACCAGCCGATACGCATGAAAAATAATGGCCAGATCAGCATTGTGCTCAATTCGCAGAAAAGGAAGCCATTCACAAAGGAAAGCCCGGACATCCAAGTTGTTCCAAGGGTATTGCCTCAGGAGCATGCAGCACTTAAAGAAATTGAGGAAGAGCTCGCGGCTCTTGTCGGCATGGAAGAAATGAAGCGGATGATAAAAGAAATTTATGCATGGATATATGTGAACAAGAAAAGGGAAGAAACAGGGCTGAAGGCAGGGAAACAGGCTCTGCATATGATGTTCAAGGGCAACCCGGGTACAGGGAAGACGACGGTCGCCAGGCTGATCGGCAAGCTATTCCTCAGGATGAATGTCCTTGCCAAAGGCCATCTGATCGAGGCGGAAAGAGCCGATCTTGTCGGTGAATATATCGGCCACACTGCACAAAAGACCCGTGACCTTATCAAGAAGGCAATCGGCGGCATTCTTTTCATAGATGAGGCCTATTCACTCGGCAGGGGAGGAGAGAAAGATTTTGGCAAAGAAGCGATAGATACGCTTGTCAAGCATATGGAGGACCGGCAGCACGAGTTCATCCTGATTCTTGCCGGCTACTCAAGGGAAATGGATTATTTCCTCACACTCAATCCCGGCCTTCATTCAAGATTTCCGCTTGTCATCGATTTTCCTGATTATACAATCGAGCAGCTGATGGAAATCGCGCAAAAGATGCTGGTGGAAAAAGAATATTCCCTGAGCCATGAAGCGGAGAAGAAGCTGAGGGAGCATCTTGTGTGGGCAAAATCGGATATCAGCACAACCGCTTTTTCCAATGGGCGCTATATCCGCAATATCCTTGAAAAATCGATCCGTGCACAGGCAATGAGGCTGCTGATGCAAAGCCATTTCGACCGGCATGAGCTGATGACGATCAGAAGCAATGATTTAATGTTTGAAGAAGATATGTAAGAAAAGCGCAAGCGCCTTGCTCACCCTTAAGGAACGCAGACTAAGAACGCCACGTCCTGTGGCAACGTCTGCATAACCCCCATCCTGGGGGCCTCAAGACGATCATCCCGGAAAGGCGTTCTTTGCCTTTTTGGGATGATTGGCTTGTGACCTCGAGGGGGTAGGCGCTGGAGCTAGACAGTAATCAAATTCGTAAAAGTTATATTTTCTTATCTTGTAATAAAAAAGCAGGCTGCCGGGCCTGCTTTTTGCTTTCTGTATTTTATTGCCTGGCTGCGCCAAGCCGCCTCGCCGGAAGCTTCCAGTGATAGGTGTATGACAGCACCCGGAGAAGGGTGATAGACACAAACAGGCTGTATAATGCAACGGCCGAGTCTGCCAGCCCGAGCCCGATGGCAAAGCCGCAGAGAATAGCCCAGACTGCGTAGATTTCCGATCTCAGCACCAGCGGCTTCCTCCCGGCAAGAAGGTCGCGGATGATGCCTCCGCCGCTTCCGGTCAGGACAGCAGCCACGATGACAGCGCTGAGCGGGTGGCCCATTTCCGATGCGTAAATCGCACCCTGGATCGCAAAGGCAGAAAGGCCGATTGCATCAAAGAAGTTCCCCCATTTTTGCCAGTGCCTTAACAGATTATTAGGGAACAAAAATACCGCTGTAATGGACAGCAGGGCAATCTGGAAGAACATCCCCTGCTCCCAAAGGGCTGAAACCGGCACCCCGATCAGCAGGTTGCGGATGGCACCTCCGCCAAACGCTGTCACAATCCCGAGTATGTAAACCCCTAAAATATCATATTCTTCTTCCATGGCAATGATCGCGCCGCTTACTGCAAAAGCAATCGTGCCAATCATGCTCAATACTTCCCAAGTCATGGTGCATTTCTCCTCTGGTGAAGGCCGTAGCAGGCCAGCTTTTCATTTATATAAGGCAGGGCGTTTTGCGTATTCCCCTGCATAAAATTCTATTCAAACCAAATATGATTTTAACATGCAAATATGATTTTTCAATCTTTATTTTCCAGCAGCGGAAAAGAATAAGAAACAGAAGGGTTTTAAAGCGCTCAGGCTGGTGAAAATAGTAGGATGGAAAGCATATTTTTGGTATGATATTTGAAGGTCAGCTGTACGTGATTATGTTTGAAGACTTATACAGAAAAGAGGGATTACTTGGAAAATAAAGCGGAATTCGAAAGGGTTATTCTCGTAGGCTGCCAGACTGGCGAGGACGACAGGCATTTCCAGTATTCAATGGAAGAGCTTGCCTCATTGACAGAAACAGCCAACGGCAAGGTGCTCGCCGAGCTGTCCCAGAAAAGAGAAAGAATCCATCCTTCTACATATATAGGAAAAGGCAAGGTTGAAGAATTAAAGATGCTCGAGGAAGAGCTTGGAGCAGACCTGATCATCTTCAATGATGAACTTTCACCAAGCCAGGTCAGGAATGTTTCCAATGAAGTGAACAGCAGGGTCATTGACCGGACTCAGCTGATCCTCGATATTTTCGCACAGCGGGCCAGGTCGAAGGAAGGGAAGCTGCAGGTTGAGCTTGCCCAGCTGCAGTATCTGCTCCCAAGGCTTGGCGGGCAGGGTATCCAGCTTTCCAGGCTTGGTGCTGGGATCGGGACAAGGGGGCCGGGGGAAACGAAGCTTGAATCCGACCGCCGCCATATCCGCAGGAAGATCGATGATATTAAGTCCCAGCTGTCTGTCATTGTGCAGCACAGGGACAGATACCGCGAGCGCCGCAAAAAAAATAAAGCGTTCCAGATCGCTCTTGTCGGCTACACAAATGCCGGGAAATCGACCCTGTTCAACCGGCTTGCCGAAGCTGAATCCTTTGAAGAGAACCAGCTCTTTGCGACGCTTGATCCGATGACAAGGAAGCTCATCCTCCCAAGCGGTTATCTGGCGCTTGCAACCGACACGGTCGGGTTCATTCAGGATCTGCCGACAACGCTTGTTGCAGCCTTCAGGTCGACGCTTGAGGAAGTGAGTGAAGCAGATCTGCTGCTACATGTCATCGATTCATCAAATCCGGATTATTTTCAGCATGAAAAGACCGTGAACAAGTTGCTCGAGGATCTTGATATCCAGCACATCCCGCAGCTGGCGGTTTATAATAAAAGTGACCAGGTGCATCCGGATTTCGTTCCATCGGCAAAGACCGAATCCGTTGTGATCAGCGCATTTGCGGATCAGGACCGCAGCATGCTGAAGCGAAAAATCGAGGAGCTTGTCCTGGGCATGATGAAGCCATACCAGGTAGAAATTCCGTCAACTGAAGGCAGATTGCTGTCGCAGCTGAAAAACGAAACAATATTGAGGGAGCTCTCATTCCAGGAAGAGACAGAGGTTTATCTCTGCAAAGGATATGCCCTTGAAGATCACCAGATCACTGGAGAATTAAATAAATACACAGTATAAAAAAGGCCGGAGGGAATGAACCCTCCGGCTCTTGGATTGGAGAACAGCATGTTTCAGCATTTAGAATACGGAAGCCGGATTCAAGAACTGGCTTCACAGGCAGAAGAAAAAATTGCATCCGTTCATAAAAAGATTGACCAAAGAATCGAAGCCAACCAGTTCAGGGTGCTTGAAAGCTTTCAGCATTATAAGGTAAGCGATTCTCATTTCATTCCTTCGACAGGCTATGGGTATGATGATATCGGAAGGGATACACTTGAAGAAATATATGCGAGGGTGTTCGGAGGGGAAGCAGGTCTTGTAAGGCCGCAGATCATCTCAGGAACACACGCCATCTCTACCGCTCTTTTCGGTATCCTCCGCCCAGGGGATGAACTGCTTTATATGACCGGTAAACCTTATGATACCCTTGAAGAAATCGTCGGCATCAGAGGCAAAGGGACAGGCTCTCTGAAGGAATTCGGCATAAGCTACAGCAGCGTTCCGCTCGGTGAAGATGGCTATGTGGATTTTGAAGCCGTCAGGAGCGCCATTAAGCCGAAAACGAAGATGATCGGAATACAGCGGTCTAAAGGCTATGCTGTCAGGCCTTCTTTTACAATTGCCCAGATCAAGGAAATGATTGAGTTTGTAAAAGGAATCAAGCCGGACGCGGTCGTCTTTGTGGACAATTGCTATGGGGAATTCATCGAGGAAATGGAGCCTTGCCATGTTGGCGCTGACCTGATGGCCGGATCCCTCATCAAGAATCCAGGCGGCGGCCTTGCCAAAACCGGCGGCTATATTGTCGGCAAAAAGGAATTGGTTGAGGCTTGCTCTTACAGAATGACATCGCCAGGGATCGGTGCGGAAGCGGGAGCCTCCCTATACAGTCTCCAGGAGATGTACCAGGGATTCTTCCTTGCTCCGCATGTTGCCGGCCAGGCACTGAAAGGGGCAGTATTCACTGCGGCACTGCTTGAAATGCTCGGGATGAATTCTTCGCCAAAATGGGATGCAGAGAGGACAGACCTGATTCAATCCGTCCAGTTCGATGACCGGGATAAAATGGTGGCATTCTGCCAGGCCATTCAATATGCATCTCCGATCAATTCCCATGTAACCCCTTATCCTGCTTATATGCCGGGCTATGAAGATGATGTGATCATGGCGGCAGGCACATTCATCCAGGGTGCGAGCATTGAGCTTACCGCCGATGGACCGACGCGTCCGCCGTATGTGGCCTATGTCCAGGGGGGGCTCACATACTCGCATGTAAAAATTGCCGTATGCACAGCGGTCAACCTTTTAGCAAAAAAGGGTTTAATACAACTTTAATAGGTGAATATATAAAAGGGCAGCAGAGGCTGTCCTTTTTAATTTTTGTCAGGGGGAAAATTTTTTGTGTTTTTAATGTTATAAAACCTTACATAAGGTTGACAACAAATCTGACATTACATATAATAAACACAAGAAATGATTGAAAAGGAGGAGAAATCGGATGAAAGGCAGTGAAATACGCCGTTCCATGCCGCTATTTCCAATTGGGACTGTAATGCAGCTGACTGAGCTGACGGCCAGGCAGATCCGCTATTACGAAGAGCACCAATTGATTTCTCCAGCACGAACTGACGGAAATAGACGGCTTTTTTCCTTAAATGATATTGATAAGCTCCTGGAGATCAAGGATTTGATCGATCAGGGAGTCAATATGGCGGGAATCAAGCAATTATTCGCCATGCAGGAACAAACATTATCAGCTGAAGTACAGCAGCAAGCAGAAAAAGTAAGGCGCGATTTGTCTGATGATGAATTGAGAAAGCTCCTGAGGCAGGAAATGATGCAGGCCGGCCGATTCAACCGGCATTCACTCCGCCAGGGAGATATGTCCCGCTTTTTCCATTAAATAAAATTGATGTGTCCTAAGGGAGGAAAAACTAATGGCTAACTACACTAAAGATGACATTAAACGTATTGCTGAAGAAGAAAACGTAAAATTTATCCGCCTTCAATTTACGGATATCCTCGGAACAATCAAAAACGTGGAAATCCCGATTTCCCAGCTTGAAAAAGCGCTGGACAACAAAATGATGTTCGACGGCTCTTCCATCGAAGGCTTCGTCCGCATTGAAGAATCAGATATGCTTCTGTATCCTGACCTCAGCACTTGGGTTGTATTCCCTTGGACAGCTGAAAAGGGCAAGGTTGCCCGCCTGATCTGCGATATCTACAACCCGGATATGACTCCATTTGATGGCGATCCGCGCAACAACCTGAGAAGAATCCTTGATGAGATGAAGGAATTAGGCTTCACAGACTTCAACCTCGGACCTGAGCCGGAATTCTTCCTGTTCAAGCTTGACCAGCAGGGCGAACCTACTCTTGAACTGAACGATAACGGAGGCTACTTCGACCTTGCGCCGACAGACCTTGGCGAAAACTGCCGACGCGACATCGTGCTCGAGCTTGAAGAAATGGGCTTTGAAATTGAAGCTTCCCACCACGAAGTGGCTCCAGGACAGCATGAAATCGACTTTAAATATGCTGATGCGCTGACTGCATGCGACCAGATCCAGACATTCAAGCTTGTTGTTAAAACAATCGCCCGCAAGCACGGCCTGCACGCAACATTCATGCCAAAGCCATTGTTCGGCGTAAACGGATCAGGGATGCACTGCAATATGTCCCTGTTCAATGAGGGCAAGAACTCATTCTATGATACTACTGGAAACCTTGAGCTAAGCGATACTGCCCGCCAGTTCATCGCCGGCATCATCAAGCACGCTCCGGCTTTCACAGCTGTAACGAACCCGACTGTCAACTCTTATAAGCGCCTCGTGCCCGGCTATGAAGCACCTTGCTATGTGGCATGGTCTGCAAGGAACCGTTCACCGCTTATCCGCATCCCGGCATCACGCGGCATGAGCACACGTGTTGAAGTCCGCAGCGTTGACCCGGCAGCCAACCCATACCTGGCTATGGCAGTGCTATTAAAAGCAGGGCTTGATGGAATCAAGAACAAACTGACTCCTCCTGCACCGGTAGACCGCAACATTTACGTGATGAACAAAGAAGAGCGCGTAGCAGAAGGCATTGAAGATCTTCCTGCAACACTAGCCCAGGCGCTTGACCAGCTGAAGAGCAATGAAATCATGGTTTCAGCCCTCGGGGAGCACATCTTCGAACACTTCATTGAAGCGAAGGAAATTGAGTGGGATATGTTCCGTACACAAGTTCACCCTTGGGAGCGCGAGCAGTACCTTCAGATGTATTAATAGATTTAGCCCCTTGATACCATTGGTATTGAGGGGTTTTTTTGTGTTGATTTTAAGAGGGGTCCGATTTTTACGATTTAAGGGCAGTCTTCATATATTTGGCCGGTTCGCCGCAAGAGGGAGATAGGAGTCACTCTAGTGGTGGAAGAAACAGGTCAGAGTGACTCAAGAGGAGGGTATGAGTCACTCTAGTGGTTGAAGAAACAGGTCAGAGTGACTCAAGAGGAGGGTATGAGACACTCTAGTGGTGGAAGATGCAGTTCAGAGTGACTCGAGAGGAGGGTATGAGTCACTCTAGTGGTGGAAGAAACAGGTCAGAGTGACTCAAGAGGAGAATATGAGTCACACTAAAGGTGAAAAAAGCCAACCAGAGTGCCTCAAGAAAAGAATATGAGGCACTCTGATGGTGATGAAGGCTGAGCAGAGTGCCTCAAGAAGAGAATATGAGTCACTCTAAAGGTGAAATAGCCAACCGGAGTGCCTTAAGAGGAGAATATGAATCACTCTGATGGTGGGCAAGGCTGAGTAGAGTGCCTCAAGATAAGGACATGAATCACTCTAAAGGTCGAAAAAGCCCAACAGAGTGCCTCTAGTGGGGAATATGAGTACTCAGACGCTAAAAAATGCCTGTCAGTCCTCGAATTGGTTTATTCTTGCTTTTTCATATTTCTTGTTAGTTTGAAAGCGCTCCTGCCGGGCCATACCGGATGCACATATATTCTCCTGCTTGCTTTTTGCTCAATATGTTTGTTTATTTTCCTCTTTCCTACCGCGATAAGATTGCTTATAATACACTAAAAAGGGAGGTAATAAATGGATAATTCTCCGGTCTGGCTAAAAGCAGCTGCCATCTTTCTCTTTTTAGCATCAACCTCATTCTTAATCATGGGTAAGGACGAATTGTTCTTTGTGACTTCGGGATTACTAATTTTTATTGCTTCTTTAACAAGAACTATTCTTCATTCCAAGCAAAAAGATAAATCATATAACTTTAACTTGGTGATGACTATTTTCTTTGGATTGTCACTAACTTTCGGCATATTCTATTTTTTCTTTTAATGGAAAAAGCTCTTTCTCACTCTAGAGGGCTTTTTCTAATTCAAAAAAGCCCTTTTATCCTTAAAGGGCTGAAACTCTTCCTTACTTAGGCTGTGCCTTGGTGACCGTAGTTCCGAGTAATGTTGTCCACAAACGTGTTTATTTTCCAGTGAACTGGAAGCATGGGACATTTTTTGGATGATAAAACATATCGAATGATAATCATTGATGAAAAAAGACCCAGCACTCCTGATGATTTTTCTCAGGAAGATAGTTTGCCATCTGACGAAATGAGATCGAACATCATCAAAGCAGAAGTTTACTCAGAGGAAAAAGTTCTGGATGACCACATATATCCTCTGGATCAGCTGGCAAAAAGCTTTACTGATCATCTTGCGCTTGCTCATTGCCATGTAAGAGTGAATTTTTATGTGGAAGATATAGAAAGTGCACTGAATGACCATGTAAAAAGGAAATTGGGCTGCAGTTACGATGAGATTCCTATGGAAAGATTTTTTTATCTCAATCAAAATCCGGATTCGAAATAATGGCCAATCGTTATTCATTGAAATTACACATTGACTAAGTTCTATTCCTTCTCTTTTCACCAAGGGGGCCGTATTATGATAAAGAGGGGGGAATAGTATGAAACGCGACTGGCTGATAACGCTTAGAAAAAATAAAAATCTGACTCAAGCGGACGTGGCAGACTCGATTTTTATCGACCGGGCCTATTATTCGCAGATCGAATCTGGTACAAGAAATCCCAGTGTGGATATAAGCAGGAACCTTGCTAAGGTTTTAGATATAAACCCTTCGCTTCTATTGTCTGATTTAGCCGCCTTTCAAGAGGTGTTCACGCGAACGAAATGCATGCTTGCGCACAGTGACCTTGATCTGAGATATACATGGATTTTTGATTCGGTCAATCAGGAGGAAGTCAATCAGTTTATCGGTGCAAGGGATGATGAATTAAGCTTTTGCATCGATTCCCAAAAATTGATCTCTCTTAAACAAAGAGTACTGGATACCAAAGAAACATCAGGAACATTCGCAGAATATGAATATAACAATGAAGTACACACTCATTATATAGTAGGATATCCCCTGCTAGGGGAAGAAGGCGAATTAATTGGCATTGGTACATTTGGGATCAAAATAAATGCTTTGGGTTTATAATTCCTGGATTAATGTAGGCTGCAGATAATCTAAATGGCCATAAACAAATAGCGCGGCCAGCTAAAAAGGGAAATGCCTTGAACAAAAGTTCAAGGTATTTCCCTTTTCTTATACTATCTCACTGCATCAAAAGCATTGATTTGCCACTTCCCGCGTACCTTTACAAACGTAACCTTTTTCTTTTCATGCTGCTTTTCGCCGTAAGGCACCGTGAATTCAAACTGGCGGATATCTTTCCTGGAATAGATCAGCTTTGCCTTAGCTTTATTCCACTGGAGCAGGCTGCCGCCATCGGCATTTGGCTGTGCCATTTTTCCTTTATACTCAATGAATCTGTATTTCTTGTAGCCTTTATCGATTGCATTTAAGGTGAAAGATTCGTTAAGGTACTTGGTCAGCTTTGCTTTCGTATTGATTTCACTGCAAAGGTAGCGATATTCTGTGCCTTTGTACTGAAAAGTCTTAATGGAGCAGGCTGTATTCTTCTTAGATGGGATATGTCCGTTCATAGCATTCCAGTGATGCACACGTGCGCTCTGCGCCAGTTCGACTGCTTTTTTGCTGCTTAAATCTCCGCTCGCGGATTTGGCCGAGGCGCCAAGGCTGAAAGTAAACAGGGCGACAGCAGCCAGCAGGATGGATAATAATTTTTTCATTTTAAAGCCTCCAATAAGTTGTAGTCACTTGCTAACCTTATATTATCGTTCCATCTCTTCAAAAGAGTTACAGAAAGGTTACCGAAATGCAGATGATTGTTTACAGTTTTCAGGCATAAAAAGAGCCTCTGCCCAATTTCCCGGGAGAGGCTTCTTACGTCTTTACTTTTGCTGTTTTAAGCATAGCTTCTGCATTTCCTCCTGTTTCATTTCTTTTCGGCCCTGATGAGGTCAAGGCTGCGGATCAGAGCTTCACCGCCAAGTCCTGCCAGCATGGACAGGAATGCTACCTTCAAGAGGGAGCTTGCATCTGATGAAAGCACAAGCAGCGCTGAGGCGAGTGAACCTAATACCATTTCCTCCAAAAAGCCTAGATAGATGAATTGCTTTGTTCTTTTCGGCATGATCAGCTTCCCGTGCTTCTTAAGATGCCCAACCGCGCCGACAAGGCCACCAATGAATATTGCGAAGACGACATGCTGCCACATTTGCCTCACACTCCTAAAGCCGGTATTTTTGGTGCGACCTTAGGTCAATCATGGTGCTGTCTCTATTATATAACAGAGCGGGAGAGGAAAGATATGCATAAATCGACTGAATTTTCAGCGCACAGCGAATGGTACATATGTACTCTTCAGGAAAAAGTAAGCAGCAAAGATGCGACTATTCTAGTGCTCACAAGGTTTTTGGGCAGAAAAAAACCCAGGCAACACATGGCCCGGGCTGAGAGAATCATATAATCAGTGGATATGGCGGTAGACGCCAATGACCTTGCCAAGAATGGAAACATTCCTGAGAATGATAGGCTCCATTGTAGAGTTTTCAGGCTGAAGCCTAATATAATCCCTTTCCTTGAAGAAACGCTTGACAGTTGCTTCATCCTCATCTGTCATTGCAACGACGATATCGCCATTGTTGGCTGACTGCTGCTGGCGGACGATGACGTAGTCTCCGTCAAGGATGCCGGCTTCAATCATACTTTCACCCATGATTTCAAGCATGAAGACCTGTTCGGCTGCCGGTGCCATGCTTTCAGGAAGCGGGAAGAACTCTTCTACATTTTCAATCGCAGTGATCGGCTGTCCTGCTGTAACCTTCCCGAGGATAGGAACGTTGACGACATTATTCCTTGGAATATGAGATGTTTCATCAAGCTCCAGGATTTCAATTGCACGCGGCTTTGTCGGATCCCTTCTGATCATCCCTTTGCTTTCGAGGCGGGCAAGATGCCCATGCACAGTCGAGCTGGAGGCCAGGCCGACTGCTTCCCCAATTTCCCTGACTGAAGGGGGATAGCCCTTCGCTTTCACTTCTTCCTTGATAAATTCGAGTATATCCTGCTGCCTTTTTGATATTTTAGCCATGTATTCGCACCCCGTATGGTTATTATTGATTAAATTATAGCATGTACCCGGAACAGATACAAACATAAGTTCGAATTTTTGTTGACGGAAAACACATGTTCGGTTTATAATAAATTTAACGAAATGCGAACATATATTCTGACAGTGGGGTGTCTTGTATGAAAAAATTGTGGAATCAATACTCATATGCTATTATACTTATCGTTTTAAGCTTTGGGGCGGCTTTGCTGCTTACCGGATACGACAAAATTTTCGGTGAAGAAGACTACATAAAGGTGACGGTTGATGAAGGAGATACATTATGGGGGCTGTCTCAGCAATTTTCGGACAAGCATAAGCTGTCTGCAGAAGACTTTGTAATGTGGGTGGAAGAGGAGAATGGAATCGCCGGCAGTGCAATCCAAGCGGGGGAGCAGATTATGATCCCGGTTAAAGCAGACAGCCATACAAGGCAGCTGCAGGATGATCTGCAGAACTTTGCGGGTGAATGACATAAAGGAGCATATATGAAAGCAGTAATCTATTGCAGGGTATCGACAACAAAAGAAGCGCAGGAAACATCCCTGGAGAGGCAGGAGGAGGAACTGACTGCGCTTGCCGGGGAAAAAGGCTTTGAAGTAGCCGCGATCATCAGGGAACAGGCAAGCGGGTATGACCTGGAGAGGGACGGTGTACTCGAGCTTCTTGATCTTATAAAGGATGAAGGCATCAAAGCGGTCCTTATCCAGGATGAAACGAGGCTCGGAAGGGGCAATGCCAAAATCGCCCTGCTTCACTTCATATATAAAGAGGGCGCTGTGCTCTACAGCATTTCCCACAATGGTGAGCTGCAGCTTTCCGAATCAGATTCCATGGTTCTTAATATCGTCTCGATGGTGGAAGAATATCAGCGCAAGCTGCATAATATCAAGATCAAAAGAGGCATGAAAAGGGCAGTGGACAAAGGATTCAGGCCAGAGAAGAACCTGAAGAATCTGGGGGAGCACTCTGGAAGGGAACGGATCGAGGTTCCAATAGAAGAAATTGTCCGCCTGAGAGCCAGCAGGCTGACATTTTCGGAGATCGCGGCAACTCTCAGGGGCTTCGGCTATCCCATTTCCAAGGCGACAGTGCACAGGCGCTATCAGGAATACATAGATGCACAGGAAGAGTAAGAGTGTTTGCCTTGGCAAACGCTTTTTTTTATAGTAACATTTGATGTATTCTCCGGCCGTTTAGACCAGGGCCCTAAGGGGAAGACGACTAGAGAAAGCCAAATGAAATGAATGAAAAAGGAGCGTTATTATGCTGCCTAAAGATAAAATGGCCAGAATCAATGAGCTGGCAAACAAAGCTAAGACCGCAGGGCTGACGAATGAAGAGGCAAAGGAACAGACAAAGCTTCGCAGCGAGTATCTGCAGACATTCCGTTCCAATATGCTCACAACCTTAAAAGGTGTAACCATCATGGATCCAAAGGGGAATGACGTTACACCGAAAAAGATAAAAAAGCTGCGTGAGGACGAGAAGAAGCGCCTTCATTAATGCATCAGGCCAAAAAGGAATACAAAATCTGTGTTCCTTTTTGGATTTATTTTTTGGTTCTCTTTTACATACAGGTTTCCAAAATGCACAAGATATACAGAAGCTTCTCAGTTGTGTAAAATAAAGAGCCGCTATAAAATTAATTGAGCAGGATTTTTTTAAAGAGAGGATGTAGTATATGTTTGAATCTATCGATGATTTGTCCATAAGCTCGATCAGAACTCTATCTATCGATGCTATTGAAAAAGCAAATTCCGGCCACCCTGGCATGCCTATGGGGGCAGCTCCTATGGCGTACACACTCTGGAGCCGTTTCATGAACCATAACCCGGCAAACCCTGAGTGGTTTAACCGTGACCGTTTTGTCTTATCTGCAGGACATGGTTCCATGCTTCTATACAGTCTGCTCCATTTATCAGGCTATGGTCTCACAATCGATGACCTGAAAGAATTCCGCCAATGGGGAAGCAAGACTCCCGGACACCCTGAATACAAACATACAAAGGGCGTTGACGCGACAACTGGTCCGCTTGGACAGGGAATCTCAATGGCAGTCGGCATGGCTATGGCTGAGCGCCACCTGGCAGCCGTCTACAATAAAGACAAGTATAATGTAGTCGACCACTTTACATACAGCATTTGCGGCGACGGTGACCTTATGGAAGGTGTATCTGCCGAAGCAGCATCGCTGGCAGGCCACCTGAAGCTTGGCAAGCTCGTTGTCCTTTATGATTCAAATGATATCTCCCTTGACGGCGACCTTGACCGCTCTTTCTCTGAAAGTGTGGAGCAAAGGTTCAAATCTTACGGCTGGCAGTATATCCGTGTTGAAGACGGTAATGACCTTCACGAAGTGGCGAAAGCGCTTGAGGAAGCAAGAGGCGACCTTGACCATCCGACTATGATTGAAGTAAAAACGGTCATCGGATTCGGCTCACCTAACAAATCCGGGAAATCAGATGTTCACGGCGCACCGCTTGGTGCAGATGAGCTGAAGCTGACGAAGGAAGCTTACAAGTGGACTTTTGAAGAAGATTTCCATGTCCCGGATGAAGTGTACAGCCACTTCAAGAAACACATCGCAGAACGCGGAGAAAAGACTGAGCAGGAATGGAACTCTATGCTTGAAAGCTATAAGCAGGAATTCCCTGAGCTCGGTGCACAGCTTGACGGAGCAATGAAAGGCGAGCTTCCGCAAGGATGGGATAAGGATATCCCTGTATACGAAACAGGTTCAAGCCTGGCAAGCCGCGCCTCTTCAGGCGAAGCACTGAACGGAATCGCGCAGAATCTTCCATTCTTTATCGGCGGATCTGCTGACCTTGCCGGTTCGAATAAAACGATGATCAAAGGCTCGGGCGACTTTACCCCTGCTTCATTCGAAGGCCGCAACATCTGGTTCGGCGTAAGGGAATTCGCCATGGGTGCCGCCCTAAACGGTATGGCCCTTCATGGAGGCTTAAAGGTATTCGGAGGAACATTCTTCGTATTCTCTGACTATCTTCGCCCGGCAATCCGCTTAGCTGCCCTGATGGGTCTGCCTGTTACTTATGTATTCACGCATGACAGCATCGCTGTTGGTGAGGACGGCCCTACACACGAGCCGGTTGAACAGCTTGCATCACTTCGTGCGATGCCTAATCTGTCTGTCATCCGCCCGGCTGATGGCAATGAAACCTCTGCTGCCTGGAAAGTGGCGGTAGAATCACAGGATAAGCCGACAGCTCTTGTGCTGACGCGCCAAAACCTGCCTACCCTCCAGGATACTGACAAAAACGCGTATGAAGGCGTATCTAAAGGAGCTTATGTTGTCTCACCGGCTGGCAAAGATCAGGCAGATGCCCTGCTGCTTGCTTCCGGATCTGAAGTGCATCTTGCTGTAAAAGCGCAGGAAGCACTGAAGAAAGAAGGCATCGATGCAGCAGTTGTTTCCATGCCTGCATGGGACCGCTTTGAAGCACAGTCCAAGGAATATAAAGAAAGCGTCATTCCGAAGGCTGTCAAGAAGCGCCTTGCCATTGAAATGGGCTCTTCACTTGGCTGGCACCGTTATGCCGGTGATGAAGGCGATGTATTAGCGATCGATACATTCGGCGCATCTGCACCAGGTGAGAAGATCATCGAAGAGTACGGCTTCACAGTTGAAAACGTGGTTGCACGTTTAAAGGCCCTTCTGTAAAGGGTATAAAGAGAGCGTCAGAGTACGCTCTCTTTTTTATTTCCTTACAATTGATTAAATATTTTTATTTTTTATATAATTGATAGGCAAATAAGCCTGTTCGACAAAATTAGTGCCTATTTTTGACGCTGAAAGACAAAGTAACTGATTCTGTTCCCTTATACTTGAACAATATAGAAGATATTGGAGGAGATGTTGGTGAGAACCTATCAGCTTTATTTAATAGAAGACGAATTTGCTTCCCATTATTTCGGCAGAGAGCGGATGTTCTACCAGCTCTTTCAGGAATACAGCCGTTCGAAGGGAGAGCTGAAATCGATCCTGTCACGCCAGATTGAGTTTATCACAAGGCCGATTCCCGCCCTCAGGCTTCACCAGTATCTTACACAGCAGCTTTCAAGGAAAAAAGGAGCATCAGCCGATCAGGGGGCCTATGTTATCCAAAACGGAAAAAACAGTTCAGCGCGGCTTGAAATCTATGACCGATGTTTAGTGATTGAATCACATGGGAATTATGATGCAGAAACGGTGTTCTTTGAAATCCTCCGGAAAAATGAATCCTCTTATCTGGCGGTTGATATGACGAACAGGCGCTTTGGCTGGCTGAAGCCGATCAAAGAAAGAAAATTTATTTAAATAGGGGAAAAACAGGTGCAAATATTGTATAATAACCTTTGGTTTAGTACACTGTATGATAGACAACATGAAGGAGGAAGTTTTGAATGTGGGACGTTATTCTAGTTGGTATACTGGCATTGATCGCCGGTGTAGCACTAGGATTTTTCATCGCTCGTAAATATATGATGAGCTACTTAAAGAAAAATCCGCCAATCAACGAACAAATGCTTAAAATGATGATGATGCAAATGGGTATGAAACCATCTCAGAAGAAAATTAATCAGATGATGTCTGCCATGAATAAGCAGTCCGGCAAGTAAGGCTTACATAGGGCTCCCTATTGTAATAAAGTCTATGGCCATCACTGTACATCAAGAAAGCCGCTTTTTCTGTGATTATGACAGAGAAAGCGGCTTTTTAGATAAAAATCGTAAATGTTAAGCTGAGGGTAACATGAAAAAATACAGATTGAAAACCGGCTTTAACGGCAGATTCAAACGCGGTACAGTATTCTGGCTGATTGCTGAATCCGAATTCATCGGCATTAAGGAATATGTCCTGCGGACGAAAGACCTGGAGCACCGGATCCAAATTTCAGAAGAAGAGCTGATGAAGCATTTTGTGCGTCTTTATGACGGAAACGGAAGCTGATAGAGGACAAGCACCCTGGGTGACAGGGATACTTGTCCTCTTTTTATTATGCTTCTGGCGTGGATGTGAAAACGGAAAATCCGTAGATGCCGAAATCAAGAAGGGTCACGAGCTGAAAGCCGTTAGCCAGAAGGCATTCTGCAGCAGGGTTGTATCGTGCTCCTGTTTCAAGTGTCTCAAGGCAGGCTTCTGCATCATTTCCCAGAACAGTCGCCTGGGAAATCCTTCTCAGTGATACAGGACTTAATGGGTTCCGGAACCAGCAGACTGTTACGACTGTCGGAAGGCTTGGCAAAGATGGAATACCAGCAGACATTTAAACACCTCTTTTCCTTTTTATCTCTATAGTTAATGCTTGTACGCTCCAACTTGTCCCTGCCAATATCACGGATTCCGATAAATGATGAATATGTCTTTAGTGCGCCCCTTGAAAAATCTTTCTTATTTTTAAAATATTTGATAAACTATTTGGAGCATAATTGAGGAAAAATCAGGAACACGAGAGCCGGGGGAAGCAAGCATGAAAGTATTTGCAGATTTAATGTGGTTTTTTAAGCAAGAGAAGAAATCGTATGTGACAGGGATTTTCCTGCTGCTGTTTGTAGCATTCCTGCAGCTGATTCCGCCGAAGGTCATCGGGATTGTGGTTGATCATATCAAAAACGATACTTTGACCAGCGGCCTTCTTGTCAACTGGCTCCTGATATTGATTGGAGCCGCACTCATGATGTACATATTGCGCTATTATTGGCGGATCATGATTTTCGGATCTGCCGTCAAGCTGTCCAGGCAGCTGAGGAACAGGCTGTACCGGCATTTTACAGAGATGCCGCAATCGTTTTACCAAAGAAGGCGGGTCGGGGACCTGATGGCCCATGCGACAAATGACCTTCAGGCGGTCCAGCAGACGGCCGGCTCAGGCGTTTTGACCCTTGTCGACTCGCTTGCCACAGGTGGATTTGTCATCATCGCCATGGCTGCGACGATTAACTGGAAGCTGACGCTCATCTGCCTGATCCCGATGCCTCTCATGGCGATTTTGACGAGCTGGTATGGGACGCTCCTCCATAAGCGGTTCCATGGGGCACAGGAGGCTTTTTCTGCTTTAAATGATAAGACACAGGAAAGCATCACAGGCATCAAGGTCATCAAGACCTTTGGCCAGGAGAAAGAAGATATAGAGGATTTCCGCAAACAATCACATGATGTGGTGGAGAAAAATATTTCAGTGGCCAAGGTGGATTCACTTTTTGATCCAACAATCAGCATCATCGTCGGCATTTCCTTTTTCCTGTCTGTCGCTTTTGGCGCCAGATATGTGATTTCAGGTGAATTAACAATCGGGGAGCTTGTTTCATTTACAACGTATCTCGGACTCTTGATTTGGCCGATGCTTGCCTTTGGCTGGCTCTTTAATATCGTCGAAAGAGGGCGGGCTTCCAATGACCGGATCATGAGCCTGCTTGCCGAAAAGGCAGAGGTGGCTGACAAGGAAGGTGCACTTGCAATCGTTCCGAGCGGGGATCTTGTTTATGATATCAATAAATTTCTTTACCCTAACGAGGAAAAGCCTGTCCTCGAAGACATCCGCTTCCAATTGAAAAGGGGTGAAACCCTTGGGATCGTCGGGAAGACAGGTGCCGGGAAAACAACGCTCCTTAAGCTGCTGATCAGGGAATTTGACGGTTTTGAAGGGGATGTCCGCTTTGGCAGCCATTCAGTCAATGATTATACGCTTGAAAAGCTGCATGAGGCCATTGGCTATGTGCCGCAGGATCATTTCCTTTTTTCAGCCACAGTCGCTGAAAATATTGCCTTTGCGAACCCTTCCTCTGAGCGGGAGGAAGTATTCAAGGCAGCAAAGCTTGCCAATATCCATGAAGATATCCTTCAATTTACGGAAGGTTATGAAACGGTTGTCGGTGAGCGCGGCGTTTCCTTGTCTGGCGGGCAGAAGCAGCGGATCTCAATCGCCAGGGCGCTCATGATGGACCCGGAAGTACTGATCCTGGATGACTCTCTGTCAGCGGTTGATGCGAAGACAGAGGAAGCCATCCTGAACGGCCTCAGGAAAAACCGGGCAGGCAAGACGACCATCATCACCGCCCACCGCTTGAGTGCGATACAGCATGCGAATCTGATCCTTGTGCTCGATGAGGGCAGAATCGCGCAAAAAGGCACACACGACGAGCTGATGGAAGAAGAAGGCTGGTATAAGAGCATGTATCTCCGCCAGCAGCTTGAAGAACTTGTAGAGCACGGAGGCAGAAATCATGGAGCATAACCAGCAGGATATCAATAAGAAAGAACAGCGGACCGTCCTATACCGGCTCCTTGCTTATACAAAGCCGCATAAAGCAACGCTTATCCTCGCCTTCAGCCTGCTGCTGCTGACAACGATCGGCGATATCATGGGGCCTATCCTTGTCAAAATATTCATTGATGACTATCTGACACCAAGGAACCTGGCATTCGAGCCTCTGTTCCTGCTCGGCGCAGGCTATATCGGCATCCAGGTCATGAATGTCCTGATCTCTTATTTCCAGCTCCTCAAGTTCCAGGAGATCGCTTTAAAAATCATTCAGCAGCTGCGGATCGACGTTTTTTCAAAGGTGCAGTCGCTCGGCCTGAAATATTTCGACCAGACGCCGGCCGGGAGCATTGTCTCTCGCGTCACGAATGATACAGAGGCCATCAAGGATATGTTTGTCAGCGTCCTTGTCATCTTCATCCAGAGCGGCTTCCTCCTGATCGGGATATTCATCGCGATGTTTGCCCTGAATGTCCAGCTCGCCTTATTCTGCCTGGTGATCCTGCCGATCATCTTTATGATCATGCAGATGTACCGCAAATACAGCTCGCGCTTTTATCAGGATATGAGGGAAAGGCTCAGCCAGCTGAATGCGAAGCTTAGCGAGTCGCTCCAGGGAATGGGGATCATCCAGGTATTCAGGCAGGAAAAGCGCCTGCGCAAAGAATTCGCAGACATTAACCAGAAGCATTATGACGCAGGAATGAGGAACATCAAGGTTGATGGGCTGCTCCTCAGGCCGGCAATAGACCTGGTCTATACACTTGCGCTTGTAATTGTCCTGGGCTTTTTCGGGATCACCTCATTCAGCAATCCGATTGAAGTCGGAGTTTTATTCGCATTTGTCAGCTATCTGGACCGCTTTTTCGAGCCGGTCAACAATATGATGCAGCGGTTATCCATGTACCAGCAGGCCATCATTGCCGGCTCCAGGGTCTTCAGGCTCCTGGATGAAGAAGAGCTTGCGCCCGCTCAAAAGGAAGAGAAGCTTTCAATCGGGGACGGACAGATTGAATTCAAGGATGTCAGCTTTTCGTATGATGGAAAGCGGGATGTGCTGAAAAACATCAGCTTTACTGCCAAGCCGGGCGAAACAGTGGCGCTGGTTGGCCATACAGGAAGCGGAAAGAGCTCGATCATCAATCTTATGATGAGGTTTTATGAATTCTTAAGAGGTGACATTTTGATTGACGGGCAGTCGATTAAGTCTTATCCAAGGGAAGAGCTGAGGGAAAAGCTTGGTCTAGTCCTCCAGGATCCTTTCCTGTTTTATGGAACGGTCAAGGACAATATCCGCCTCCATGATACAGAGATGACCGATAAGGAAATAGAGGAAGCTGCCCATTTCGTTCAGGCGCATACCTTCATTGAGAAGCTTGATGACCGCTACGATCACAAGGTAGTTGAGAGGGGCTCGACCTTCTCCAGCGGTCAAAGGCAGCTGATCGCTTTCGCACGGACGATTGCAGCCAACCCGAAAATCCTTGTACTTGATGAAGCGACTGCCAATATCGACACTGAGACAGAGGAGGCCATCCAGACGGCCCTTGAGAAGATGAGGAAGGGGCGCACAACCATTGCCATCGCCCACAGGCTATCCACCATCCAGGATGCTGAATTGATCCTTGTCCTTCACCAGGGGGAAATCGTGGAACGGGGCACCCACCAGGAACTGCTCGCACTGAAAGGCTTGTACCATAAAATGTACCTGCTGCAGAACGGTTCAGTCGAGAGAGTGGAAGACGCAGTCGGCAACGCTTAAAAGACAAAATAAAAACAGCTTGGGCTTATATAGCTTCCAAGCTGTTTTTCTATTGTGTCTGAACCTTTTTTATAAAAATACGGTTATATTCGTTCAAGAGATGGTCAAGCTCCTGACTGTACTTAATCGCAGCAGTTGAATGCAGGCCATTCTTCATGGCGACTTGGATTAGTTCAGCCCGCTTATTCTCAATCAAAGACAGTAGTTCTTGTTTTCCTGCCACGGCTGATAGTCCTTTCCTGTGGATTTAAAAGAGGCCCCATTTTATTATTGTCTGTATGTAAGTTTCCAAATTAAAACCATGTAAAAACATGAAAGATTATAACAAATAATGTTAGTTACTCATACAGTATATCGAATAATGGTAATAAATTCAAAAGAAAGTTTCTCTGATATGACAAAAACATTATCAAAATTATAACATGTCCTTTATATGTTTTTAATATAATTATAGTAGGTCACAAAGTGTTCACAAGGTGTCCATTATCTTTCTTGGCGGGATTTTGTTAAAATGGTAAAGAATCAAGAAAAAGTAGGTGTCTTGAATGACTGATGTCAATATATTCATCGCCCTTGGAGCGGGCTTCCTGAGCTTCATTTCTCCCTGCTGCCTGCCATTGTATCCCGCATTCTTATCTTACATAACCGGCATGTCAGTGGGCGAGCTGAAAGAAGAAAACGCGATGCTGCAGAAGCGCAGCATGCTGCATACCCTTTTCTTCCTGCTCGGGTTCTGCATTATTTTCATTGCCCTCGGTTTTGGGGGATCTTTTATCGGAAGAATATTCAGCGATCATAATGATCTGATCAGGCAGATCGGCGCCATCTTCATTGTCATTTTCGGATTGATGGTTGTCGGCGTTTTCAAGCCGGAGGCGCTCATGAAGGAAAGGCGCCTGGAATTCAAAAACAGGCCAGGCGGCTACCTGGGTTCAGTCCTGATCGGCCTTGCATTTGCAGCAGGCTGGACGCCATGCACAGGACCGATCCTCATGTCCGTTTGGGCACTCGCTGCCTCAAATCCTGGCTCAGGCCTTGTGTATATGATTGCCTATTCACTCGGATTTGCGATTCCATTCTTCGTGCTGTCGTTCTTTATCGGCAAAATGCAATGGATCCGCCGCAATAACGTAAAAATCATGAAGATCGGCGGCTATGTGATGATTGTCATGGGTATTGTGCTGTTCTTTGACTGGATGACTCAGATCATATCTATAATGACTGCTATGTTTGGCGGATTTAAAGGTTTCTAAAGGATGGCCCGGCAAAAATGCCGGGTTTTCTTTTATCCTTCCATAAATTACAACTTGAAATTTGAAGGAAAAGCGAAATTTGTCGGATTCTTTGGATTGAATTCTCACTCACATTCCGTTATATTGAAATATGTGCTCTTTTATCTAATACTGTTTTTTGACGTGTGAAATATAGAAAGATACATAATAATAGATTGATTTCTGTTGCAGTGTCGAGGGGGAACCAGCATGGCAAGAATATTAATTGTAGATGACGCAAAATTCATGAGACTCACCTTAACCGGCATCTTAAAGAAAGCCGAACATGAAATCGTCGGGGAGGCCGAAAACGGCCGCGAAGCAATTGACCTTTACCGCGAGCTCAAGCCGGAGCTTGTAACCATGGATATCACCATGCCGGAGATGAGCGGCCTGGAAGCCATGAAGGAAATCAAACAGGAATTTCCTGACGCCAAGGTAGTCATGTGCTCAGCGATGGGCCAGCAGAAGATGGTCGTCGAAGCCATCGAGGCCGGCGCCAAAGATTTTATTGTTAAGCCATTTGATGAAGGCCGCGTGCTCGACGCAGTCAACCGGGTCCTCAGCTGACCCAAAGCCATTTAAGCCTGCTTAAATGGCTTTTCTTTTTGCACCGATGCCCAAAGTCCTGAAAAATATTTTCTAAACAGAGGAATTTAGGATATAATATAATGGTAAATATTAAACATACAAAGGATGAATGCTATGAACATGGTTGTAGCTTCTTCGATCGGAGCCATCTGCATGGCTGTTTTTGTCATGTTCATCCGGATGCGGGCAGCCAAGAAACCTGCTTCAGCCAAAAAGATCATCTTGCCGCCGCTTTTCATGAGCACGGGCGCCCTGATGTTCGTCTTTCCGTACTTTCGCGTCACACCGCTTGAGATATTAGAAGCTGCCGGAGTCGGCATGCTATTTTCAATCCTGTTGATCAAAACCTCGGCATTTGAAGTGCGTGATAATGATATTTTCTTAAAAAGATCTAAGGCCTTTGCCTTTATCCTGGTCGGCCTTCTTGTCGTCCGGATTGTGGCCAAGCTGATCCTCAGCTCCACGATAGACGTCGGCCAGCTGAGCGGCATGTTCTGGATCCTTGCATTCGGCATGATCGTCCCTTGGCGGATCGCCATGTACCTGAACTACAAAAAGATCTACAATGAGCTCAATGGTACCTCATTGAATACAAAAACAACCGTATAACCTTGAAAAACATCGAATTCGCTTTCGGTGTTTTTTTTATAAAATAAGAAAGTATATTTTTTATCCTCGATTACTGTCTAGCTCCAGCGCCTACCCCCTCGAGGTCACAAGCCAATCCTCCCAAAAAGGCAAAGAACGCCTTTCCGGGAGGATCGTCTTGTGCTTGTCGGGGGTGACCAAGGCGCTTGCGCTTTTCTTATGAAAAAAACCACTCCACGGACAGCGGAATGGTTTCTAGAATAAATGCTCATAAGGAGCCATATCAATTTGTCTTTCAGCCAGTTTGCGGCGCAGGAATTTGTGATCACGCTTGGGAGTCGCCAAAATATAGCCGCGAATGATGAGATCCTCCGTAATGCGCTTCGCCTTCTCATTCAATGCCAGCTCGCCGATCTTCCCGGCAATCTTCTGCCGAGCCACATCACGGAAAAGCTCAGGCACCGGACTCACCAAATCCTCCAAGAGCACCTTCTGATCCTTAGCCCAAAGGCTCCGCGTCTGATTCACATAATGCTCTTCCCAATCAAGAATCGACTTCCCATCCTCTTTCGGCATCCGCTTCAAAAACTTCCGGAACATAAAAAAGCCGCCAATCGCAAACAGTGATACCAGCACAACCACCCAAAACAAAATAAACACCAAAAACCAGCCAGTAAGCTCTGTTGTCATTCTACTCACCTACATTACAATAACTTATTTACTATTATTATAAGCATATGAAGGGAAGGAGACAAGCCGAATCCTGCATAAAAAGTGGAACATAAGGGAAACGGCCAAGCCATTTAAACTTGTTTGATGGTACAATAAGGAAAACGGGGAGGGAAATGAATGGAAAGCAGAGCTAGTCTTCAGCAGGAAAAAGAAAAGCTGCAAAAGCAAAAGGATGGGTTATTATTGCAGATTTTTCTGCGCATCGGTCTTCTCGTTGCAGCAGGTATCGCCTACGGACTCTTCATGAGCTTTTTCAGCCCTATTGAAGGGGCAGTCGAAACCATCATTTTCTTTGTCCTCGCCGCATTGGCCGTCTTTCTATGGATCCGCTTCATGGTGCAGCTTTTCCGGGTATACAAGGTGCAATTTGAAATCAACAAGAATAATAAAAAGCTGCTGAAAAAGATCGCCGAAGAAGACCAGGGTCAGAATAAAGGCAAAGGAACCGGCAGCCGGAGCTAAAGGCTTGAAAAGTAAGTTCAAATCCTGCATAATATCATTATTGCTAAATAACAAAAGCAGCACATAACTGCTTTACTCCACGGGGCTGAATGGGGTACTGGTGTCCCTCACGGTCTTCAAAACCGCTCGTGACCTGCGTGCCAGGTCAGCTGGGTTCGATTCCCAGGCGGTCCCGCCATAATATACATATTAGTGCCGTACAGTGATAGGACTGTGCGGTTTTTTGTTTGTTGTTTTGGTGTGTAGGGAGTCTGGCCTCTGACTTCTTTGCAATTTACAGGAACAAGAGCAAGCTTTTTATTCTATAAGATAGTGCATTACTCTGCGCGTTTATTTTGCAATAGCCACCCGCTTCTTTCGGTTATCACAGGACACGGGAGATGTGTTGCCTGCTCCTAGGGACAGATATCCATGGCTTAAGACAGAGCCAAGGAAACTTACTCTGTGGTTCATAATAAGTAAGATAAACAGTGAATTATGGTACGGTGTAAAAGTTTACCGAGGAAGACTACCTTCCCAGCTTGAAAAGTAGTATATAAAAATAAACTGAAAAAACCATAAGAAAACCCACTGGATTTAGTATTCCCTAAACTCGTGGGTTCTTTTTTTGTACCTGTATAGTCCAATATTGTTTAGTTGTTGCCTTAATATAAGTTATTTGCTTTTAGGAAGTTTCTTAGCGTTTCAGTTGTTGTTTTAATTCTTCAATAATGTCTTTTTGGGTTGCTTCAATTCGATTTAAACCATTTCCAATAGCTTGGATGCTTGAATTTATTCCGGTTAACCCTTGTTCTAATTCCATTGTGTCTTCAGTCATTTCGTCCAATAAATCAAATATTTTTTCTAACAGTTCCTTCTCTTTTTCGTTCATCGGAATCAATCCCCACTGTTTGATATATAAATTATATCGCCACTTAAATTAAGACAGTCTTTAATCTTGGAATATGCAGTAGTAAAAAAATAGACATTCGAGACTCCTGTTGAAGTTCTATGGTATTAAGTATTAGGTGCAAGTACATTATTCTTCTATTTTGAAATAGTCACTATCAATTTTCTTGACTATATACTTACTTTCTATAGAAACCCCTACATTATGTTCCAGCATGTACTTCCCAAGTAGTTCACCATCTATTAAAATGATCTTTTTTTCAATATGTTTAACAAATT
Source organism: Cytobacillus sp. T106 (assembly GCF_040492155.1). NCBI lineage: Bacteria > Bacillati > Bacillota > Bacilli > Caryophanales > Bacillaceae > Cytobacillus > Cytobacillus sp. T106. The sequence continues at coordinate 115,902 of NZ_JBEUMK010000003.1, read as the reverse complement.
CTTCGGCTTCTCGTGTAAACTTAGAAGTTGTAATAAAAACACCCTTACGTGCTTTTTTTCCTTCCAAGCTACCAGTAAAGGCTTGGATCTCCGGCCTTCCAACATTACCTTTCCATCTTTTTGCTTGAACATATATTATATCTAGTCCCAACTTATCTTCCTTTATGATTGCATCAACACCTTCATCCTTTACATAATCAGTGGTTTGCCCACTGCCTAAGGTGCCCCCATAGCCCATAGCGAGTAATAAATCTAGTACTATTTCTTCAAACCTTTTAGGGTTGATTTTTTTTATCTGTTCTAAAATCTCTAATGCAAGTAAATTGTTAATTCTTTTAAATTGTTCATCCATTATTTCAGTTGGTGTGCTTTCATCTTCGTTATCGTCTTCCATTGTAAATATTTCAGCAGATTCTCCAACATCTACAATGTCCTCAGTATTATCTTCGGATAGTTCCTTTAAGAATTTACTTATAAGAGGCATATTAGCACCATGCGGGAACTGCTTGAAAACTTTTAACCCTAAGTCGGTTATCTGATATGTGTTTTGCTCTGGTTGTTCAAGGAGTCCAGCAACTTGCAATTCTCGTCTTGCATATCTTGCTCTTATCTTAAACTTTGAATCGCCACTATGTAAGTAAATTTCCTTTTGTTGACCTTGAATAGAGAAAAAGTCGGCTAATGCTTCATTTATCTCGGATACGTGACGAATTTTTCTATCACTAAGGATGTTCAAATAGGGTATTGTAAATTCACTTGGGGTGGGAGGATGGGTGCCTTTATGCTTGAAATGTTTGCTAAGTCTAATGTCGATCTCTTTTTCGCTTAGAGGTTGTGAATATTCTTTAAGAAAATTTATCATATTGTTCTTACGAATCTTTCTATCTCTTAATTTTTTTATATAATGGATGATTTCAACAGATTCATCATCATAAAATATAACTCCACTTTCATCCTTATGATGCGGAATAAAGTCATGAAATAAAGCAATCCAATCTCTTACTGTTGTAGGTGCATACCCACACTTTCCTGCCAACTCTCTTACAGTATATTTCATCATCTATTTTCCTCCATTCATGCAGTATATAATTACTATTATTTTACAGTAAAGTAACCACTTGGTTAATATAAATTTTAATCTTATTAATTTTTCAGCCAAGGGGACAAGCCCCCTTGGCTCATTTTTTAGACGGTGCCAAGGAACCTATCCCTGTGGCTCATGAAAAATTCTCCTTACCCCATGTCCATTTCCTATTCAAATCCATATATAAGAGATAAACAAACATATAGGAGTGATTAGAAATGCATATGCAGATCAAAGGGTGGACTCAGTTTAAAAGTCTGGTTCGGTGGAGTGTTGTGTTTCATCATTTGGAGGGATTGTGTTTATTTTTGCTGCTGAAGAGCGATGCGATGTTGAAGGATGAAGTGCCTTGTGGAGGGACCATACTGAATTTGGAGCAGTATGTCTGTTCTACCCATCTTTTGCGGGAGGACCTATGGTTTTATAACCTGAAGAAGAGGGATTTTTATAGTGATTCGCGGATTCAGCGTCCAATTAAGCGGCTGGAAAAGCTCGGTCTGATTATGGCGGAGCTGTTTTCGCATGGTATTTTGTTTACGGTTTTTGGGGTGGATAAGTCTATTATGGTCGAAAGCTGGCTGAAATGGAAAAGGCAAGTGCTGCCGAGGTACAGCCTAAAACAGACCAGAATCTTTTTTTTCGCCCGAAAGTGAATCGGTCATGAAGGACTCGTGAATCGAACCTGAATACACAATAGAGAAAAGAAATAAAGAAAGAATAGAAAGAATAAAAACAACAACAACAGCATCTCTGAAGAAGTCTTGAGAGCAAAAATCGCTAGTTCTGCTGACCACCTCATGGGTGAAGGCTTTTCTCTGACAACCATGGATGACAGCGATAAAACGTAATCTGTAAGCCGCTATATTCGATTGAGCAGCTGACGGCATTTATGGACCAGCAGAGACGGAACAGAGCGAGATACGTCCCGGTGCAACATTTTCCTTTTACAAATAAATAGTGCTCAATCTTGATGTAATTGATATGTCCTTTACTAATACAATCAAAAAAATAAACCCGCCTACGCTGAAGGCGAGTTCACTTTCTGTATGACAGGCTCAGAACGATCTTGCGATTGCATTTGCTGCAGTCTTAACCTCCACCATCCGATTGAAACCGCAATGATGGAAAATGCGCATGTGATTGTGAGTACAGTGGCTCCATCAAGTTTTAATAAAAGAACACCTCCCAATAAAACACCAATTGGCTGCGCTATAGTGGCTCCTGAAGATAATACCCCCATTGCGCTTCCTAAAATGTTAACTGGTATAGCTTCCTGCAGAGTTGTTTGAAAAATGATCGTTATTGGCGCAGCGAGCAATCCGAATAGGCCGAAAGCTATTAAACTGAATACGATTGAATCTAAGAAATTGCCGCCCATGACGGCTGCTAATGCTGATCCAATGTATAAAAATATAGAGGTATTAAAATTTATCTGTTTGAATTTGTATGTGAAAGCTGCCCCTATTAAGGTGCCAGCGCCAATGGCAGTGAAGCACAATCCTAGAGCAGCTGAGCCATTAATTTTCAAATCAGAAAATAGAGTTGGCAAAAGAACATCCATGATCATAACGAATGACATATTGGTAAATACAGCTGAAGAAATAGCAATGAAAATCCATTTTTGCTCTTTCAGATCTCTGACAGTTGTCTTAAAGGCAGTCATCACACTCTTATTTTGATTAGAAGTGTGAGGTATTTTGACTTTAACTAACAGAACGATATAGCAAAGGACAGAAAAAAATGACAGGATAACAGCCACAATCATGGATAGGGAAAAACCGCCTGTCAGCAGAAGTATCCCGGCCGCGCTGGTTCCCAATAAATTGGACACTTGTGTGACAACAGTTATCACACTATTAACGGACTTTAATTCTCCAGGATTGCATAATATCGGTACCAGAGTTCTTTCTAGGGGAGTGAGAACAGCGGATGAGATCCCTATGAATATGACGACTCCTGCATATATCCAATAATTAGCCCCGGATGGATCAATTTTTAACCATCCCACCACCAGCAAAAGCAAAAGAGAAAAAAGGTGCCAGATGCTTGACCACAGTCCTAAAGGTATCTTGTTCATACGATCAATGGCAATTCCGCTTAAAGTAGTTAATAATATGCCCGGTATGTAACGGAAAGCCATGAGTGATCCGAATACCAAAGGAGAATTCGTTATATTAGTGAAATACCAAGCCAGTGTTAAGAAAACAATGCTCGATTGCAAGGACTGAGTCCCTAAAGCAATTACTATTATGCTTACTCTCTTATTCATACGTCTTTACACCTTGTTTCATATACTCCATTAAGCTCCAACGTTGAGTTGGATAATTCATTGAACTTATATTGCTCTCCCAAATACAATCACCAGCCTAGTTGAAATTCTCCATTATTATGTGGATTTTTTTTCCTACTAACCAATCTTACTTTATATTTACTATTTTTGGTATTGGGAAAATGATTAAGTAGTTCATTCCTCCCGTATGAAGCGTTATAATCTTAATCAACAAGTGATTTACATAACCGAATTTAAACTCACACAAAGTATAAAAAACCCTGTTTATTGGAGTGCAAGGCACGCAGACTCCAGCGGGAAAGCAGCGGCAATGCTGAGACCCCGCAGCGCGCAGCGGGAGGAGGCTCAGCGTCGCCCCGCGGAAAGCGAAGTGCCTGGAACGGAAATGAACAGCCCATATTTAAGCCACTCTTGTGAATTTTCATAAATCTCAGTTGAAAAAGAAGATTATTAGGGTACCCTCAAAGGGTCTTATCTTTCATACTAATAAGAAATTAATCGGCACTGACCGCCGTTAACTCACCTGCAAAATTAAGCAAGCTAAAGGAAGGATAATCCATGTATTATATTAGAAGCATACTAACACAAACTGCAGGATTCCTTGTTCTGTTGCTGGTTGCTGCGCTGCCATTATATTTATATAACTTGGATGGGAAGGTCATTTTTCTTCCTTCAAAGATTCCAGGCGAGGTACTTGCTTTTATAAAAGGTCTATTTACAGGTGAGTCCTACTATTACATGCAAGGGGACCGAAGAAGATTTTTGCTATTTGACCTATTGAGCTTTTTTAGTGTCTCCTATGTCTATGTCTCAGTCTCATTATCTATTGTTATTGTATTATCCTTTATTTTTGGTATATGGCTATGGAAAAAAAGTGAGAAGTGGGTAAACTCCATATTAGGATTTGTGGGATTTATCCCGGATTTCATTTTAGTTTTATTGCTTCAGCTTTTTGTTACCTATATTTATAAACAAACTGGTATGCGCGTTGCAAAGGTTGCTTCGCTATCGCTCGAGGAACCGGCCATTTTACTGCCAGTTTTGACGTTAACGATCCTGCCCCTTTTGTATTTAGTCCGTTCCTTAAACGACCGCACTTTTGAGGTGGCTTCTGAAGATTACATACTAACAGCTGTTTCCAAGGGACTTACGAAAAGGCAGATTTATCTCTACCATGTGACCAGCAATGTACTTCCTTTTTTAAAGGCTGATATCTATAAGATCGTAGGGATCACGACAGCTAATCTATTTATTATCGAGCATCTTTATAATACAAGGGGGTTAACTGAAATCCTATTCGAATATCCGGTGAACTTTGGCTACCAGTATAACCTCGTAGTCATTTCCCTGCTTTCTTTCTTTATCCTTTATATCGCTGTGCTATTTACGATGAAGCTCTTTATTTTCGGAATAGAGAAGGTGTTATTGCGTGGGTAAATGGAATCTAAAATTAAAAGCAGGCATACTGCTGCTCATCTTCTTTTTCTTCATTTCAATAATAGGTCCTTATATTGCCCCTTATGCAGCAGATGAGCTGTCCGATGTTCAGTACGTAACAACAGAATCAGGAAATAAATTAATAGCCCCTCCATATCCTCCATCCGAAAAACACCATTTTGGCACCGATCAATGGGGCTATGACATTTTATCTCTCCTATTATATGGAGCCAGGTATACTTTTTTCACTGTGTTTATCTGTGCTTTTTTGCGATCCCTAATAGGTGGTGCGCTTGGGCTTTATTTTGCTGTCAGCAACAGGTCGTTAGCTATAAGGAAAGAAAGGAAAAAGCTTCCCAATCTATTAAGCGGATTTCCTGTCTTTATATTTGTTTATTTTGTTCTCTTCCGATTGAATTTTGTCCCGGTATGGGGTGAAAATGCCTTAATCCTCCTCACTGGGACCCTTATGGTGATTCTTGGGATTAATGGAGTGTACAATGTCGTATTTGCCAAAACAGCAGAATTAAAAACCAGCCTCTATGTTTTAGCTTCTCAAACGATAGGAGGGAGCCGCTCGCACATTGCTAAAACTCATATTCTCCCTGCATTGAAAGGCCAGTTCATGATTATTTTTGTGAATGAAGTTATACTGGTCCTTCATTTAATTGGGCAACTGGGCATATTCAGTATATTTCTCGGCGGAACATTTGTCAGGATGGATCCAGTTATCTATATCTCAATGACCAAAGAATGGGCCGGTCTCATTGGCCAATTCCGATCCGCTTTCTATTATTCTCCCTGGGTCATCCTATTTCCGCTTGCTGCATACCTCTTACTGCTGTTTTCATTTTACTTAATTCTCCAGGGGTTTGTTCAGAAGGAAAGAGTTAAGCATAGGAAGAGTCCTCTAATATAGCGTGTCTCGGTAAATTTTGTGAAAATCTTAAAAGAAGGGAAATCAGGAAACATGATTCTAAAGTTTCAACTAGCATTTTATGGTAATATACATTAAAGAGAATAAGGAGGGATACCAGTGATAAAAACTGTTTCGAAATTCACTTTCTAAATAGCAAAGGCTGCTCTTAAAATGAGCGATGGTAGATTGCCTTAAATGATTCTTTTTTTGCAGTCTTTGCTGATCTTAATTATAAGGAGAGCAAAGATATGGGATATGTTAAAGCCACACAGGTATTACCCTCTGAGCTTTTACTCGCCATTCAAGAATATGTTGAGGGTGATTACCTCTACATTCCAAGAAAAAAAGGCAATGAAAAATCTTGGGGAGAAAAAAGCGGGACAAAATATACGTTAAGAATTCGGAATAGAGAAATCTATCAAAAATATAAGGAAGGAAAATCTAAACAAGATTTAGCGACAGAATACTTTCTTTCCATTAAAAGCATTGAAAGAATTATTTCCAAAGAATATACGCATTGAATTAAACGAAGGAAGTCTCCTGGCGACTATTTATTCAGTCAAGGAGGGTTCCTTTTTTCGCTTAAAAATAATACAGAACAGTTTATTAGGTACAGTGAGTTATTGGAGTGTTTTAAGATATAAGATATAAGATATAAGATATGAACCACATTACTAGGAAGAGTTTTTATTGCTTAATATTCTAACAATTGAAGGAGAACATTATGACAAAGAAGGCATTATTAGTAATTGACGTACAAAACGGAATTGTAGATATCGGAGATTTTCAACATGAGTTATCACTAATGGAAAAGGTGATAAAGGATTTCAAGGATAATGGAATGCCAGTTATATTTATGAGGCATATGGATGATCTTATAGAAAGTCCGCTATATAAGGATTCACTTGGGTCAAAAGTACATGCTTCCCTAAAAGAGTATGCCGATTATGTAATAGAGAAACAAAGTCCAAGTTCCTTTTTTAACACGAAATTGGCTGATATATTAGAAGAGCTTGGGGTAAATCACCTATTTATAACCGGGTTCAATACTGAGTTCTGCTGTATGTTTACAGCTATTTCTGCTTATGATAGAGGGTTTCATGTAACTTTTATTGAGGATGCAACCGGAACTGTTAACTCCGAAGAGACTTATGAAATGAAAGGTCTTGATATAAAAGATTTTATCGGAACTGTCTTACACTGGTCACAGGCTATTGAAGTATTGGATTATGAAGACTATGTGATGGAATATAAGAAATAGAGCCAAGGGGACAGACCCCATATCCATCAAGCTAACTAGAAAGTGAAGAGGAATGTGCTAATGCTTTGAGGCTAATCTAAAAATCTGCATACCTAAATAAGAATTGTTAATTGATTTTTTAAAAGTACCATGCTTAGGCTGCTGAATCCTTGGCAGCCTTCCCAACAGTCCTTTCATAGGAGACTTTCAATATATGAAACAGTCAGCTTCTTTTTCCAAGGCTCTTTTCGTAAACATTGTTGCTTTTGAAACAGACAAGGAACCAAGAAGCACTCTCTTTTGAGCGATGTGACCTTCAAGGAACTAAAATTAGCAACAGTAATCTAATAAACCTGCAAATAACGGATAGTGACATATCAGGAATGACGATAGATAATATACCAGTAGAAAAACTACTTGAAGTGTATTACCAAGAGTTAAAAAAGTAAATATTCCTTACAGAGAGCAGCCGCATTCATAGGGATGGCTGTTTTTCTATACCTCACAAAAATTTCACCGTAAAACAATTTGAGTTTTGGCAGGCACTGAGTAGCATCTGATTTATCTGCTCTTTGTCCACCATCTTCTTACTTTGCTGAAGGAAACTGAACCAATATATGTAATCATCTATTAATCGTCTGACGGATTTGAACAATCTGCCTCATGCTGTCAAACTCAGAACGCAGCTCATTGATTTCTTTCATTACGGCGTCTTGGACTTCAAAGGACTCAGCAGATAGAAACATCTTGTATTTAAAATATGGCATCAAGCATGGAGCTTTAGCCAATAAAAAAACCGACTCCCCCACAAGACGTTTCTCCTGATGAGCTGAAGGAAATGCAGGAAGAAAACAAAAAATAGGTGATTTACATAACCGAATTTAACTACACACAAAGTATAAAAAACCCTGTTAATTGGAGTGCAAGGCACGCAGACTCCAGCGGGAAAGCAGCGGCAATGCTGAGACCCCGCAGCGCGCAGCGGGAGGAGGCTCAGCGTCGCCCCGCGGAAAGCGAAGTGCCTGGAACGGAAATGAACAGCCCCATATTACCGCCACCCTTGTGAATTTTCATAAATCTCAGTTGAAAAAGAAGATTATCAGGCTGTGCTTAATGTGTCTTATTAAACAAACTAAATGAAATCTATTTGCCCCGAAGCCGGAAATATTTAATTCAATCAAGTAAACCGTCTTACATATAGAAACTTACCAAGAAACATGCACTAGAATAAAATTACATCATATACAGGAAATATCCCGGTTGAATGCTTGAGGAGGATATTATGAAACCTGTATTACCCAGTGAAAAATATTTCGGTAATTTAGAATTGGTGTTTTCATTTTATGGGCCTATGCCTACAGGTGTTACTGTTTCAGAAAATGGCCGTATTTTCGTTTGCTTTCCGAAATGGGGAGACGATGTTGAATTTACGGTGGCTGAAATTGTTGGGGATCAATTGCAGCCTTATCCTAATTTACAAACCAATTTGGTTAACCCCGGGAATGTCACAATGACTTTCATCAGTGTCCAAAGTGTAGTTGCGGATGGTTTGGGCACACTTTGGGTACTGGATACAGGAGCACCTAATTTTTCTGTACCCATTAAAGGCGGGGCAAAATTAGTGGCTGTTGATTTAAAAACCAATACGATTAGAAGGGTATATACCTTTACAGATGATGTTGTCCTGCCAACGACTTATCTGAATGATGTACGATTTGATTTTCGTGTTGGAAAAGCAGGTTATGCCTATATAACGGATTCTTCATCAAGAGGGCCAGGAGCTATTATCGTCGTAGATTTAGCAAATGGAAACGCATTTAGACGGTTAAATGGAGCCCATTCAACTTCGCCTGATCCCTATTTTATACCGAAAGTAGAAGGCCAAATCTTAATGAACCGAAACAAAGACGGTTCAACTTCACCATTTAGATTGGCGTCTGATAGTCTTGCGATTTCTCCCGATGGAAAGATAGTATATTTTGCTCCTCTAAGCAGCCGTCATTTGTTCTCGATCTCAACAGAAGCCCTCAGGGACAGAACGCTGCCGGACACGGATTTACCTTATCATGTGGAATATTTGGGTGAAAAAGGGGCATCTGATGGAATGATTACCGATGCAAAAGGAATCGTTTATGCCGGGGACTATGAAAATAACAGTATCCGTAAGATATTTCCGAATGGAGCAATAGAAACCATCGCACATGATCCAAGAATATTATGGCCGGATACTTTTTCAATTGGCCCTGATGGATACTTATATGTCATTGTAAACCAATTGCATCGGCAGGCCAGATTTCATTATGGAAGAGATTTACGGGAAAAACCTTATAGTTTACTTCGGATGTATATTGGGGAATTATCTGCTCCAGCCTTTTAACCATGAGGGTCTACTTCTTTCACAGGCAGCAGGTCATTTAGATGCTATTCAGCATTATTAGGAATACAGGAACCATATTTTAGACCTGTATCAACTAAGATGGAGTGGCGAAACCGTCGGAAAAACCTGTTATTTGCAGGTTTTTTTGTTGTCTTATTTTAAGATAGGAGATTTTTTCCGTAGCTCCTTCGAAACAAATCTTTTGCTTTGCGCAGAACAGATAGGTAATATATGAATATCGCGAATTGCCGATTTGGCGTGACGCTTTCAGATCTCTATCCAGCTTCCATTGAGATAGTGATAATCAATATAGAAAGAGGCAAATGACATTGAAGCAGGAATTGGAACGCTTAAATGATGAACAAGCCGTTGAAATTTTTAAGGCATTGTCAAACCAGACGAGGGTGAGCATTCTTCAAATGTTAAAAGATCCCGAGAGTCATTTTTCACTGCAAGCCCATATTATTGCTGATGAAGGATTTAAAGGCGGGGTTTGCGTAGGGGATATCAGAAGTAAGGCCGGGATTTCGCAATCCACAACTTCACAGTATTTATCGATTCTGCTGCAAAGCGGACTGGTTGAAATGAAGCGAATTGGACAATGGACATATTATCGCCGTAATGAGGAGACAATTAAAAAGTTCGAAAAATACATTGGTACAAAAATTTAAGGAGAATTGAAGTGAGTTTATTACAGCATCGAGCATTTAACAGATTGTACCAGCAGGATAAAATGACGCTTGGTTTCACGATTCCGACGGCAAGGATGTCGAAATATCCGATTATGGAAAATCAGCTGCCGCTTGCCCGCAAAATTGAAAACCATGGTTTTGCGGCATTGTGGCTTCGGGACGTTACGATTCAGAATTTGAATATTGATGATAATGGGCAAATGTATGATATATGGATTTATTTGACCTATCTTGCGGCCCATACCAGGAATATTGCACTTGGGACGGCGAGTGTGGTCCTCCCGCTGCGCCATCCTGTCCGGGTGGCAAAGGAAGCATCATCTATTGACCGGCTGTTTCCCGAACGCCTGATCATGGGAGTGGCCTCAGGAGACAGGGATAAAGATTTCACAGCCCTAGGAATCTCCAAGCTCGAAAGTGGAAATCTGTTTAAAAAGAATTATGCATTCCTTGAACGGCTGTTAAAGGAGGAGAATCCGACCATTAGCAGTGATTCAGGCATGATCGATGGAACCGATATGAGAATGTTTCCCAAACCTTTTTCAGCGATTCCGACCATGGTGACAGGATTCACAAATCAATCGATTGAATGGATCGCACAAAATGGGGACGGCTGGATCCAATACCCGAGGAACATGCCACAGCAAACTCAATTGATTAAAGATTATCGCGAGTTGTCGGAAATTCACGCCCCTGGAGTGTTTAAGCCCTTCACCCAGACTTTATTCATCGATTTATCGGAAAATCCCGATTCATCTCCTGTTCCGATTTCGTTAGGATTTCGTGCAGGGCGCAAGCACTTATTGGAAATTCTGTATCAATTTCAATCCATTGGTGTCAATCACCTGGCTTTTGTATTGTATTTTTCAAGGCGCCCTCCCGAGGAAGTCATCCAGGAGCTTGGAGAGTTTGTGCTGCCTTACTTTCCGACTCATGAAATTCCAGTAATAGATTAGCTTTTAAAAATATTTGATAAGGAAAGAAGATGAACTTATGTCTAAACATGCAAATAAACTAAACGAAATTCCATTCTCTGTGCTTGATCTTTCGCCGATAACAGCCGGAAGTACTCCTGCTGACTCTTTCCGCCATACATTGGAACTCGCACAGCTAGCTGAGAAACTTGGCTACAACCGTTTTTGGCTGGCAGAACACCATAATATGCCGTTTATAGCCAGCTCCGCCACTTCTGTTGTGATGTCCCATGTGGCAGCCGGTACATCAAAAATCAGGATTGGTTCAGGTGGAATCATGCTTCCGAATCATGCCCCGCTGGTAATTGCTGAGCAGTTTGGCACTCTTGAATCATTATACCCGGGGCGAATTGACCTTGGTCTGGGACGGGCACCTGGTACAGATCAGGGGACCGCTCGCGCATTGAGACGCGACTTGAGAAGCACAGGAGATGACTTTCCTGAGCAATTAGCGGAACTCCGAGGTTACTTTGATCCATCCCTGGCACAAGGGAACCCTATAAAAGCTATTCCTGGTGAAGGTTTGAATATTCCAATCTGGCTGCTGGGTTCAAGCGGCTTCAGTGCGCAGCTGGCCGGAGAACTGGGTTTGCCATTCGCGTTTGCCGCCCATTTTTCGCCGCTTAATACTCTGGGTGCACTGCAGATCTATCGCAAAGCGTTTAAGCCTTCGAATGTTCTCGATAAGCCGTATGCGATAGTGGCATTGAATATCATTACAGCAGAAACCGATAAAGAGGCAAAGCGCCTTTTTACCACCATACAGCAGCAATTTTTGAATCTGATGAGCGGCAGCCTTATCCCGCTTCAACCACCGGTAGATGACATATCCGAAGTTGCCGGCAGCTACCAGTTAAAGGCACTCGAGCAGCAATTAGGCTCATCAATTGTCGGCAGCAGGGAGACGGTAAAGGAAAAGCTGCATACATTTTTGGAAGAGAGCCAGGCAGATGAAATCATGACCATTGCCCAAGTGTACGATCACAAAGCCCGCCTGCGATCATACGAGCTTCTGGCAGAAATCACAAATAGCGAACGGTAAAAAGGAGGACATCAGCAATCAAGCCTAAAAGTTATAGTTACTCGCGGTTTAGCCGAAAAATTTAGAGAGGTGAATAAAGAATGACTGCACATAAAGATCCCATTTTAAAAGCAGGGGATTGGGTAAAGGGAAAGTCAATCGATGGGGAGCTGCTAATGGGTTATATAGAATCTCTAGCTGCCCAGGGTGGGGCTCTGAAAGTAACAGCCGTTACATCTGATAATGATATGGCTGTTGGGAAAACTATTCTAATGCAGAGCAAAGATGTGAAGAAATTGCCGGAAACGAAAGTATCAAACAAAGAGCAAATTCGTTTTCTGATTGATTTGGCGCTTTCTACAGGAGACGAGGAATGGTTTATAGAACTTTCTTCCCAGATAAACTCCATGAGGCAGCTTGTTGATTCCATTAGATAACGCAAAAGAAGAAATGTCGATTCGGCAGGATGAGTGTCTGTAAGTTCCTTGCAAGGCTGGGAAGCGGCAGGCACTTTTTTTCTCCTATCTGCCATTCTCCCTTAACTTAGTGAGGAGTGATTCAGCTGCAGGACCAAATGGACAAAGTGCTTCACTTACTTTCGGCCAAACTTGGGAAAAAATTAAAAGACATTCTATATGAATGCCTTTATATTAACAGTCGATATTTGATTTTTCACCAATATCCTTAACAACATCCTCGAGCAGCACGTTACCCAATACTTTCTCCATTGCTAACTGTGCAGCTGAAAATATCGGCTCAATTGTGTTTTGGATGTGCCTTCCCACCGGACAGTCGGGATTAGGATTTTCATGCATTCCAAACAACTCATTATCTTGTACAACATTAACAGCCTTGTATACGTCAAGGAGTGTAATTTCCGACATTTCCCTGGCAAGCTTGGCTCCTGCGATTCCTGGGTGCACCTCTACCAATCCTGCTTTCTTTAACATCCCCATAAGTTTCCTGATTACAGCAGGGTTCGTGTTAACGCTAGAGGCCAGAAAATCGGAAGAGCTAATCCCGTCCTTATTAAACTCAATCAACGACAATATATGAATTCCTACAGAAAATCTACTGCTGATGGACATAAAGCATCCCTTCCGTTTGTAATTAATTCGATTACAGGTTTATTATACCTTAAAATCATGAAGAATAACAAAGGGCAAACCGTTTATGTTGACTTGACACTCTCTTGTAATTATAATGATTACAGGTAATTGAATTGGTTACAACCGTAAAGTGAAACTAGGAGGACTTTATTATGAAATTATTAGTGACAGGCGCCACAGGAAAACTTGGAACAAAAATTGTGGATTCTTTATTAAAAACTGTTCCAGCTGAGCAAGTGGCTGTCAGTGTCCGTAATCCTGAAAAAGCTGCAGGATTAGAAGCTCGCGGAGTAGACGTCCGTAAGGGTGATTTTGACAGCCCGGAAACATTGGATACAGCTTTTGCCGGCATTGACCGCTTGTTAATCATTTCTGCTGATGGGGACAATGAAACAAGAATCCGCCAGCATGGAAACGCGGTCGCTGCTGCGGAGCGCGCCGGTGTTAAATTTATTGCTTATACAAGTATAGCCAAAGCTTCTGAAAGCACCAATCTAATGGCTCCGCCTCATGTTGCCACTGAAGCAGCCATCAAGAAAACAGGGATCCCTTATTCATTTCTCCGCAATAACTGGTACCTCGAGAATGAAATTCCAACCATCCAGGCTGTTTTGGCTGGGGCACCATGGGTTACATCAGCAGGTAATGGCAGAGTAGGCTGGGCAACGCAGCAGGATTATGCAGAAGCTGCTGCTGCAGTCCTCTCTGGTAGTGGTCACGAAAACACAATCTACGAACTGTCAGGGAAATTATTGACCCAGGAAGAACTTGTATCCGAACTGGGGAATGTCCTGGGGAAAGATGTCAATGTGCAGCAGGTGGATGACACTGCCTATGCGGCTATCATGAAAGATGCAGGTCTCCCTGAGTTCATCATCCCGCTCCTGGTAGGCATTCAGGAAAGCATTCGCAGCGGCTCTCTGGAAGTTGAAAGCAACGATTTCGAAAAGGTTCTGGGACGTCCTGCCACACCTGTCAAAGAGGCATTAACTGAAATGGTCAATGAAATCTCCCAGACAAGATAAACAAAATTAAACCGGCCTTTCTTCGATAGAAATGGCCGGTTTTTATGTTCGTTGATGTTTTAAAAGCAGGAAGGCTTCTTCTATAGATACTCTTATGATGACACCAGGCAAATGGTTTCTAAAATACTTTGCCTGCAGTAGTTTTAAACTGTTCCCTGAATATTTTATAATGTCGGTAAGTTCAATGCAGTATCAATATTAGTTAAATCCAAACTGATCTGTTCGTTTGTATCATAAGCATGATACCATCCTTTTGCTGCCATATAAGTGGATATTTGTTCATGCATATCAAGAGCTTCCACTAAATGGCGGGTGAGTATTTCTTTAATTTCCGGTGTTCCTGACTCCGTAACTGCCATGGCATAATTTCTCACTCCGCTTTTAGCTGAAATGAGCAGATCCATTGCAACCACTTGATCTGATAATGCATTCATGCCAGTTAAATTTTCAATGATTGGATTCATTTTCATCCACCTCCTAATTTACTGCTTAGCATTCGAAAGGATAGAAGCATATTCTTGTAATTGTCTCGTAGATACATCAATGTCCTGCAGCATAATATCTTTTAATTGAGGGTCTGTAACCAACGCTTTCATCGTTTTGGACTTTGTTAGGCAATTGGTCTTAAATGCAGCCATCTCATGAACCTCAAGAACTTCATGCAAGGCGTAGTTCATTTTTTATTCCTCCTCCCTTAAGGTTTCAGCACAACTTTAATACATTCATCCATTTTTGTGTCAAATATCTCATATCCATGTTTTGCTTCGCTGAGAGGAAGGACATGACTTACTACATCACTTGGGTCAATCTTGCCAGTCGATACCAATTCAAACATGTATGGCATATAATGGATGACAGGGGCCTGTCCGGAGCGGATATTGATATTCCGCTGCATAATATCTCCAAAAGGGAAACCATTATATCTGCCGCCGTAAACGCCCGTAACTTGAATGGTCCCGCCTTTACGCACTGCTTGTGAAGCCATGATAAACGCACTTAATGCTCCCCCTTGAAGCTTCATTCCACTCGCAAGGAATTCCATATCAGTCATTTTACCGTCCATACCAACTGCATCAATGACAACATCAGCGCCGCCCTTTGTCATTTCTTTCAAATGCATTCCCGCATTTTCAAATTGTTCAAAATTAACAATTTCAACTTTGTTGGTACGTTTGGCATGCTGCAGACGGTAGTCGACATAATCTACCGCAATGACACGCTTTGCACCTTTTAACCAGCAGAATTTTTGAGCAAAAAGACCAACCGGACCGCATCCTAATACAATAACTGTATCTCCACTTTTTACGCCTGCATTGTCAACGCTCCAAAAACCAGTAGTCATCGCATCGGCAATAACGGATAACTTTTCATCTGGTTCTTCACAAGTCTCAGGAATTTTGAAATGAGTAAAGTTGGCAAACGGCACTCTTAAATACTCTGCTTGTCCGCCTGGATAGCCGCCAGTCGTACCAGAATATCCGAAATATGCACCCATATCGCCATTATCATTAGAATTATCACATTGGCTTTCCAAATGGTTTTTACAATACATACATTCCCCGCAGGCAATGTTAAAAGGAATAATAACACGATCCCCTTTTTTTACTTTCGTTACATTTGGTCCAACCTCTTCAACAATCCCCATCGGTTCATGACCGATAATATAGTCTTCCTGCATGTTTGGAATCATTCCATGAATCAAATGTAAATCAGATCCGCATATTGCTGTACTCGTTACTTTAATTATCATATCATCTGGTTTTTCGATCTTTGGATCTGGAACTTCTTTGACTACAACATTTTTAATGCCCTGATATGTTACTGCCTTCATGTTATACAGCCTCCAGTGTTATTGTTCATCAGGTGTCCGGTCAAACATACCTTTTCTATTGGTTTCAACAGGGAACAGATTCATTTTGCCAATCATCAGTGTATTGTTGGCAGAGAGCTGATCTAGTTTATACTGTTCACTTAGTTCGTGTGGGTGGAACCATTTTTTGCTGACCATCAGGTCTGTAATTTCCTGATGCATGGTAATACCTTGCATTAATTGGTTTCGTAAGAGGGTTCTAACATCAGGTGATGCCGACTCCGTTAATGCGACAGCAATATTACGCACACCTTCTTTAGCACGAAGGAGGAAGTCCATGGCAAATGTGGTATCAGCCAGTTCAGGTACATGTAATGAGTTTATAGGGTCTAAATAGTCATTATTCAATGAAGTTGCCTCCTTTTCAATTTACTATTGGTGTAGGGCGGTTTTGAGGAACAGGAGCTTCAAAAGGTGCACGCTGATAAATCGCCTGTAATTCTCCAAGCGATTGGATAGATTGTTCAACATCTTTTTTCATTAATTCTCTCAAATCCTGATCAAATACCAGACCTTGCATTAGTTTTGATTTCGCCAGGCAAAGGGTTTTAAAGTTAATAACTTCATGCAGATCCAATGACTCATGATCGGCTAATTTTTGAACGTCCATTCTGGTGACCTCCTTATTGACTTGTACAAAGATATAGTTTCAAAATTTACAGCAAATTATCCCGATTTTTTTAGGGTATTTTTTAGTTAAAACTGCAGGAGGAAAAAAGAAGATTTAAGGAGAAATGAAATGTACAGTATTTATTAGAATAAGCAAAAAAGCGAGGGGGGCAATGATGAATTCACTGTATTTATTTGAATATTCCCAGTGATGAATATATTGTATTTTTCTTCAGTTTTATGTAGTGAAGTAAAAAGTCTGTTTTCAGTAAATAGAAAAGAAAAAATAGCTATTAAAAAAAGCCTGTATCCATGAATCTAATTGAAGATACAGGCATTTTCTTTTACTCGAAACTTTATGACGCCCAAATTTGAATATTAGATAATAGAGTAGTTAAAACCATACCTGGGATTAGTATAATAAGGCGGTCTCCAACCAATTTCCGGCATTGGCCAGGAATGGTTGATATAATCCATCCTTACTTTTTGATCTGAATGATTGACCAGCAATAATTTTACTTCAGGACTAAACTCGAAATTCAAATGGCTGCCTCCTTAACATTTTTTCTTACTTTTTACCTTATTCATACTAATTGGATATGGAGCATGTACCACTTTCTTAAAACGGTCATGAACAAACATCTGAGCCGATAGAAAGAGGATTTTACTTTATTGGAAAACAGGCACTTCGTTCAGACGCCCAACATAGGTTAAACATAAAGTTTTAAACCTGGAGGTTTCCTATGAGTCAAGAAAATCAGAATCGCGAAATGCCGCAAGTGGATCAGATGCAAGACATCGAATTCACGGATCAAATGGATATGATGGATCAAATGCCGGAAATGAATCAATCGCAATTGTATCAAACTCAAATGTATCAGATGCAGCAAGCCAATCAGATTCCCCATTATCATATGCCCCAAATGCAGCAAGCCAATCAGATGCCACAGTACCCAATGCCTCAAATGCAGCAAACCAATCAAATGCCCCAATATGTTATGCCGCAAATGGGCCAGCATGCTGGTAATGGGATAGGGCAATATCAATACGGAGATATGATGGGGAAATATCAGCAGAGTAACATGATGGGCCTGAAGGAGCAAAAGAAGCTGCAGGAGATCCAGCAGCTGCAGCAAGCATTTGATGCCAATAAAGTGGAACACCCATACCCGATGTATCCTAATTATGGAAAAATCATTCAATATGAGGAAATACCATTAAATTTACCTGAACAACGCCAGCTTTTCCATCCTGGTGTGGAAGGGTTAATGGTGCCCCGGCCGATCATTGAAAATCCCAATTATAAAGGAAGCGGAAAATTAAAGGGAAAGGTTGCGCTCATTACAGGCGGTGACAGCGGTATTGGGGCTGCGGTAGCGATTGCGTTTGCCAAGGAAGGCGCTGACGTAGCCATTGCTTATTTAAATGAACATGAGGATGCAAACCGCACCAGAATGAGGGTTGAACAACTTGGCCAGCGCTGTTTATTAATGCCTGGCGACTTGCGGGATAAACGGCAATGTGTCGCCATTGTAGAACAAACGGTAAGGACATTCGGCCGCCTGGATATACTCTGTAACCATGTGGGGATCCAGTTCCAGCAGAAGAGCTTGACGGACATTACGGATCAGCAATTCGATGACACCTTTAAGGTAAATATCTATTCTCACTTCTATACAACAAGAGCAGCGCTTCCATATATGAAACCGGGAAGCTCGATCATCCAAACCTCATCTGTTGTGACTTATGTTGGCGAAAAACAAATGATTGATTATACTGCTACAAAAGGCGCCAACGTAGGATTTACCCGTGCACTGGCCAAAAACGTAGTGAAAAAGGGAATCCGAGTTAATGCAGTAGCGCCCGGACGGATCTGGACGCCGCTTATCGCTGCGAGCTTTTCGTCAGACCAAGTGGCGGTATACGGAGCCTTTAATCCTATGCAGCGTGTGGCCCATCCATTTGAATTAGCTCCAACCTATGTATATTTGGCATCCGATGATTCACGCTTTGTCACCGGCCAAGTGCTGCATGTGGACGGCGGAGAATCTACTCATTCATAAAAGAAAGCTAAATTTCCGAAATCTAGTAAAGCGCAGCCGATTTCCAATTATTGTGGGGGAATCGGTTTTTTTATTGGTTAAAGTTCCATGCTTAGTGCCATTTTTTAAAATACAAGATGTTTCAATTTGCTGAGTCCTTTGAATTCCAAGACGCCGTAATGAAAGAAATCAATGAGCTGCGTTTTGAGTTTGACAGCATGAGGCAAATTGTTCAAATCCGTCAGACGATTGATACAACGGATGAGTTTTATTAGAAAGTAAGGGGATTTTTCAATGAAGTGAGGCCAGCCTACAAGGGTCTAATCACAAACTTTTATGAGGCCCTTACAGCTTCTAAATTTCTCTCTCAGTTGGAGGATAAGTGGGGAAACAGATTTTCTTATTGGCGGACAGTCAATTAAAGACGTTTTCTCCTGATGTCCTGTAGGAAATGCAGGAAGAAAACAAAAAATAGGTGCCTGACCCCACATCAACATAACCCATGTTAAACTCACACAAAGTTTAAAAAAACCTGTTAATTGGAGGCAAGGCACGTAGACTCCTGTGGGAAAGCAGCGGCAATGCTGAGACCCCGCAGCGCACAGCGGGAGGAGGCTCAGCGTCGCCCCGCGGAAAGCGAAGTGCCTGGAACGGAAATTAACAGCCCCATATTACCGGCAGAATAGTAAAAAGAAGGATTAAACTTGAGATTGCTCAAATTCAATAAGAATTAAATGTTGAATTACCAGAAGAATTAACTGCCTTATTTAATGAAACAAATGGTGTGTTTGACAACTGGAATTGTCCTTTGGTTTGGCCAGCTTCCCAAATGATTAAGGACAGTCTATTTTATAGAAATTTTAAAGATTATAGAGATATTTATATGCCATTTGATAATCTTTCAGACGCAGGCAATGGCGATTTATTTTGTTATTTTGATAGGAAGAACGATGAACGCCTAATAGAATATGAGTTTAATGTTTTTCTTATATAAAAATAAGGCTTGAGGAGTTCCCCAAGTCCCTAGGTTGATCATTATTTTCACTTATTCTTTGCAATAAGCACTGAAGTTAGCATTTTTTATCGCAGTAAAAGCTTGCCCCCACAATGATAAGTAAAATAAACAGAACTACAATTAAGAAAAAATCGTTCCGGTGACTAGGGCAGCTGTAACTATATGCAGGATATGGAGCTCCATAATCATATGCTGGGGATGTATAGGCAGGCATTGGAGCGGCATTAGGAGCAACGTTTGGAGGAACATTTGCACTAAGAGTCGGCGGAGCGTTTAGATTTGAATACATGTATCATACCTCCCTCGAGTAATGAATTTCTCTATATAGTACTCTCGAAGGTGAGTTTGGAGCCCGTCTATAAAAAAATGGGCGAATGTCCGGGTGATTTGATCTGACCGGCTATTAGATTGAATAATAGAGATAGTGTACATATGAAATGGAGCTTTTGTTATGGTGCACGATTGGACGCTGGGGTTTGTATGCTGCACTGTTCCTTTGCCAGCCTGCCGCTCTTAATAAATACTTGAAAGAAGGCCTGGTCACCAATTTTGTTATATATGCTGATTGCTGACTGTCCGGTTTTCTCGTCTCATTAAGGAGCCGAATCATTTCTTCTGATGTTCTAATATTAAATCCGTGTCCAAACAGCCTGCCATCCTCAAGGAGCACAGCATTAACACCCCTGAAATGTGGTGTTTTTCGATCAAAGTCAGGATTATTTACGTACAGGACGTCTCCAGATATAAAATGATCAGAGTAAAAGGTGATGATGCCCAGGTCTGTATCTGTATGCCAGCTGTAAAGATAAAGATTCTGAAACAGTGAATTAAACCCATTGCTGCCGATACTATTCAATATGGCATGGTAATAGATGATTGGAATTGCTGTCGCGCATTCAAATGCATAGTATGAACCGTTCCGATAAATATCTATAATTGCATCAGCCGGCCGCACATCTGGCCTTAAAAGGAATCCGCCTGCTCTTGTTAATTGCCAGTACCTGGGATTGCAGCGGGCATATTCAAAGCTTGTAAACACAGCCTGACTTTTGTCCATTTCTTTCGCGCTTTGAATAATGTTCTTTCGCACTGTAAGTTCAAAAAGTAATTCATACTCGGAATTATAAGAATACAAAACTGGTGCAGTCTGCATCTGCTGCATGATCGTTTTCTCAACACTTCCAAGCTGCCCATTTTCTTGGTTTTGAAAAGGTACCCCTGATATCTGGATCATACAATCCCCCAATTCCTATTTCGCTTTTCTTTGCGCTCATATCTATCGTATTCTCTTATTTATGAATCATGTTAAAAAGAGCCAAGGGGTCAGGTCCCTTGGCTCAACAAACAAATTCGCTAAGGTAAATGTTGTTCAGCTTAAGGAGTCTGAGAAGAATTAAGAAGATACAGCTGATTATGTTTATACTGGAGAACTTTTGCTCGGTGAAGGTTAGAAGAGGCAAAAAATAATAATGGCAAAAGTACGCATTTCTTCTGAAGATGCTTAAATGCCGCTTCCTTAGCCATTCTTGATGGTTTGGAACAACAGCAGCGAAATTATATTTCGAAAAACGAAATTTTTCTTCAAAACTAAAAGGAATTTGTCTCATTCTGCCGAAATATGTACGTATGATATTTTTACTGCATAAGGAGGATCTTTGATGAATTTTAATGACTACCCATACACAAGACCTAATATGGAAGAGGCAGAAAGAAATTTTAATCAATTATTAGAGAAGTTCCAATCTGCGGAGTCCTTTGAAGTCCAGGACGCCGTAATGAAAGAAATCAATGAGCTGCGTTCTGAGTTTGACAGCATGAGGCAGATTGTGCAGATCCGTCAGACGATTGATACAACAGATGAGTTTTATAAGAAAGAAAAGGATTTTTTCAATGAAGTGGGACCAGCCTACAAGGGTCTAATCACAAATTTTTATGAGGCCCTTACAGCTTCAAAATTCCGCTCTCAGCTGGAGGATAAGTGGGGGAAACAGTTATTCCTATTGGCGGACAGTCAGTTAAAGACGTTTTCTCCTGATGTGCTGAAGGAGATGCAGGAAGAAAACAGGCTGGTTAGTGAGTATGTGGATCTGCTTGCTTCGGCTAAGATTCCGTTTGATGGGGAAGTGAAAAATCTTGCCCAGTTAGTTCCTTACCACCAGTCACCTGACCGCAGCGTGAGGAAGGAATCCAATGAAGCGAAGTACAGCTTCTTCATTGAGCATGCCGATCAGTTGGATGGTTTATACGACAAGCTTGTAAAAGTGCGTACCCGTATTGCCAAGAAGCTGGGTTTTTCTTCTTTTACAGAGTTAGCTTATGCCAGGCTTTCCCGTACTGATTATGATGCTGAAATGGTGGCAAAGTTCCGTGACCAGGTGAAAGAGTATATCGTTCCATTAGCCACCAAACTCAAACAAAGGCAGCAGGAACGTATCGGCGTCGATACATTCAGGTATTACGATGACAGCTTCAGCTTTAAGACAGGAAATCCTGATCCTAAGGGAGATGCGGAGTGGATTGTCGATCAGGCGAAGAAAATGTACGAGGAAATGTCCCCGGAAACGAACGAATTTTACACTTATATGGTGGAAAACAACCTGATGGACCTGTTAAGCAAAGCTGGTAAAGCTGGCGGCGGATACTGCACCTATATCAGCCAGCATAAGTCACCATACATTTTCGCGAACTTTAACGGAACCAAAGGCGATGTTCGTGTATTAAAGCATGAAGTGGGGCATGCTTTCCAGGTATTTGAAAGCCGTGGATTTGAAGTGCCTGAGTACGGGTTCCCTACGCTGGAAGCATGTGAAATCCACTCCATGAGCATGGAATTCTTTGCCTGGCCATGGATGGACCTCTTCTTCGGGGAAGATACGGATAAATACAAGTTCTCTCATTTAAGCGAAGCGGTTCTGTTTATTCCTTATGGTGTAGCAGTCGATGAATTCCAGCATTTTGTGTATGCTAACCCGGAAGCAACTCCAGCCAAGCGAAAGCACGCTTGGAGAGATATCGAGAAGAAGTACCTCCCGCATCGCGATTATGAAGGAAATGATTTCTTGGAAAATGGCGGCTTCTGGCAGCAGCAGGGACATATTTACAAAGTTCCTTTCTATTATATTGATTACACACTGGCCCAAATCTGTGCGCTGCAATTCTGGAAGCGTACGCAGGAAAATACTGAAGAAGCCTGGAAGGATTACCTGCACTTATGCAAGCAGGGCGGAAGCCAGTCATTCACAGGACTTGTCAAAGAAGCGAATTTGATTTCTCCGTTTGAAGATGGGTGTGTGAAATCGGTGATTGGTGAGATTGAGGCTTATTTGGATACGGTTGATGATGAGGCTCTTTAAAAAGTAATAATTTGGGGATTGGCCAATATAAGGGGCCAATCTCCTTTTTTGCTTCAACTTAGCCTAGTTGGAAATATTCAAAATTTACTTTAGTTTGATAAAAACCGTCTACTCGTGCTATAAGTGTATATGGAGCAAAAACTTTTGCCTAAGTTCTGGGATGAAAGTATGATAGAATATCCCATAATGAAAGGATTTGAATATCAACATGACCAACAATTTCTGGCGTGAATTGCCACGGCCATTTTTTATACTTGCACCAATGGAAGATGTGACGGATGTTGTGTTCCGGCATGTCGTGAGCGAAGCCGCTCGGCCTGATGTGTTTTTTACCGAGTTTACGAATACAGAAAGCTATTGCCACCCGGAGGGAAACCAGAGCGTGCGCGGGCGGTTGACTTTTACCGAAGATGAGCAGCCGATGGTTGCCCATATATGGGGAGACAAGCCAGAGTTTTTCCGGCAGACGAGTATCGGTGTGGCGGAGCAGGGTTTCCGCGGCATTGATATCAACATGGGATGTCCGGTCCCGAATGTAGCCCAGAGAGGAAAGGGCAGCGGCCTGATTCTCCGTCCTGAAGTGGCTGCAGAGATTGTGCAGGCAGCAAAAGCGGGCGGCTTGCCTGTCAGTGTGAAGACAAGGCTTGGCTACACAGAGGTGGACGAGTGGCAGGACTGGCTCACACACATACTGGAACAGGATATCGCTAATCTTTCGATCCATCTTCGAACTCGCAAGGAAATGAGTGAAGTAGATGCTCACTGGGAGCTGATCCCGGAAATCAAGAAGCTTCGTGACCGTGTGGCTCCGGATACTCTTTTGACCATCAACGGGGATATTCTTGACCGTCAAGCCGGCCAGCAGCTGGTTGATCAATATGGTGTGGATGGAGTGATGATTGGGCGCGGTATTTTTAAAAATCCATTTGCCTTTGAAAAAGAGCCGAAAGATCATACTCCTAAGGAACTGCTTGATCTCTTGAGATTGCACCTGGATCTTCATGATAAATATTCGAAAGAACTGGAAGCACGTCCGTTCAGGGCTCTTCACCGCTTTTTCAAGATTTATGTGAAAGGTTTCCGGGGTGCTGGTGAATTAAGGAATCAATTGATGAACACAGATACTACGGAAGATGTGCGAACGCTGCTTGATGGGTTTGAGGGGACGATAGAGTAAAAGATTTAAGCATATGAAACAAAGTGACTGGGGAGTACAGGTTCATTTCATCAGCAGCACCTAAACAGGCTGAGACTTCAACTGATGTTGAGGTCTGGTTTTTTTCCGGTGGAGCTCAGCAGTCATCACGTGAAATTTACTGAGATGAATCCAGATGAAAATTTTCGACGGATGAAAAAGAAATGACATCTCTAGAAATGCGCAGAGAAGGGTTTAAAGGATGCAAAAAAATCTCGTCTTGATGCTGGTTTTCCTGGCTTTAATCGGGCTAGGCACAAAAATATATTATTATTTCTTCTGGGAACAGGAAACTGAAGAGGAATATAGGAACAGAATGTTAGAGACACTTGATGAATGTCCCAGCCGTAACGGAAAATCAGGGTATTTTTCCAGAGGCACAAGAGTTGGGAAATATGATGGCGATTCAATTGAATGTGAAGAAGCATATGAATTCATGGATAAGCTATTAGAAGAATAGCTATAGAACCTCATGACATGGTGTCTGCCGCTTCCCGTTTTGTCGACTAAGACAAAAGGGAAGAGGCAGGCATCTTTTTTTCAATCAATGACAGAATCAATAAAAATCCTACAATATAATATAAAGCTTGTCGGAATTTGCATATTAAAATATACAGAAAATTTCAAATATACCGTTGACGTATAACATCATATGACGTACTATAATTATCAATATGATGTTATAGGACATCATAAAAAACCGGAGGTGCTAGTATGACACAATCAGTTTCTAAATCGCCAATCAAAAACAATAGTAAGGAGGGGGGAGTAATGAAACAGGAACATACTAATCAAATCCAATTAGCCATTGAAGCCATTGAGAACAAAAATATTCAGAATGTATTTTTCATAGCCTGCGGCGGATCGATGGCGTCTCTATCTTTTGGAGATTATTTCATTACAAAAGATACGGGGAAACCGAGCTTTGTTTATACTTCTAATGAATTTGTCCATTTAAATCCTAAAGCACTAAATGAAAACAGCCTGGTTATCCTGCGCTCACATTCAGGGACTACGCCAGAAACAGTTAAAGCAGCTACATATGCCCGGGGTAAAGGCGCACTGACTGTCGCCATCTCTATGGAAGTTGAATCTCCGCTCTGCAAAGAAGCAGAATATGTCCTTCACTACAATTACAAAGATGGATCAGATGCCATTGACGGTGAAATCGGTATTTATTACACATTTATTTTCAAGCTGTTAAAGACATTTACTGGTGACGAAAAGTATGATAGAGGAATTGAACAGTTAAGCAATCTGGGAGATTTGATCGAGAAGAACCAGCAGCTGTTTAAAGAAGCCGCTTTTGAATTCGGCAAACGCAATAAGAGGGAGAAGACCATCTATACGATGGCAAGCGGGGCTTATATCCACCATGCCTATTCCTTCACCAGCTGCCTGCTGATGGAAATGCTGTGGATTCATTCAAATGCTATTCATTCCGGAGAGTATTTCCATGGCCCATTTGAAATTACAGACTTTGATGTTCCATTCCTTCTGATCGCGGGTGAAGGCCCAAGCAGGCCACTGGATGAGCGGGCACTGGATTTCGTAACTAAGTACAGTGAGAAAGTAGAAGTAGTAGATGCTTCTAAATTTGATTACAGCGGAGTCGATGAGGATTTGAAGGAGTACTTTGGCCCGGCCTTAACAGGTCCCGTCATGAGGCTTTATGCTGATGGCCTGGCAGAACATACAGGACATCCTCTTTCAGTAAGAAGATACATGTGGAAAATGGAGTATTAATTCTATTGGAATTGGTGTAAAATCTTTAAAAATAACTATATCAATGAGGCGATCATATGAAAAAAATGTTCAGCATTCTTTTAGTCGGCATTATCGCGGCCGGTATTATGGCAGGATGTAACTCATCTGTTGACTCAGGCTCAAAATCGAATGGCGATGATGTAGTTATTGATTTCTTCCACCGCTGGCCAAATGAACCAAGAAAATCATTCTATGATCAAAAAATCAAAGAGTTTGAGGAATCACATCCTGGTATCACTATTAATGTAGATTCTGTCTTGAATGATTCTTATAAAGAAAAGATACGGGTTTTAGTATCAAATGATGGCCTTCCGGATATTTTCTCTTCCTGGTCAGACTCTTTCGCTGAAAATCTGGTAAGTTCCGGCCGGATTAAGGAACTTAATGACATCATGAATGAAGACACAGAGTGGAGCGGCAGTATTCTTGAGTCCCAATATGCCGGATTTACTTTTGATGACAGCACATACGGCATTCCTTTTACAGTAGATGGAAAAGCCTTCTTCTACAATAAGGAGATCTTTGAGGAAAATAATATTAAGGTTCCAAAAACATACGATGAACTGGTGGATGTATTAGAGCAATTAAAGTCTGCGGGTTATGAAACGCCTGTTGTCGAAGGGCTGACGAATGCCTGGGCTATCTCACACTACTTGGGTACCATTTTTGATAGAGTAGTAGATCCTGAAGTGCGGGAGGCAGACTATAATCTGGAAAGTGATACACCATACACAGATGAAGGATATATCCGCGGTTTAGAAATATTCCAGGAGCTGACTGGTTTTATGGGAGATGTATCTACCGCTATTGACCATGAAGCTGCCAGAAATATGTTTGCTGCTGGAGAAGTGCCAATTTTGTATATGCAATTTGCTGAAGTAGGATTGGTTCAGGACATTGGCGATGTAGACATTGGATTTTTCAACTTTCCGGAAGTTACGGGTGGGGCAGGACGAGCTGATTCGCTGACTGGTGCGCCAGAAGGCTGGATGCTTAGCAAGGATGCTCCTAAAGAAGCGGTTGAATTTTTGAAATTCCTGACTTCCGAGGAAACGGCTCAGGAATTTACGAAAACAGATGGCCAGCTGAATGCTGTAAAGAATGGCGTGACTGAGGAAAACACAAGTCCTACCAGCTATGAAGCCTATCAAATAGTGCTGGATGCAGCATCGACAGCACCATGGTTTGACAATGCCGTTGATATTACGATTGCCGACATCTTTATGCGCGGAGGCCAGGAGCTGGCTACGAAACAAAAAACGCCGGAAGATATTATGAAAGAGGTTCAAAAAGAAGCAGCGAAAAAGAGCGAGTAACAGAGGATGGCCCTGACATTCGGGTGTCAGGGCTTTCTAATTATCGGGAAAGTGGGTAATAAGTATGAAATTAAGAAAAATGTCTTTGACGCCAATTCTCTTTCTTTTGCCAACTGTACTATTCCTGGGCATTTTCATCTACATACCACTCATTCAGAACTTTTATAACAGCTTCTTTGATTTCAACGTATTTTCAGATTCAAAATCCTTTGTGGGCATGAGTCATATAAAGCAATTATTTGAAGATGAAGTAGTCGGAATCGCATTATGGAACAATGTGAAATATGGAGTTATTTCAGTGATTTTTCAAATATTCTTTGCCTTAATCCTGGCAAGTATTCTTGAAGATAAGTTGTTTCGCAGAGTCGCTCCAGCCCTCAGAATCATCTACTTTATCCCTGTGATGATCTCCATTTCTGTTATCGCCCTGCTGTTTGGTTTTGTATATAATCCGCAAATTGGATTGTTAAATAGCTTCCTCGAGTTAATTGGACTCGGCGATCTTGGAAAACCATGGCTTGGCAATTCGACAACGGCTATCTATAGCGTTATTGCCATGTCCCAATGGCAGAGTATCGGTTTAATTACAATGCTGTTCATTGTAGCCATTCAAAAGATCCCTCATGAGCTTTGAAATCTTCTCATGAGCATGGATCACAGTTGTATGGTCGCGCCCGCCAAATTCCTCGCCAATTTTAGGCAGGGAAAAATCAGTCAGCTCCCTGGAGGCCGGAAGGCTTTTTCGATCATGGAAAACGGAATACGCCAGTTTTTTCACATTACTCTTCCCCAGGTTAAGGAAACGATGTTTGTCAATCTGCTGATTACCGTTACTGGCTCCATCCTGGTCTTTAATGAGCCCTATATCCTGACTAATGGGGGGCCAGGGAACAGCTCGATGACATTGGCGGTTCATATGTATCAGAATGGATTCTTCAAAGACAATATGGGCTATGCTTCTTCAATCGCCACAACCATGTTTCTGCTGTCGGCAATCTTTGCTTTAATTCAGATTAAAGTGTCTAAAACAGGAAAGGAAGATTGATGATGAAAATAGAAAATCTTCAAACCCAAGAGTTAACTTTCCCGGCCGTAAAAAAAAGGCAGCTGACTCGTAAAACGCGGCTTTCCAGAAATTTAGTTTTCCTGGGATTACTCATTTTCGCCATCATGATCCTCTACCCGCTTTTTTGGATGGTGATCTCTTCATTTAAAAGCTATAAGGAGATTTATTCAAATGTTTGGGCGCTTCCAAGCGAATGGCACTTTGAAAATTATGCATTAGCATGGGAAAAAGGGATTCAAAATTACTTTTTGAACAGTGCTTATGTTACTGGCTTTTCCATTCTGCTTACAGTTATGACAGGTACAATGGCAGCCTTTGTTCTGGCCAGATACCGCAGCCGCTGGATAGATGCAGCTCTTCTATTCATCATTGGCGGTTTAATGATGAATCCACAGGTGGCTCTCATTCCTTTATTTGAGATTTTATCCCTGTTTAATCTAATCGATACAAGATGGGCTTTAATCCTGACGTATGTCGCTTATCGATTGCCCCTTACCATTATACTGATCCGCGCTTTCTTCATTACCATACCTCATGAGCTGTCAGAATCTGCCTTGATCGATGGCTGCAGTGAGGTTGGAATCTATTGGAGGATATACTTGCCGCTGTCCATTCCGATTGTGATAACTTCTGTTATTATTAACGCCTTTTATGCTTGGAACGAGTTCTTATTTGCAACAGTATTTATTAATTCTAGCGAACTGAAGACGATTCCATCAGGGCTGATGGTCTTCCGTGATGCATTGCGAACGGATTGGGGTGTCCTGTTATCAGGCATGGTCATAGCATCAGTCCCAATGGTTTTATTATTGATTGCTCTCCAAAAATATTTAGTACGAGGCCTTGCAGAAGGCTCGGTGAAAGGATAATGACGATGAAATTAATGGCTGTGGGTGACAATGTTGTAGACTGCTATTTGGACCGGAACGAATATTTTCCTGGCGGCAATTGTGTGAATGTCGCTGTAAATGCCAAGCGGAACGGTGCTAGCCGTGTCGGCTATATTGGGATATTTGCAACAGATGAACCTGCCCGGCATATAAAGCATGCACTTCAGCAGGAGGGGGTCGACTTTCAGTTTTCCAGGGATGCTATTGGCATCACAGGCCAGCCCAAAGTCGCGCTGACGGAGGACAATGACCGGGTGTTTGTGGGAGGGCCTAAAGACACTGTCCAGCACCGGTTCAAAATTCAGCTGATTCCGGAGGAAATTGATTATATCAAGCAATTTGATGTTTGCCATGTGAGCTGCTATTCGTCGATGGAAAGCGAACTGGCAAAGATCGCTAAAGAGATTAAAGTTTCGTATGATTTTTCAAACCGGAAAGACCTGGAATATATATCATCAATAGCTCCATCTATCACTTATGCCTTTTTCTCAGCTGCAGAATTATCTGAAGCAGAACTAAATGGATTTATTGCAGAACTTGCCCCTTTCGGTTTTGAGATTATAGGTCTGACGCGGGGAGGAGAGCCGGCTGTATTCGTCCATCAAGAGAATATTTATAAGCAGAAACTGAGGAAAATTAATGTTGTTGATACAATGGGGGCAGGAGACAGCTTGATTGCAGGCTTTCTGACTGAATATGCCACGAGCGGCGATGTAGAAAAGGCTCTTGAAAAAGGAACCCTTTCTGCTGAAAAGACATGCCAGGAATATGGGGGATTTGGGTATCCCGCAAACATGTGATTCTTTTTATTTACGGGCGGATTCATGTATAATTATTGTAAAATTGAGATATTGAGGCGTTGACAATGGAAAAAGACAATCTAAATCGAGATCAGCTTTATTTATACGAAGAGATCATGACCGGACTCATGCACTATATTAAAAGCCATGGACTAAAAGAGGGAGATCGAATCCCCACAGAGAAAGAATTGGGAGATTTATTCAAAGCCAGCCGCATATCTATCAGACGCGCCATCAAGGAATTAGTTGACGAAGGTACTCTTACAATTGTCAGAGGCAAGGGCACTTTTGTAAGTGCCCCAAGAAAAGAAATTCATTTATTGGACCTGCAGGGTTTTACAGAAGGATTAACAACCGAAAATGACACGATAACGAAAGATATCATTTCCATCCAGAAAATCAAAAGCAATCCGGATTTAGACAAGATTTTTAACAGCCGGTATAAGGAGTATATTGAACTTGTGCGAAAAGTCTACCGCAATGACCAGGCGCTAAGCGTAGATTACGCCTATTTGCCTGTTGATCTTTATCCAGGCATCGAAGAAAAAATAACGCCAGAAAGTTCTACTTTTGCTATTATTCATGATGAGTATGCTGTTAAGTTTAAAAGAGTCCGCAAAAACCTGGAATTTGTCTATCCAGACGAAGAATTGCAAACACACTTAAAAGTGAATAATTTCAATTTACTTGTCCTGGTGGATAAAGTGATTTATGGTGAACAGGATCTGCCTGTCCACTATTCAAAGTACTATCTGATTGCTGAACGTGTACAGTTGAGGTTAGAGCATATTATTAATCCTGAATGATCTATAACTATACTTCCGGACTGAAAACCCCTTAGAAACGAACGTTACTGGAAGTTATGGGTAAAAGTACTTCTTCAGGGGGGCGGATGAGATAAGTGGAGTTTGAAATAGCAAATTACAATATCACAAGATCATCTGGTTTTAAGGGATTTGAAATCAATTTTGAAGTGGATGGCAAGGATTTTGTTTTCCTGCTTGGCAATGATAGCCATCCTTTCCCAGTAGGAGTAAAACATCAATTTAGACTAAAAGGCAATTGCCCACTTTGCGGGAAAGTTATTTTTCCATCACCAATTGGGCAGCAGCCGTGTACATATTTTGCTTATAATAAGCAACAGGATTTATTGGTGTATTTTGCGCCATTTTTGCCATAATATTAAAATTGTTTTGATTGATTGCACTTATAGGGAGACTGCTCTGAGCAGCTCCCTATTTATTTTGCCGGGTGATGGGTTAATGGTCTATTTACCCCAATTTTTTTTGTGAAAGTGCCCAAATTAAACTTTTTTCTATTAAAATGGTATTAACTTAACATATTTCTGATAATTTAGATAACTAAGCATTTTTAATGACAAGTATTTGGATCCTGGAAAATAACTTCCAGATGTTTACTTATAACAATAGTTCTAAAGAATTACAAAATAGATAAAAAATACTGTTGGTGGGGGGAAGATTAGAATGCTGAATACCCGAATGAGCAGTATTCTAAAAGCTTTAATAGAAACAGATGATGTAATCACAAGCGAGTACTTGGCAAATATCATACAGGTTACTTCCCGTACAATCAGGAATTCCATAAAAGAGTTAAATATGCTGCTTGCTGAAAATGGCGCTGAAATTAAATCGGTTCGCGGAACTGGATATAAATTGACTGTTGGGGAAGATGCCAAATTTCAAAATTTGCTGGCTCAAGTTGCAGGAGAAGATTCATTAAAAAGCGGGCATATACCGAACCTTCCGGAAGATCGTGTCCAGTTTCTGATCAAGCGCCTTCTTTTTGCTGATAAATATGTGAAACTGGATGACCTGGCTGAAGAATTATTCATTAGCAAATCTTCCATTCAAAATGATTTAAGAGAGGCTAAAAGGATTTTACAGCAGTATGCTATTACAGTTGAGAAGCGGCCGAATTATGGTCTCAAGTTAAAGGGAGATGAAGTTAAACTTCGCTTTTGCATGTCCCAGTATATTTACAATCGGGAAAAAACGGTCCTTGACCTATTTGAAAGCCGCATGTCCATTCTTCCAAAAGAAGAAGTCCAGCTGATCCGAAAAATTATTCTTGATCAAGTCAGGGTAAGCGGTATATCACTTTCCGACATGGGCCTGAATAATTTGATCACTCATATTGCCATTGCCTGCTGCAGAATACGATGTGAAAAATATGTAATGATATTCCCGAAAGACATGCATGAAATCATAAACCAAAAGGAGTATATAGTAGCTTCTGAAATAGTCCAGGAAATAAATAAACATCTTTTCGTAGAGTTTCCAGAGTCGGAAATTGCCTATATAGCCATTCATTTAATGGGGATCAGAATGATTGCTCATTTTCATTTGAATGAAACAGAAATACGCAGTCTTGTTGATGAGGAAGTCTTTAATCTGGCAAAAAAAATCCTGAGTATGATTGAACAAAAGCTAAAGCTGGGCATTAAAAATGATAAAGAATTGTTTGTTAGCATGTGTTTGCATCTTAAGCCCGCATTAAATCGGTTCCGATTCGGCATGAATATCCGGAACCCGATGCTCGATGCGATAAAAGCTAACTATCCGGTAGCCTTTCAGGCAGGCGTCCTGGCTGGAATTTGTATCAAAGAAGAATATGGATACCAAATTGGTGAAAGCGAGGTCGCCTATCTGGCTCTTCACTTTGGTGCGGCGATGGAGAGAGTCAAAGCAAACCATTCAGTCAAACGCTGTCTGATTGTCTGTGCTTCAGGAGTCGGCAGTGCCCGGCTTTTATACCACAAGCTGGAGTCCCAATTTGGTTCCAGGCTGGAGCTGGCAGGAACAACAGAATATTATAAAATAAATGAAATCCCGCTGGATACGATCGATTTTATTGTCAGTACAGTTCCCATTGCCTCTGAGCTTCCAGTCCCGGTCATTCAGGTGAACACCATACTTGGGGGAACAGATTTATTAAAGATTGAAAGAGTACTGGATGATTATACCGGACAGTCTTTCGCTTATACAAGAAAAGAGCTGGTTTTCCTGCAGAAGGAATTTGAAACAAAGGAAGAAGTTTTAAAGTTTCTGGCACGTGAATTAACAGATCTAGGTTTGACTGATGAACACTTCTTGCCTGCTGTTTTGGAAAGGGAGGAAGTTTCTCCAACTTGCTTTGGAAACCTGGTTGCCATACCTCATCCGATTATGCCGCGAACGGATGAAACATTCTGGGCTATATGCACACTTCAGAAACCTGTCGACTGGGATGATAAGCGGGTTCAATTTGTTTGTTTGCTATGTGTAAGAAAAAACAGTAAAGAAGACTTGGTCAATATGTACAAGCTCCTGATAGAAGTGGTAGAGGACAGCACTCTGGTACATCATTTATTGAAATGTAAAACCTATAAAGAGTTTATCTCTGTTTTTCTAAGCAAAAAAAAATAAATGCAGTTCCACCATGCCAGTCAACTTGGCATGGTGTTTTTAAGTTTGTAAACAAACGAAATGACGAAGAAGATAAGGTTTAAAAAATTTACTTCAGCTGAAGGAAAAATAAAAGAGTCAGAATTGTCTAATAAAAAATTTCCGTTGCTCAACGGAAAAAGTGTATGTGTTAATGGAAGCGTTTTCAATTTAGTATTAAGTTACGAGCAAGGAGATTCCACTTAAAAGAGGGGTGATAAAGTGAACATATTGCTGTGCTGTTCAGCCGGGATGTCTACAAGTCTGTTAGTTACAAAGATGGAGAAAAGTGCAAGAGAACAAGATAAAGAATATACCATTTGGGCTGTTTCAAGTGATGCGGTGCACCACCATATTGACAGGGCGGATGTGCTGCTTCTAGGCCCTCAAGTGCGTTTTATGCTTCCTCAATTGAAGAAGCTGGGTGAAGAAAAAAAGATCCCGGTTGACGTAATTAATATCGTTCACTATGGCACATGCAATGGGACTGAAGTATTAAGCTTTGCAGAAAAATTAGTAAATAAATAGGGGGAGTGAGTTTAATGAGCAAAATGAATGATTTCCTTGAAAATAAGGTGATGCCTGTTGCAGGCAGGGTAGCGGGCCAGCGCCATCTTCAGGCACTCCGTGATGGAATTATCCTGACGATGCCGCTGATTATTGTCGGTTCATTATTCCTGATTCTTGGTTTCTTGCCTATTCCCGGCTATGACGACTTCATGGCAAATACATTCGGTGATCAATGGCTGACAAAGCTGATGTATCCAGTGGGTGCGACCTTCGATATTATGGCCTTGATTGCCGCCTTTGGCATAGCTTACCGCCTTGCTGAAAAATATGGAGTGGATGCGCTGTCTGCAGGTGCAATTTCTGTTGCGGCATTTCTTTTGGCAACTCCGTACCAGGTCTCCTTTATACCAGACGGAGCATCAGAAGCAGTACTTGTAGGAGGAGCGATCCCGGCCGCTTTAATGGGAAGCAAGGGACTTTTTGTAGCGATGCTTATTGCCATGCTCTCAACGGAAATATACCGATTTATCATCCAAAAAAATATCATTATAAAAATGCCTGATGGCGTACCGCCTGCTGTCAGCAAATCATTCGTTGCACTCATTCCAGGTTTTATTGTTATCACGGTCATTTGGGTTCTTCGCCTGCTGGTAGAGCAGACGGATTTTCAGAGCTTGCATAATATCATTGGCGAAGTGCTTGGAAAACCACTTGGCATTCTGGGCGGAAGTTTGATTGGCAGCCTGGTTGCAGTATTTCTTGTACAGCTGTTATGGTCCTGTGGATTACATGGAGCTTCCATTGTTGGAGGAGTAATGGGGCCAATTTGGCTCTCAGCAATGGATGCCAACCGCCTTGCGTTCCAGGGGGGCGAAACTTTGCCGAATATATTCACACAGCAATTTTTCGATATCTTTGTATATATAGGAGGAAGCGGCGCAACGTTAGCATTGGTGCTTGCGATGATTTTGAGGGCACGAAGCAAGCAAATGAAGCAATTAGGCCGTTTAGCTATCGGGCCGGGACTATTCAATATTAACGAACCTGTCGTATTTGGAATGCCAATTGTGATGAACCCTATTTTGATCGTTCCGTTTGTACTTACACCGCTTGTAATGGTCTTAACCACCTATATTGGCATGAGTACAGGGCTGGTCGCAAAACCTGCAGGAATTGCGGTTCCATGGACAATGCCTCCGATTATCGGGGGATATTTGGCAGCAGGAGGAAAAATGTCAGGTGCTGTCCTGCAATTAATAAACTTTGCCTTAGCTTTTACCATCTATTATCCTTTCTTCCGCATCTGGGATAAACAAAAGCTCGTTGAAGAAGGCGGTTTTCAGCCTCCAGTCGATGCCAATAAAAAAGTTGCAAGCATGTAAGGAGCTGAAGTAATGACTAAGTTAATCATCAATGCCGATGATTTCGGCTATTCAAAAGGAGTTAATCTGGGAATCATTGAAGCCTTTCAAAATGGTGTGGTTACCTCAACCACATTAATGGCAAATATGCCTGGAGCAGAACATGCTGCCGGACTGGCGAAGAATAACCCTGGCCTTGGAGTGGGAATCCATTTCGTGTTGACCTGCGGAAGGCCGGTAAGCAATGAAGCGGCCTCGCTTGTAAATAGCCAAGGAGAATTTAACAGGATATCGGCAATAGAGGAGGATGGAATTCCAGAGGAAATTGAACTTGAATTAAGAAGCCAATTTGAAAAGTTCATTTCTTTTGGCATAATACCGACTCATATCGACAGCCATCATCATGTGCATTCACTTCCCAATGTTTATCCCGCTGTAGAAAAAATAGCCTGGGAAAATCAATTGCCTATTAGAAAAGTAAGTTCAGATCCAAACCCATTGCAGCCTGTCCAATATTTTAATCATGAATTTTATGGAGATCAGCTGACGACAGAGTATTTGCTCGAACTGCTTGATAAAGCACGTCCTTATGAAACTGCAGAGTTAATGACACATCCTGCTTTTGTTGATGAACAGGTCTATGCTGGCAGTTCATATGCTTTGCAGCGTGTCAGAGAACTAACCATATTAACCGACCCTGCTGTTCAAACGGCCATTACTGACAAGGGCATAGACCTTATAACCTTTAGGGAGGTTTCTATTAAGTCCGTGGTTTGAAAGGGATGAACAGGTTCCTGGACTGGCATGGTCCGGAACCTGTTTAGATGAATTTCAGTGATAAAAAAAGAATTAATGAATTTTATGGAGGACATTTTTTGCAAGATAAACAAATCAGGGAGGAATAAGAGGATGAATATTTTGCTATGCTGCGCAGCTGGAATGTCTACAAGCTTATTGGTGACTAAAATGGAAACAGCAGCTAAAAGCCAGGGCATTGAGGCAAAGATTTGGGCGGAAGGGGCAGATGCAGTTAAACGGCATATTGATAATGCAGATGTATTGCTCCTTGGTCCTCAGGTGCGTTACTTGATGCCTCAAATGAAAAAGCTATGCGAGGAAAAAAATATACCAGTAGATTCTATCAATCCTGTTCATTATGGAATGTGCAATGGACCGGAAGTTTTAAAGGCTGCTATTGATCTGATTAACGGTCAAAAGGGATAGCTTCATAGGTTCCCTTCTTGCACATGAAATAGGTAGAACGTGTCTTTTATAAATAAATCATAGAAGGAAGGGATGTTTTCTTTATGGCTGGCATCGAAGAGACAATCTTTCAAATCATCCTTCACGGCGGCAATGGGAAAAGCTCTGCCATGGAAGCAATTGCTGCTGCCAAGAGCGGGGACATACCAGGGGCAAGAAAGAAAATAGAGGAAGCTGCTAATGAACTGAATAGCGCGCATCTTATCCAAACGTCTCTGATCCAAAGGGAAGTGAGAGGAGAAAGTACAGAGATTACTTTGTTAATGGTGCATGCTCAGGACCATCTTATGAATGCGATTACGATAAAAGACATGGCAGGCGAATTTGTAGACTTGTATGAGCACGTAAATCTATCCGGAGGTGTGAATGCATGAAAAAAGGAATAAAAATAGCTACCATTGGCGGGGGATCAAGTTATACTCCTGAATTAGTCGAAGGCTTTATTAAGAGGTTTCATGAGCTGCCGGTAAGTGAACTTTGGCTGGTTGATGTGGAAGCCGGGAAAGAAAAGCTTGAGATAGTAGGGAATCTCGCTAAACGGATGGTTCAGAAGGCAGGGCTTCCCATTGAAGTGCATCTGACTCTTGACCGTAAGGAAGCATTGAAGAATGCCGATTTTGTCACAACGCAATTTCGGGTAGGTTTATTGGATGCACGTGCAAAGGATGAAAGAATTCCTTTAAAATATGGAGTGCTGGGACAAGAAACAAACGGTCCTGGTGGATTATTCAAAGGCTTGCGGACTATACCGGTTATTTTGGATATTTGCAGAGATATGGAGGAATTGTGTCCTGATGCCTGGCTGATTAACTTTACAAATCCTGCTGGAATGGTAACGGAAGCGGTGCTCCGCTATTCTCATATCAAAAAGGTAGTCGGCCTCTGCAATGTACCTATAGGAATGGAAATGGGAATCGCTAAACTGCTTGATGTGGAACATTCCCGTATCCGTATCGATTTTGCCGGATTGAATCACATGGTATATGGCCTTGATGTATACCTGGATGGGGAGAGTGTAAAAGGAAAAGTAATAGACCTTCTCACTGATCCGCAGAATAGCAGCTTTGTAAAGAATGTTCAGGGAATTGGATGGGAACCATCTTTTCTCAAAGCCTTAAACGTTCTTCCATGCCCGTACCATTTGTATTATTATAAAACGAGAGAAATGGTTGAAAAGGACTTGAAAAATTCAGAAATGGAAGGTACTCGCGCAGAAGTGGTTCAAAAACTCGAAAATGAGCTTTTTGAGCTTTATAAGAATCCCAACCTGGACATTAAGCCGCCGCAGCTTGAGAAACGCGGAGGCGCATACTATTCTGATGCAGCTGTCCGTTTGATTTCATCTATGTACAATGATAAACGCGATATCCAGCCTGTGAATACTGTGAATAACGGAGCGATAGCGAGCATTCCGGATGATTCAGCAGTCGAGGTAAGCTGTATTATTACAAAGGACGGCCCTAGACCTATTGTCATGGGTGACCTCCCTGTGCCGGTCCGCGGATTGGTCCAGCAGATCAAATCTTTTGAACGAGTCGCTGCAGAAGCTGCTGTCACAGGAGATTATGATAAAGCTGTCCTGGCACTGACAATCAATCCTTTAGTTGCATCTGACAAGCTGGCAAAGCAAATTGTCGACGAAATGCTTGAAGCCCACAAAGAACATTTGCCGCAGTTTTTTAATAAGGTAGAGGCATAGGATACATAAGAATCTGGCTGCTGGGGCTGGATTCTTTCTTTTTGCTTCAACACCTGGATCAGAAGTGTGTAAGCGCCAGAAGGATTTAATGGATTATTGCTGTAGATTGCCTTATAATCTTCTCAAAACCAGATAGAAATAATGGAGAATTGTGCACCACATATACTATTTAGCAGCTTTAAAGCAAAAAACTCTTCGTAAAGGAAGTAGCCATGACACTACAACAGCTAAAATACGTAATCGAAGTAGCCAGAAGCCGCTCGATCAACAAAGCGGCACAAAGGCTGTTTATCAGCCAGCCCAGCCTTTCGAATGCACTGAAAGAGCTGGAGGAGGAAGTGGGAATCACGATTTTTTCGCGGTCCAATAAGGGGATTATCATCACTCCTGAAGGATCAGAGTTTCTTGGCTATGCCAGGCAGGTGGTTGAGCAGGCGGAGCTTCTTGAAAACCGTTATACGAATGCACGGTCCCCGC
The DNA here is from genome assembly GCF_040492155.1 of Cytobacillus sp. T106. Lineage (NCBI taxonomy): Bacteria > Bacillati > Bacillota > Bacilli > Caryophanales > Bacillaceae > Cytobacillus > Cytobacillus sp. T106. Next base: position 77,058 of record NZ_JBEUMK010000003.1, on the reverse strand, counting down.
AGCAGCACTTTTCTGTTTCTGCCCAGCACTATGCCTTTGCGGTCAGTGCGTTTGTCCGCCTGTTAAAAGAATATGATCCGGAGGAATATGAATTCAGCCTGCGGGAAACGAAGACCTATGAAATCATTGATGATGTGAAGAACCTGCGCAGTGAGATCGGGATTTTGTATGTGAATGAATTCAATAAAAATGTCATTTATAAGTTTCTGAGGGAAGGAAGTCTGGAGTTTCATGAGCTGTTTGAGGCAGATCCCCATATATTTATCAGCTCCACAAATCCGCTTGCGGAAAGGGATTATGTCACTTTATCTGATTTGGATCCGTATCCATATCTCTCTTATGAGCAGGGAGACTATAATTCCTTCTATTTTTCCGAGGAGATTCTCAGCACCCTTTCCAGGCCGAAGAATATCCGGGTGACGGATCGGGCCACTCTGTTTAATCTGCTGATCGGGCTGGACGGCTATACCATTTCAACAGGTGTTATCAGCCATAAATTAAACAGCAAGGATATCATAGCCATTCCCTTAAAGGTGGATGAGAAGATTAATGTGGGTTATATCACGCATAAAAATGTGACCAACAGCCCGCTTGCGAATATCTATATTCAATATTTAAAAGAAAGCATAAAAGAAGAGCTTGGCGGGTTATAGCTTTAAGCTATAACAAGGCATAGTAACATTGTGTTACGTTATAAGAAAATCCCTGTGCTACACTTACTTTAATGAAAACAAGCCAAGTTCCAGGGCAGCATTTTTATAAGCCTTGGATATATGGGGAGAGGGAGTTCATTATGACTAAGACACTTGTTAAAGCACCATTCAGAGCAGATCATGTAGGAAGCTTATTGCGCCCGGAGAGAATCCATAAGAGCAGGAAGGAGTTCCAGGAAGGCACGATTACAGCCCAGGAGCTGCATGCTATTGAGACAGAAGAAATCAAGAAGATTGTAAACAAGCAAATTGAGGTCGGCCTTCAGGCTGTCACCGATGGGGAATTCCGCCGCCGGTTCTGGCATACCGATTTCCTTGAACATTTGAATGGGGTGGAGGGCTACGTGCCGGATCATGGCTTTGCCTTCAAAGGGGAAGAAACGGAAAGATATGATGTGAGGGTCACAGGAAAAATTACGTTTAACCAAGATCATCCGCATATTAAAGACTTTATCGAATTTAAAGAAATTGTCGGTGACCGTGCGGTTGCAAAGCAGACCATCCCAAGCCCTAACCAATTATTTAACGCAGGCATCCGCAACCTTGATATCTATCCGGACGTTGAAGATTATGCGAATGATATCATCCAGACTTACAAGGATAGCATCAAAGCCTTCTATGATGCAGGCTGCCGCTACCTTCAATTTGATGATGTGTACATCGCCGGCCTGAATGCACCGGAAATTCCATTCAATGACAGCGGCTATTCACGTGAGGAATTAATCAGCCTGGCATTAAGAGTTGTGAACGGTGTGCTGGAGGATAAGCCGGAGGATCTGACTGTAACCACTCACCTTTGCCGCGGGAATTACCGCTCTAAATGGGCATTCGAAGGCAGCTATGCCAAGATTGCGCCTGTATTGTTTGCAAAAGAGAAGGTGAACGGATTTTTCCTGGAATACGATGATGACCGTTCCGGCGATTTCGGTCCTCTGGAGTTCGTTCCAAATGGCGGACCGTTGGTGGTGCTTGGTGTATTCACGTCCAAGCATGGCACTTTGGAAGACAAGGAGAACATTAAAGCACGTGTAGAAGAAGCAACCAAATATCTGCCGCTTGAGCAATTATGCATCAGCCCTCAATGCGGATTCGCTTCTACCCATCACGGCAATATCCTGACAGAGGAAGAGCAGTGGGCTAAGCTGAAGTATATTGTAGATATTTCTAAGGAAATTTGGGGATAAAATATTTAGCGAACAGCTTATGGATGCTGTTCGCTTTTTTTCGTACCGATTATAAAAAGGACATCCCCATTCCACAATCACTAACATTCAAACAGGCCTCCCCATCATATACTGTCATGGAGGTGAGATATATGCCACGAGTGAATTACCGAAGTGCCGACGTGGATCTGATGGCCAGGATGATGCGGGCAGAGGCTGAAGGGGAAGGCAAGCAGGGGATGCTGTATGTGGGAAATGTGATTGTGAACCGTCTTTTAGCCAATTGTTTGGATTTTAAGGATTTGAGATCTGTTCGGGATGTCATCTTTCAGGTGCAGGGCGGAAATTATTCTTTTGAAGCCGTTCAAAAGGGCAATGTGTTTTATCAAAGGGCAAGGGAAGCGGAGAGAAGATTAGCCAAGCAGAACCTTGATTATTGGAGACAGCATCCGGGGAAGTATGCTCTCTGGTATTTTAATCCGTATGCCCCTTGTCCTCCCACTTGGTATGATCAGCCTTTTGCCGGCCAGTTCAAGAATCATTGTTATTATGAACCGAAGGCAGGGACTTGTGAGGCTGTTTATTCCGGGTAAGCTTACTCTCTTTGAGTAGGCTTTTTTATTTTCACGGCAGCAGAAAGGGTGAAGATTAATATGCCAGTTTTTGAAAAAAATGCTGAGCCCTGAAATGCCAGACTTGTTAACGCTTACTTTTTATTTTAATATAGGAATATAATATATATAAATTTCCAATCCTGATATAATGATAAAAGTACAGAATTTTTGATTTTTCCAGTATAAAGTGAACCTTTGCACTTTTTTCCAAACGAAAAATAATATATAATTATCAGATAATAGTAGATAAATTACCCAATAAATCATTATAATAGAATATGAAAGGGTTTTATTTGAAACGGAAAAGTGAATTTCTAGGTGAAATAGCGCACAATCTTTTTTCACATATAGGAGGCAAAGAACGTATTATGAGCAGCGTACAGAAAGCAACAGACGTAATCTTAATTGGTGCCGGGATCATGAGCGCAACATTGGGTTCTTTTCTGAAGGAGCTTGCTCCTGAGTGGGAGATCAAGGTTTTTGAGAAGCTTGCGGGTGCAGGGGAAGAAAGCTCGAATGAGTGGAATAATGCGGGTACAGGCCATGCTGCCTTGTGCGAGCTGAATTATACGCCAGAGAAGCCGGATGGCTCTATCGATATAAAGAAAGCGATTAATATTAACGAACAATTCCAGCTGTCGCGCCAGTTTTGGTCTTATTTAGTCAAAAAGGACCTTATCCACAATCCTCAGGAATTCATCATGCCTATACCGCATATGAGCCTTGTGGAAGGTGAGAAAAATGTAGAATTCCTGCAAAAACGATTTAAAGCGCTTTCAGGTGTCCCGCTGTTTCAGGGCATGGAATTCTCAAGTGATCCAAGGAAATTGAAGGAATGGATTCCTCTTATCATGGAGGACCGGAAATCAACCGAACCGATCGCCGCCACGAAAATTGATTCCGGTACTGATGTGAACTTCGGTGCTTTGACAAGGATGCTGTTCGACTATTTAAAAAAGCAAAATGTAAAAATGAATTACAAGCATACGGTAAAGGATATCAAGCGCAACAGCCAGGGCTTGTGGGACGTGAAGGTAAAGAATCTTGAGAGCGGTGCTGTGGAACACCATACTGCCAAGTTCGTGTTCATCGGTGGCGGGGGCGGCAGTCTGCCGCTGCTGCAGAAAACCGGGATTCCTGAGTCGAAGCGTATTGGCGGCTTCCCTGTCAGCGGACTTTTCCTTGTCTGCAATAACCCGGAGGTCATTGCCAGGCACCATGCCAAGGTATACGGGAAAGCAAAGGTCGGAGCGCCGCCAATGTCGGTTCCGCATCTTGATACAAGGTATATTGATAACAAGAAGTCCCTGCTGTTCGGGCCTTTTGCCGGATTCTCGCCTAAGTTCCTGAAAACTGGTTCCAATTTCGATCTAATTGGTTCTGTTAAACCGAATAATGTCTTTACCATGCTGGCAGCAGGAATGAAGGAATTCCCTTTGACGAAGTATTTGATCGAGCAGGTACTGCTGTCGCATGAAAAGCGGATCCAGGAACTGCGCGAGTTCATCCCGAATGCCAAGAGCGGTGATTGGGATACAGTAGTTGCCGGCCAGCGTGTTCAGGTCATCAAGGACACAGAAGCAGGCGGCAAAGGAACGCTGCAATTTGGTACAGAGGTTGTAAGTGCCTCTGATGGCTCGGTTGCTGCCTTGCTCGGCGCATCTCCAGGTGCATCAACTGCCGTACAGGTCATGCTTGAAGTGCTAGAGAAATGCTTCCCTGAGCATATGCAGAAATGGCAGCCGAAAATCAAAGAAATGATTCCGTCATTCGGTGTGTCGCTGGCCAGCAATCCAGCACTTTTCCATGAGATCCAGACTTCAACAGCCGAGACACTTGGCTTAAGGAAAAAAGAACTGGTTTCCTAGAAAATTATTATGTCAACTTCAAAATCAACTAGAACCTTTAATCATGATAAGATTAGAGGTTCTTTTTTCTATTTAAATGAGAAGGAAAGTGGGAAGGGAAATGGATTATATAAAAACAATGCGAAAATGGATTGGACACGAAACGCTGTTCACTGTCGGCTGCGGCATGATCATTGAGAACGAGGGAAAAATCCTCCTTCAGCACCGTACAGACGAAGATAATTGGTGCATACCCGGCGGAGTGATGGAGCTGGGCGAAACATTTGAGAAGACAGCTAAAAGAGAAACCTTTGAAGAAACAGGACTTGAGGTTCAGGAGCTTGAGCTGTTCGGGATTTACTCAGGGGAAAAATGCTTTGTTGAATATCCCAATAAAGACAGGGTATTCAGTGTCCAGATTATATTCAAAACCAGCTCTTTCAGCGGGACCTTAAAGCAAACGGGAGACGAAAGCAGGGAGCATCGGTATTTTGAGAAGAACGGCCTGCCAGGCAATTTAAATCCAAGGCAGAAAGAGTTTATTCAAGATTGGGCGGAGGGGAAGAAGACGCCTGTACTGGATTAAAATGAAAGAGTAATCTGTATACAGGCATCCAACTGAAGGAGTATCTGATTTTTAAAAACCCTGCAAAATTGCGGGGCTTTTCTATATGTGCAAGCAATCCGCAGACAGACCCATTAAATCCTGAATAATTTAGTCATCCTTAATTCTTTCTTTAAAATTTCTTTAACATTTCCTCCTATACTGAGTTTTGTTAAGAGAATGATTAGGAGGAAAGATAATGGAAAAATCGATTATGTTCGCTATTGAATCATGGTATGTGCTTGGCCCGCTCTATTTAATGGGGCTTCTGGTCCTGGCGGTCTGGGGAAAGCGTAAAGAAAGGAAGGTGACCATAGCTCAATACGTTGTTTTATTGTCATTTGGAATATACTTGCTTTGCGTGATCCATCTTGTGTTTTTCCCGATAGAGGTGAATATAGGAAAGTATGCGAATCAGACAAAGTGGTATCAGACTGTGAACTTTATACCTGTGCTGACAATTGATATAACGACTTTTATGCTGAATGTACTTATGCTTGTGCCATTCGGGATGTACCTTCCGTTCCTGAACAGGAGAATGGTTTCCTTAAAAGACGCTGCAAAGTTTGGCTTTGCATTGAGTCTTGCTTTTGAATTGGTTCAGCTGCTGATCAGGGTTACGCTTGGAAGCGGCAGAAGCACGGATGTAAATGATCTGCTGGCAAATACAGCAGGAGCAATAGTTGGATTTTTCATAGTGAAAAGCTTGTTCAAGATAAATTTTATTGGCGGTCTGCTGAAGCAGTTTCAGCTGCATGAAAAGAAGGGAGAGTCAGTCATTGACGAGAATATTGATTGTTGATGATGATCAGCATATTACTGAGCTGATTGAGGTGCACTTAAAGAATGAAGGGTATGAGGTCAGTAAAGCTGGCAATGGGGTTGAGGCATTGAACAGCTTCGGCAAAAGCCAGCCGGATTTGATCATTCTGGATATTATGATGCCTGAGATGGACGGGCTGTCTTTTTGCACGCAGGTGAGGAAGAGCAGCCAGGTGCCTATTCTGATGGTGAGTGCAAAGGTAGAGGATATGGACAAAATCGTGGGTCTGATGACTGGTGCCGATGACTATATGAGTAAGCCATTTAATCCGCTTGAGCTCACAGCAAGAGTGAAGGCTCTTCTCAGGAGAGCAAACTACTCCCAGCCAGAAAAGGGCAATGCTGTTCTGCAAATCGGCCCGCTTGCAATCGATAAACAAAAGCATCATGTGCTGGCGGAAGGAAATAGCATAAAACTGACTTCCATTGAGTTTGAGATCCTTTATCTGCTGGCAAGAAACCAGGGCCGTGTTTTTTCTTCTGAAGAAATATTTGAAAGTGTATGGAATGAACCAGGTGAAGGGTCCAATAAGACAGTTATGGTCCATATAAGCAATCTGCGCGAAAAGCTTGAAGCAGCTTTACCAGGCGAAAAAATCATTCACACGGTATGGGGAGTGGGGTATAAAATTGAAAGATAATCTTAAGCATATCCTCAGGTTCATTCCAAAATGGAAGATTGCGATCTATATCATCCTCTCTTTCTTCCTTGCACTGGCTGTTGCCGCCCTCCTATTGCCGGCTGTCTGGTATATCGAGGACAATTCGAGATTTGCTGAAAGCCTGCTGTTCCTTTTATCTTACGGAAGGTCATTGGTGCTTCTCGTTTTTTATGCAATCCTCATGATAGGGTTCCTGCTGCTTTTTTACCTGTACGAAAGAAAAAGGTACCTCAGCTATTATGTGAAAAAGCTGACAGAAGAGGTGCAGCAGCTGGCTTTTGAAAAGGGCTCAGCTGTATTATCCGGCAATGGCGAATTCAGCAGGCTGGCTGAAGGGATTCAGGAGATCTTCACTAAGTCGGAGCAGGCTATTGTAGAAGTAAGAAAAGCAGAACAGCTGAAAAATGAGCTGGTGACAAATGTGGCCCATGATCTGCGCTCTCCGCTCACTTCAATCATCGGCTATTTAAATTTAATCAATGAAGACCGGTATCAGGATGAGGTGGAGCTGCGCCATTATATTCAAGTCATCACTGATAAGACAGCAGGTTTGCATTCCTTGATAGAAGACATTTTCGAATACACATACATGCAGAACCAGCAGGCACTCTCTGAAAAGCATCCGATCGATTTGGAGGAATTGATGAATCAGCTTGCGGTTCAATCCCGTGTGCAGCTGGAGGGCGCCGGGATGGAGTGGAGGCAGTTCCTTGAAGGAGATGAAACCCCTATTGTACTAGGGGATGGAGGGAAGCTGATCCGGGTCTTTGAGAACCTGATCCAAAACGCTGTCCGGTATGGCAGAGAAGGAAAGTATCTGGATATCATCCTTGGAGGCACAGGCCATAATGTCGAGATACAGGTTGCCAATTATGGGCCTGCCATCCCGGGGGCTGACCTGCCTCATATTTTTGAGAGGTTTTTCCGGGTAGAAAAATCCAGATCGCATTTTACTGGAGGGTCCGGGCTCGGTTTGGCTATAGCAAAGAGTATCATTGAACTGCATGGAGGAACAATTAAAGCAAAGAGCAGTCCGGGAAGGACAGCTTTTATCATCAGACTGCCAAGAGGATATAGTGATGAACGGCAAAGAACCTAATTAATTTCGGCTCCCGGCCAGTATAAAGTAGTTGGTAGGGAGAAAAATTTGAAGGGCCATATTACTTGACAGACCAAATCGCTTATGATTTGGTCTTCCTGTATTTTGAGGACTTAAAATATTCTTATAGTAAGGGATAAGAAGTGATAAGAAACAGTTTTAGCTAATAACTCATTCTTTTATCTTCTCAAAGCTATCCAGTTTTATAATGCTGTGTGCGGCATAATAAAGAAAAAGAAAAATAAAAAAGTCATACAAAGTTGACCAATTTTTGGGGTTATAGAAGTTAATGGCATTGAAAAGATTCATCCCTCCAAATGCAGCAAGCGCAGAAAAAATTACACCTTTTAAAAACGAGTTCATATTTGGCTTAATCTGCAATGTAAACATAATACCTACAGGTGCTAAAGAAAAGTGATAGGGTAAAAATAAAAAGGGAGCTAATGGGATGATGACCATCGGATAAGACCAAAGCCCAGTTGATAAAGCAGCGAGGTCGATTGTAAGTGACAAAATGACCGTCAATAATCCGCCTAAAAGCAGACGTCCACTGCTTTCCCTTTTTCTTAGTAAAAACCAAAGTATCCATGGGATTATAAAGAGTCCGATACCAACCCACCATTGCCAAGTAAATAGTAAATCCTCCAGCAAAATCTCCGCAAAAAGGGAATTGGTATCAGTAAATTGATTGTAAGCTTTTTCTGACTGGGTCAGTCCTTCCTTGAATGACATATATCTTTCACCTCAAAATGTTAGTTCTAATATTTTTCAACACTTTATGTAATTTATGTATGGTTAGCACGCAGGTTAGTAAAGAATGCGCCCGGCAACTATAGATATGACCAGGTTAAATTTTAGGATTTTTAAAAACAACTCGTTGACTTCCTTTACCTCAAGTGATAAACTCGACTTAATTACAGACATTAAGAGTCTTTAATATCTTTTTTGTTCAAGGAGGTTATTATGAAATATTCAAACGCGACAAACTATGCTCTTCATACGATGGTCCATCTAATGCTGGAGCCTGGGGAGGGCACAGTGGGAGTACAGGAATTAGCAGAAATGCAGCACCTCTCCCCGACGTACCTTTCTAAGGTTTTAACCAAACTTGCGAAAGCGGGCTTGATCGAATCAACTCCTGGTGCAAAGGGAGGCTATAAAATTTCCAGAAAAAAACATGAAATATCCTTTTTGGATGTCATCCACGCGATTGAAGGGGAGACTAGCTTATTCGATTGCTCCATTCACCATGAAGGCTGCTTGATTGAGAACGTCATGAGACAGGCAGAGGAAAATATGAAAAGTGAACTGGCATCAAAGCTTCTAATAGATATCGCTAAAGAGGCAGAATCACAACGGAAATAAGAAAATATCTAAATTCATTGAGGGAGTGAACAAAATGGTATTAGACTGCGCGGTGATTGGCGGAGGCCCGGCTGGGTTGAATGCTGCTTTAGTGCTCGGAAGATCAAGACGTAAAACGATCCTGTTTGATGACAACAAACCGAGAAATGCGGTAACTTCTAAGTCCCATGGGTTTATCACAAGGGATGGTATACATCCGCAGGAATTCAAAAAGATTGCTCAAGGAGAATTAAGCAAGTACCCGAACGTGAGGCTTGAACGGCAGCGGGTGCATCGTATAAATAAAGAAAACAATTTGTTTCAAATAGAGACAGAAAACGCGGAAGTACATAGTGCCAAAAAAATTATAATCGCCACAGGCTTCAAGGAAATTCTTCCGGATATTCCAAAGGCGAAAGAGTTCTATGGCAAGAGCCTGTTCGGCTGTCCTTACTGTAATGGCTGGGAATTAAGAGATCGGCCGCTGGCGGTGATCGCTGAAGAGCAGCAGGCGGCGTTTCATATGGCGAAGGTGGTGTCTAACTGGACGAATGATTTAATTATTTTTACGAACGGCAGGAAAGTCCTTTCGCTCGAAGAAAAAGCATTGCTCAAAAATAATGGCATCGGTATTAACGAAAAGAAGATTTCCTCACTCATTGGAAAAGAGGGGCTGCTGGAAAAAATCCAGCTTGATGATGGAACCTCAGTGCTTCGTGAAGGAGGGTTTATTGCCTCGGAATGGAAACAAGCTGCTTCTTTTGATTCACTCGGCTACACACTGAATGAGCAGGGAGGGATTACAACTGACAGTTGGCAGCGCACGAACACAGAAGGGCTGTATGCGTGCGGGGATACGCGAATTGCCGGTGCTTCCCAGTTAATCATTGCGGCAGCGGAAGGCAGTATGGCTGCCATAGCTGTGAATGCAGCTCTTATAGAAGAGAAATATAGCCAGGATAAATAGAAGTCATAAATAGGAGGATTTAAATGAACCATCATTCTCATGGCAAGCACGATAAAGGAAAAGTATCATATTTGGAAAGCCCCGAGCGAAGAAAGGTATTATCTCCCGAACAATTACTGAACATGATTCCTTTAAAGGAAAATGATAGCATGCTGGATTTTGGCGCTGGGACCGGTTATTTTTCCATCCCTGCAGCGAAAAGGATCAATGGCAGCGTATATGCGCTGGATATCGATGCGGCTATGCTGGAAATCATAAAAGAGAAAGCATTGGAGGAACAGGTGACAAATATTGTCCCAGTGCTGGGGAGTATGGAGGCCCTTCCTTTAACAGACAGTTCTATTGATATCATTATGGCTTCTCTGGTCCTGCATGAAATTCAGCCACTCGCACCGCTATTACAGCAAATGAAAAATGTCCTGAAAAAAGAAGGTTATCTAATTTGTCTGGAACTTGAACCAAAGAAAAGTTCTGGGAAAGCGCCGAGAATTTCCATGGAAGGGATGGAGCGTGAAATGAAAGAAGCAGGATTTACAGTAACTGAGAAATCCTTTCCAGCATCATCTTTATACATGCTAATTGCGCAGGCAACGGAATAAGCAGATATTTTTTTATCTAATTAAGGATATTAAGTGTCTTTAAAGTATTTAATTTAAAAAGTTACGTGGTCTTTCCTTAAATAGAGGAGAGACCCTTTTTCTTATGTCACAAACACGGCAAGTCAGTATGTCATATACATCAAACCTGGGAGCGAAATTATGGAAGACCGACCCAAAACAGCAAGCCTTAAAATAAGCGGAGATTTTCCGGTTAGGCTGCTGAATATGGCACGGGAGGGTATAAATAAGCGGAAAATTTTCGGTGAAGCGGACGAAGTTGCCCTTTTTCCTGTTTTTGGAGTCGATAGCCGGAATTTCTCCGTCTATTTTGGCTATATTTATAGTTTTATTGAAATTAGAGGGAATTTCTCCGCTTATTTTTCAGCCTGCCACTGATTCCCTCATTCAGGTGCGGAAAGGACTGGTACTACATACTGACTATAGGAGACGTTAATTTTTGACAGCATAATCCTTTAAATCCCTTCAAATCAAGGAATATCCTTATTGACGGACTATTTTCTATTTTGATTTATTTTATCCAGGCAGGCTCTTGTGTGTATAATAGTAGATTGGAAATGTACATGTATTCATGAATGAAAAATCGATGATTGATTGTGAATGAATAAGAGAGAAAGGAGTACATATACATGAGCGGAAATGCAGTACTTGAAAAACAGAAAAATAATATCCTGGACGGATTGAAAGATTTGAAGAAAAGCCAGGAAGTGAAGCAGTTCAAAAAGCACTGGAGTGAATTGAGTGTTCCTTTTACACTGAATGAAGGGCTGAGTCGTTTCACGAAAGGTGAACTTGATACAATAAGAAAAAATCTGGCCATTAAAAATGCGAGCAGCCTGAAAAAGGCGGAGCTGATCATCCTGCTACAGGAGAAAATTGCTGAAAATCTTGAAAGCATTCCTCTTAACTGGGACAGTGAAAGATTCCAGCTGCTGCTGGATATTGCCGAAAGCGGCGGACTGATGCCTGCACCACATATAGAGGCGCAGCAGATCGAATACTTCCGCGGAACCGGGATTATTTACAGCGGTATTATTGAAGGGGAGCCAGTTCTCGCTGTACCAAACGAACTGATTGATAAAGTAAAAGAACTAAAGAACAGTATACATATCAGATCTGCCGTCAATAAAAACACAGAATGGATCAGGCTTACAGGCGGGCTTCTGTATTATTATGGAACCCTGTCAATTGTTCAGCTGGCTGAATTTCTGGAAAAATATCTAAAACATCCAGTACACCTAAGGGAATATCTTAATGTAATCCGTGATGCCAACTCATTCCGTACGGAGCTGCAGATTAATGGGGATGGCTATTCTAATCGCAGGGTATTTGATGCTAAACGAGTGATCCAGGAGCATCAGGCAAGGAAGAGCCTATCATACTATCCTTTTACCAAACAGCAGCTGCTGGCGGCTGGTGAGCCTGGTTTTGTGGAAAGAAATAAAAGCTATATGCAGCTCGTCCAATTCCTGTCGCAGCATTTTGAAATTTCTAAAGAAGATGCAGACCAGGTCGCCGAAGAGTGTATTTTTGCAACAAGGGTAGGCGATACACCTGAAGATCTGATGAAATACTTAACAAGCATGTTTAAGTTCGACAGTGTTGAGAAACTGCAGGCACTGATGGACATAGTGGTGGAACTGATGAACAGCACAAGGGAATGGTTCCTCAAAGGCTATACCTCCCTGGAGCTTAGCAGCATGGAGAAAAAGCAGTTAAAGCCGCTGCCGGCTGCCGATAAAGACACTAATGCCGACGCAAAAGTGCGCAGAAATGACCCCTGTCCTTGCGGAAGCGGGAAAAAGTACAAAAAATGCTGCGGCAGATCAATATAACTCTATCAACATAAATGAAGAGGCTGCCCTGGACTGATTTTTTCACAGCAGGGGCTGCCTCTTTTTTTCATAACGAAAAATCAGCAGAGCTTCCCTGAAAGGTCCTGATGCCAGTCGGGCTGGCGGATATCAATCTGTTTTAGCTCTTGTAAATTCAGGTCCAGCTCGTTTAAATGGATAGCATATAGATTACTGTTGAAATCTGTGTAAAAATAATAGCTTCTGTTCGTATGGTCTCGTATCACACTCCATTGGGTCCAGCTGTAGATGCCGGGATATTCTCTCAGGTAAACAGCCCCTGCTGGTACTGATAAAGTCTGTAAGATTTGCCTGGCTTCTCCAATACTCTGCTGGGTATTCCTTGGATAAAACCTCGTTTTGCTGAAGAATTCTGCCCGGACAAAACGGGATTGCGGGGTAGGGTCACCCGGGATTCCAAGCTGGCCGCTCCCGCCCAGTTCGACGCCGCAGAGAGAATTCTGCTTATCCGTCAGACTCAGTTGCTCATACAAACTTAAATTGGCAAGATGCCACTCATACGGAGGGTCATTCGTCAAAACGCCCAGACTTGTTGTATAGGTTTTCATCTTTCCATCAATAAATTCGACAACTAAATGGCTGCCTGAAGCGTCACTGATGATATAGTGAAGGTTTCTTGATACATCAGGGACTGCTCTTGTGATGCTTAGCTGTGAGAGTCCGTTTTCAGCTTCCTCTACTGTTCTGAAGCTGCTTAGTACATAGGAAACCAGATTGTTATTATAAAGCAGCGGTTTGCCAGGGTCCGGATCTGGATATTCACTGCAAAATAGCGATAAACCTGAAGCTGAAAGGCCAGCCTCATTTATTCCATCATAAAATATGCGTATCCGGCCATCGGCAGGCTGATAGCTCACCCCGACAAAAGCAAGCTCGTTTTCCCATTTTATTTCTTCAGGCCTTTCTATTGCAGGAAAAGATTGGCCTCTGGGGACAAAGGTTACCTTTGTGGGATACCGTTCAGCCCAATCCCAGGTCCTGCCTGAAATCAGAGAGCAATTTTTTCCTGACCGTGGAAATGATATATTCGTGCACATGCTATCTCTCCTAAATCAATGTCTTATGAATATGTTATTCGCTCTTTTAAAAACTGCTTGTACCAATTCAGCAGGCGAAAGGCGGAAATGTTCACATTTCATTGGCCAATTTAATTCTTTCACTGCAAAAACTTCATTCATCCCTCACATTTGCCCTTTATAGTATTTTTCGAGCAGCAGATTAAGAGATTTTCAAGATGAAAGGAATACAGCTTCTATGGAGAAAAAAATGAAACCGGAGGGCTCCCTCTATAAAACGGTTTGGCGATGGCATTTTTATGCCGGCATTATTTTTGCACCGTTCCTGATCATTCTGGCAGTGACAGGATCGGTCTACCTGTTCAAGCCGCAGATTGAACAGGTGATCTACAAGGAATATTATGAAGTCCAGCCGCAGGGGGATCGCATTCTTCCTTCAGAACAGCTTGAAGAAGTTAAGAGGCTGTATCCTGATGCTTTTATATCGAAATACCGGCCAGGGGAGGGAGACGCCCGTTCTACTGAAGTAAGCATCATGAATGGGGAAGAGTCACTTACCGTATTTATTGATCCTTATACAGGAAAGTCATTGGGAACATTGAACAATGAGGACCGGATCATGGATAAAATTGAGGAAATCCATGGAGAATTGATGACAGGAACCCTTGGCGACCGGGTTGTCGAATTGGCTGCCTGCTGGGCGGTTGTCCTGATTGTTACGGGCCTATATTTATGGTTTCCGAGGAAAACAAAAGGGCTGGCAGGCGTGCTGCTTCTCCGTTTGAATAAGGGAAAAAGAGTTTTCAGAAGAGATCTGCACGCTGTGCCTGCATTTTGGGTGACAGCAGGAATGCTTTTCTTAATCATGACCGGCCTGCCCTGGTCAGGCTTCTGGGGAGTGAACTTCCAGAACTGGGCCACGAACACAGGGGAAGGATACCCGCCTTCCGTCTGGACCGGGAGTGCTCCTGAATCGGAAATATTGACAAAAGACATTGCAGAAGTACCTTGGGCCGCCGAGAACCTCGAGGTGCCAAAATCGGAAGTGGAAGGCTTAATCCCGCTTTCTATTAATGATGCAGTCACGATTGCCCAGTATGAAGGCATGGATCCGGGCTATACAATCATTTTCCCTTCAACGAAGGAAGGCGTTTTTACACTTTCTGCTTTTCCGGCAAAGGCCCAGGATGAAGCCACCATCCATCTGGATCAGTATTCGGGTGCGGTGCTTGCCGATTACCGTTATGACAATTATGGCTTTATCGGGAAGCTGGTTGCCTGGGGAATCACCCTTCATAAAGGAACCCAGTTTGGACTGATCAATCAATTGATAAGCCTGTTCATTTGTCTGGGCATCATTCTTGTCGCCGCAAGCGGGCTGTATCTCTGGCTGAAGCGGAAGCCGAAAAAAGGGATGGGCGCCCCTGCAGGTCCTTCAGCATTAAAAATGAAGATGTTCCTGCTTATATTGATTGCACTGGGGATCATTTTTCCGCTTGTCGGCCTGTCGCTCATTGCGGTCTGGCTTGTGGACTGGCTCATCATCAGGCGGATTCCAGCTGTCAAAAAATTTATGAATGCATAAGGGAGTCTTATTGTGAAAAGAGTTTTATATTTAATCGTAATGGGAGTGCTGCTTGGCGGCTGCTCCCTTGATGATAATGCAGAGGAATTATATAAAATAGAGCAGCCGCTTCAGGCAGAAATCATGCTCCCTGACTCATTTGCTGCAGGTGAAGATGTGCCAATCCGGGCAGTGCTTACACAGAACGGAGAAAAAGTGGCAGGTGCAGATTATGTCCATTTTGAAATCTGGAAGCGGGACGGCAGCGTTCATTATCCAATGGAAGAAGCCGCTGATGAAGGTGAAGGTGTTTATCAGCTTACCAAAAAGTTTGATCAGGATGGCGTCTATATAATTAAAGTGCATGCCAGCAGCGCCGGCTCGCTCATCATGCCGCAAAAGCAATTTGTTGTCGGGGAGCTTACCGAAGCCGGGCTGGAGGAGCTGATGAGAGAAGGGGAGGCGCCTTCCGGCAGTCATGAGGGACATCATTAAGGTGTAAAATAGCAGGATCCATTGACAAATCCAATGGGTCTTTTTCCTATTCTGCCACATTTTTGAAGGTTATTAGATGGTATGATATTTGAAGATAAATAGCGTGAAAGGTGGGTTAAGGGTGAGTGAAGTATGGGAAAAACTGCTGACATTTGTTCCGCCGGGCATAATCAATAGGTTGGCGGAAAATGAGGAACAGATTTATGATCTTCTGGATTCAGCTACTTCAGAAATAATTGGGAGCTATTCACTGGGTGAAAACGGCAAGCTTATCCATTTTGAAATAGAGGGGGAACCTCGTGCAGGGAATCTTTCCAAAGAAGAGATTGCAGATATTGCAGAAGGGTTCATTGGAGCCATTTATCAGGATCAGAAGGAGTTTGAGCTTTCTGCAGTCCTCGATCTGGGAAATCCTTATTGGGCTGTTTATGAAAAAAGAGATGAAAAGTACGGGTTATTTTTACATAGTACAGGATTTACTGTTTCCGTTTCGACTGCCGGCCAGGTGATGCGTTTTCACTGCAGCGGGGAGGAGTATGAAGTCAAGTACTCAGAAGAAGCAGTTTCCGAGAAAGAGGCATTGGAGAAATATCTCCAGGGAGTAACTTTTGAGCTTTGTATTGCGCATTTTGACAAAGAGATTTTCAAGAATGGGGATCATCTATACCATCTTGCCTATGAGATTATTGAGCCGTTCACGGAGCTCCCGATTGATGGATCTGATTATAATCCCATCTGGGCGGAGCCTGCTGCTGATATGGCGATCTCTAGTGTTGAGCACAGTAATGAAACCATTTATGGTTTGTTCGGGATTAACCAGGATTACAAGCTCATGGAAACAAGGGAGAATGAAGGCAAGAAGGTCGAGGTTTGGACTAAGGAAGATGCCGGGTCGTATTCTTTTGAAATGGAAGAGGCAGATCACCATGTTCTGAAGCTATCCTTTGAACAAATGTCTGGTATGCTTCTGAGTGCTGTAAGCGGGGAGCTGCATGCCGGCGGCGGGGAAGAGATCGGGCAGGAAGCTGCCAGGAAAAAGGCAGTTGAGCTTATGTTCAAGCTGTATCCTGATGCCCATGAAAGATTCCGGCTGGAGGTTAACATAGACGAGGAAGAGGATCAGCCGGAGAACCTTGAAGAAGAGAGAGAAGAAACAGACCTGGATGGCCGGGATAAGGATTTTATTGAACAGGAGCCTGCCTACACCTTTTATTTTCACCTGTATTACAAGGGAATTAGGGCGGGGCAGCATGCGACGGTAATTGAAGTCGGGAAGTTTTCCGGGAAAGTCACTCATTTTCATCTTGATAGTCTGCCTGATGAGCTATATAGGCATTTGCCGGCCGAACCTGCCATCAGCCTTCAGGAAGCAAAAGATATATACCGAGAATTTGTCAAGATGGAAAAGATGTTCACGAGGGATTATGATGAAACCGGGAAATCTGTCTATTCCCTCTCTTACACGCCTTCATTCCCAGAAACAGTGGGCCATATCCGTTCAATAGATGCTGTTACAGGGAAAGCAATGTATGTGGATGTCGGTGATGCATTGTTTCTGGATTAAGGGAAGGTTTTCATTTCTCCGCCATCAAAAAACAAACCTGTTAAAGCCATATCAGGTCTCTTGGAGAAAAAGTCAGGCGTCATCATCAATGTAGCCTCAGCAGGCGGCCTGTGGGAAATTGCAGCCTATACTGCATGCAGTCATTGGCATCACAAAAAATACAGGCATTATGTATGCGAATGAAGGCATCCGCTGCAATGCGGTTGCACCGGGCAGCGTTGAAACCAATATCAGCAGCTCCATGACCAATGTCAGTCCGTTCGGAATGAGCCGGATTTATCCCGGATTGGCTGTCAATCCGCGTGTAGGCAAGCCTGATGAAATGGCTCAAATTGCTCTGTTCCTGACATGGGAAGATTCCAGCTTTGTGAATAGGACTGTCAATACTGGTGATGCCGGGTGGACGGCATTTTAAGGAAGAGGTCTTTGGAGGAAGAATTTCTTCCTTCCGGAGGCCAATTTTTATTTCAGTGAAAAAGTCCTCCTTCTTATTCTCAAGTAATTTATCTTTGACCAAAAAAGCCTCAAAAAAAGGAGTTTTCCCAACTTTTTAATGACACCTTTCATAAAATTAGTAAAATCCTAATATTTTTTGTTTCTCTTTTTTTAGAAACCGATTCTTTCCACTATAAAACTGCAGGTATTCTTTCCATTGTCCTATCATTGATTTCCCAATTCAATAATGAGAGGAAACTGGAAGAAATAGAAGAATATCTCCTTTGTATTAAAATTCAAGGAGGTATATCTATGAAAAAACAGTTGAAGGTCTTATCATTATCATTGCTCAGCACCCTTGTAATCAGCTCTAGTGCTTATGCCGGTTCCGGGGAGCACCATCATGAGCATCCGACAGACGCCTTACAATACATGGGCGATTCCTTGCCGAAAGCAGCGGATTTCAAGGATCTTGAAGATGAAGCCGTTGTTGAAAGAGATACTTCAGTCAGCATCCTCAATGAAAAGGGGACTGTGACTGGTATTATGAAGTCTAACAAAAATACACAGAACGGAAAGGCCTCGCCTCAGGATACGGGAGCCAGGAAAGTGACGGTCCTTGCGGTGGCAGATGAAGAATACCGGAGCGCCTATAGCGATTGGCAGACCCGGATCCAAAATATTATAGAAACCGCGGATAATGCTTTTAATAGGGACCACGGCGTTGATTTTGTTGTCCAGGCGGTCGCAAGCTGGAGCTCGCAGGGATCAAACAGCTCGCAGATCCTCAGCGACCTTCAAAGGGACTGGGATGGAAGAGGCTATGATTTCGTTGCCGGTTTTACTAGAGATGCTGCATTTGATGCGGGTGGAATTGCCTATGTGTACCAGGCTGCTCCATCTGGCAGCGCGATCAGTGTGAACCTGGACCAAGGGACAGCCAATACTGCCAAAGCGGCACAGCATGAATTCTCCCATAATTTTGGCCTCGGGCATGATGCACAGGGAAGCGGGATACGCTGCATCATGAACTACGACTATTCTTATTCCGTCGACTACTGGCACTCCCAGCATAATTCACAGATTGCAGCGAATAAATATTGGTACGGGAATTAGCAGACTTGCTCCTCCAATTATGGGGGAGCTTTTTGTCAGTTCGGAGACTAAAAATTGGCAGGCTGCATAAAAGGCAGCAGATATTGAATTGTTTCATTAGCAGGCTTGTCTATTGAATACTGGTTATAAGTTTTTGAAATGGCCTTTGGTTATTGCTATCATTATTTTAAGATAGTTTTATAGATGTGTTTTATACTGATTGTATTTTTTCTTTCCAAATATATCCTTGTTTTTATTTGGCTGTTCAACCTAAAAAACCTTGTTCCAATGACGATATTAAGGTTAAGAAATTATCCTTAATATAATGTATTTGGAGGAAACTAGTGAAAATTAAAACGCGGTTAATCACAACTATTTCAATCCTGGTAGGATCAATTATCCTGCTTGGCAGTTTTTCAATCTATGTAATTAACGCACAGGTAAAAAGAACTGACCTGCTTCAGGATAAAATGGATTTTCAAAAAGATATCATAAAAATCCAATACCGCCTCGCCGGGATTTCAAACGATGAAAGAGCTTTGATTATGACGGGCGATAAGCAGTATGCAGTGAGTATGAATGAGAAGGCTGAGGATGTCCAGTCCCTGATCAGGCAGGCAGAGGGCAAAGCGCTTGAAAAAAAGAATCTTGAGCAGGTCGAGAAAATGGAGTCCAGCTTCAACCTGTTTTGGGATATCAATCAAAAAGTCATTGGGCTTTATGAGACTGATCCGGAGGCAGCCAGGGACCTTCATTTCGGAGAAGAACGCATGCTCAGAAAGGATGTGCTCGACCCGGCTGTGAATGAACTTGTTTCTGTGCTGAATAAAGAACTTGAACAGATTAATAAAATTAAAGAAGAAAATTCTGAGGGAAGTAAGGATATCCTTATCTTCCTGGCAGTTGCAGCATCGGTGGCAGGCGGCATTTTAAGCTTCATGCTGCTCCGGTCCATACTCATTCCATTAGGGGCACTCAACAGGCAATTAAATAATATTGCATCAGGAGATGCCGACTTAACACAAACGGTGGATGTAAAGGGCAAGAATGAATTCGGCCAGCTTGCCCACTCTTTTAATGCTTTTGTAGGTTCGCTTAGAGGGATGATTTCCCACATAGGCTCGTCCTCTGAACAAGTGGCTGCTGCATCTGAAGAGCTCTCTGCAAGTGCGGAGCAGTCAAAAGCGGCGTCAGGGCATATAGCAGAAACAATGCAGACTATATCCACTCATAACCATAGACAAACGGAAATGACTGCCAGCAGCCTGAAATCTGTAGCAGATTCCCTTGGCGGCCTGAAAACTGTAGCTGCCAATACAGATAAAGCAGCAGAGGTTTCATCAGAAGTAAGGGAGCAGGCGGAGGATGGGGCTTCTTCCGTCAAAGAAATGCTATCGCAAATGAACTCCATCAGCCAGTCAGTCGATCGGGCTGGGGAAGGGGTAACTTCACTGGTTTCTAGCGCCGGGGAGATACAAAAGATTTCCTCGCTGATTGCTGATATCTCGGGGCAGACAAACCTTTTAGCCCTTAATGCAGCGATTGAAGCGGCAAGGGCTGGCGAGCAAGGAAAAGGTTTTGCGGTCGTTGCCGAAGAAGTCAGAAAGCTGGCAGATGAGACCAATGCTTCGGCCGAGCAGATCCATAAGCTGGTGGCAACGATCCAAGCCGAGTCAAGCGGGACGGTTCGGGATATCCGTCTGGTAAAAGAAAATGTCTCTGCAGGCATCAGCCTCTCGGAAGAAACAGTCTCTAATTTTAATAGGATTCTTGCGCAGATTGAGCAGGTAACCTCTCAAATTCAAGAGGCAGCTGCAGCCACCAGGTATTTGACGGACGAGTTTGAAGGAGTCCACGATACCATTGTAGGAATAGCGGCAGGCTCCCAAGAGACGCTAGAAAGCTCTGAAAACGCAGCAGCTGCAAGCCAGCAGCAGCTTGCTTCTTCAGAAGACGTATCAAATGCAACACAATCCCTTGCCCGATTGGCAGAGGAATTGCAGGAAATGATTTCACGATTTAAATCATAATAAAAGGGGGGAGCAGACTTTATCGTTTGCTCTCCTCTTTTTTCACTTTTCCGGGAAGCTACTGATTGCTTTTTTCAGCCTCGCAATCCCTTCTTCTATCCTATCAGGCGTCAAGCTCCCATACCCCAGCACAATCTTATTCTTATGGTTTCCTTTGAGGATGCTGTACTGCTCTACCGGATACACACGAACAGAATGACTGAAGATCCATTCCAGCAGTTCCCCTTCAAAAACAGTGGAAGGGAATTCAGCAACCAGATGCATTCCAGCAGCATGCCCCCAGATACGGCAGTCAGGAAAGTGTTCTTTCAAGCTGTCCACCAAAGCCTGCCGCCGCTGCCTGTAGATTCTTTTCATCTTTCTTATATGCTTGTCAAAGTGGCCGTCTTTTAAAAAACGCGCAAGGATCAGTTGCTCTATACCTGAGTGATGGCGGTCGGAATACCATTTAAGCCTCTTGAAATCCGCCAGTAAATCAGCGGGCAGGACAGCGTAGCCAATCCTGAGGCCAGGCGAAAGAATTTTGCTGAAAGTCCCTACATAAATGACCCTCTCAGGATCCAACCCCTGAATGCTATGGACCTGAGAACCTTCATAAGTGAACTCGCTGTCATAATCGTCTTCTACTATATAAGTGTTGTGTCTGCGCGCATACTCGATGAGCTGGATCCTTCTTTGAATGGTCAACGTACTGCCCAGCGGAAATTGATGTGAAGGAAGGGTGAAAATAAAGCCTGGTGGCGTATCCATAGGAAGATGTTCAGGCTTAAGTCCTTTTTCATCCGCAGGAATAGGCACCAAGTCTGCTCCATGATAGCTGAAAATATTCCTCATTTCATCGGTAACAGGATCTTCAACAGCTATCGATTGCTTATTTTTGACCAGCAGTTCGGTTATAAGCGAGAGCGCCTGCGTGGCACCGCTTGTAATGACAATATTGTCTGCCGTGCAATTCACGCCGCGTGTATGATACAGGTATCTGGACAATTCTTCCCTAAGCTCCTGCAGGCCTGAAGAATCAAGATAGCCAAATTCCTGTTCATCAGCATCAATGCATACATCCTTTGCCAGCTTGCCCCACACTTTTCTGGGGAAATGATCCATGGCCGGTGTAGAAGCTTTCAAGTCTATCATATTCTCTAAGTCATCGTTCACTTTCTCCTTTTCTTTCCGCCGATGGGCCATTTCTGGCCGGAGAAAGGCTGCGCCAGCAGCTATATATGTCCCTGACTTTGGCCGAACCTCCAAATATCCTTCTGATGCCAGCTGGTCATAGACTTCCAGTGTAATATTTCGGGAGACCTGCAAAGAGGCTGAAAGCTCGCGTGTTGACGGAACCTTTTCGCCTTCCTGCAATTCCCCATTTAAAATATATGATCTCAGCTTCTCATAAATTTGCTGAGTCAACGACTTTGGGCCTTCCCGAACAATTTGAAACCACATAATCTTCTCTCCAATCTGTCAACTGGTACTATAAAAGTCATCTAATTGTGGCTCTATTTTCATCCAGTATATCATGATATCTTTACAGTACCATAAGGAGGATGATCGAAATGAAAACAATTGGATTAATCGGGGGAATGAGCTGGGAATCGACAAGCGTGTATTATTCATATATCAACCGCCTTGTCCAGGAAAAACTGGGCGGGATCCATTCAGCCCGCTGCCTGCTTTACTCTTTTGATTTTGAAGAAATTGCTGCCCTGCAAAGAAGCGGGAACTGGGAAAAGGCAACTGAAAAAATGATTGAAGCAGCAAGGTTCCTTGAAACGGGAGGAGCAGACTGCATCGTTATTTGCACCAATACTATGCATCTGATGGCAGAAGATCTTCAAAAAGCCTGCAGGATTCCCGTCATACATATTGTAGAATGCGTGGTTGAGGAGATTAAAAAGCAAGGCATAGAGGCAGTTGGCCTGCTCGGCACCAAATTCACAATGGAGCAGACTTTTTATAAAAAAATCCTTGAGGAACATGGCATTGAGGTTCTCGTTCCAGAGGAAGGTGACCGGGAACGGGTTCATGAGGTGATTTTTGAGGAATTATGCAGGGGTGAATTTAAGGGGGAGTCAAAAACTGCTTATCTCGATATCATTCACCGCCTGGAAAAGAAAGGCGCCCAGGGAATCATCCTCGGATGTACGGAAATTCCCCTGTTGATCAGTCAGGAAGACTGCCGGCTGCCTTTATTCGACACAACTTTTATACATGCATCAAAGGCAGTGAAATTCGCACTGGGAAGTCAATATAATCCTTCGAATTCCTGATAATAGAACTGCTGATAAAGGCATTTTTGCTGAAAAATATCATAATATGTCATATCACAATTGGTAAAACAATACAATACTTGAATTATTAGAATTTTAGAGTAAATTAAGAGAGAATCTAATAGCCATTTAAAAGTGCCCATTTTGACAAATGGGATAATAGGGAATCCGGTTAGAATCCGGAGCAGCCCCCGCTACTGTATATGCTGATGAAATTGCCATCATCCACTGGGAAACCGGGAAGGAGGCAAGAGTAAAGTGACGTATAAGCCAGAAGACCTGCTTTTAAATTTCGTTTCTTATTCTTCGGAGGGAAGGCTGGGAATGATTTTTCTTTCTTTTTTGCATGCCAAAAAATGAACAGGAAATCATCTCGCGCCTTAATTCCGGAATATTGGGATTAAGGTTTTTTTATATGCTGAAATGAATACAAAAACATAGGTGCATGACAGCTGTGACAGGCTGTCGTGCTTAAAAGGGAAGCCGGTGCAATTCCGGCACGGTCCCGCCACTGTGAAAGGGGAATCCAGCTGCAGCAGCCACTGATGAATGTCGGGAAGGCGCAGCCGGGTGACGATCCTGAGTCAGGAGACCTGCCTTGTTTTTTCTTTCTTTAGCTCCTACGGGTCATAGGTGCTGGAAGACATGATGCATAGGCAATCCTTTTTTGCCTATGCCTGCTTCTGGCACTCTGCCCAATGGGGTTGGAGTGCCTTTTATTTTTTCAAAAAGAAGGAGAGATCATGATGACAACCTGGAATCTGACACGGACGAAAAGCCATGTATTGATCTGCAATGGCTCAAGCTGCATGAGAAAAGGCGGCGAAGAGGTGACAGAGGCCATCCGTGATGAAATCAGCCGGCTGGATCTGGATGCTGAGGTGCATACCACCAGGACAAGATGCAACGGGCGCTGCAAGGATGCATGTGTGGTAGTCGTGTACCCTGAAGGAACTTGGTATAAGGCGGCAACTGAGGAGATTGGCCGGAAAATCATCCGGAATGAGCAAGCCCCTGTCTATGAGCTGAGGGAGTCTATTCTTTATGAATATGAGGAAAGCACTTTCGTTAAGGTGAGCGAAGACTCAATTAAAGGGATTGAGAAGCCTGCAAAAGAGCTGAAGGAAGTCTGACCGCTATGGGACAGCCATTTTGCCAAAAGGAGAGGATAGCTGTGAAAGGTAAGCTGCTGATTGTCGGCTTCGGCCCTGGGAATGCGGAACATATCACAAAAAGGGCGAAGGACGCCATTCAGGAAAGTGACTATATCATTGGCTACAAAACGTATGTAGAGCTGATCCGTGATCTGATCACAGACCAGGAAATCATCAGTACAGGGATGTCGGAAGAGGTATCCAGGGCACAGGCAGCAGTCAGGTATGCTGAAGAAGGGAAGAAGGTTGCCGTCATTTCAAGCGGGGATGCAGGGGTCTATGGAATGGCAGGGCTTGTCTATGAAGTGCTGATTGAGAAAGGCTGGAGGGAATCAGACGGTGTCGCCGTGGAAGTGATCCCCGGGATATCGGCCATCAATTCATGCGCTTCCCTGATCGGAGCTCCGGTCATGCATGATGCCTGCACCATCAGCCTAAGTGACCATCTTACTCCGTGGAGCATCATTGAAAGGCGGATTGAAGCGGCAGGCATGGGAGATTTTGTCGTTGCTTTGTATAATCCGAAAAGCGGCAGGCGGACGAGGCAAATTGAAGAGGCACAGAGGATTTTGGCTAAATACCGTTCGCCTGAAACACCTGTCGCCCTGATAAAAAGCGCTTACCGAGACAGTCAAAACGTTGTTATCACCAATCTCAAGGATATGCTTGAATTTGATATCGGCATGCTGACGACCGTGATGATCGGGAATTCATCAACCTTTATTTACGATGGCAAAATGATCACCCCAAGGGGCTATCAGCGAAAATACACTTTGGATGCTGCAGAGCAAAGGCTCCGTCCGCACGAACGGCTGAGGCCGGAAAATGAGCCATGGGCCCTTCACGAGGGGAAAGCGGAGCAGCCTTCCGTTCAAAAGGCTGGTAAGCATAGTGCTTCACCTGCCGAGCTGGCCATGGAAGCACTGGAAAGAGCGTCTGGAAAGTCATACAGAAAACAGGAAGCCCTCAGTCCGTCGCCGTCTATGCTCCATGTTCCGGAGAAAGCCGCAGATACTTTTGAGCTGGCTGTAAGTCCGGGAATCGCCAACAAAAAGTTTACCCCAAAACAAATGATAACACTGGCTGAAGTGGCAGGCGAAGAGGGGACGATGGAATATACACCTCATCACCAGATATTGCTGCGGATCCCGACAAACAATCCTGAGTCCGTCACTATGAAGCTCGAAAAGGCAGGATTCCTTCTGGCTCCGGTTGGAGATGTCTTTCAATTGAAGGCCTGCGACTTCTGTGAAGGGGAAAAAGGCGCTTCCATACCATATGCCGAGGAGATTCAGGCGAAGCTTGGCGGGATCCAGCTCCCGAAAGAGCTGAAGCTTGGATTCAATGGCTGCGGTATGGCCTGCTATGGAGCAGTGAATGATGATATCGGCCTTGTATTCCGAAAAGGCAAATTCGACTTGTTCCTTGGTGCCAAGACAGTTGGCCGGACCGCTCATCCCGGGCAGGCAGCTGCGGAGGGTATACCGCCCGATCAAATCGTCGGCGTGATTGAAAGCATTGTCCGGGAGTACAGGGAAAACGGTCACCCGAATGAGCGCTTTTACAAGTATTTCAAGAGGGCCAGACAAGTTCAGGGCTTTAAGCATAAAGATATCGCTCCGGTTATCGAATTGGAGCCAGCCCCTTGCGGCGAATAACTATACAGGAGGAGAGAAGTTCATGAGAGCAGTATTGCTGGTAGGCCATGGAAGCAGAGATCCCGAAGGAAATGTCCAGGTAAGGGAATTTATCAGGGAGCTTGAGCCCAGGCTCGATTCCTCGCTTTTGGTAGAAACATGTTTCCTTGAATTTGAAATGCCGACAATCAGCCAGGGAATACAAGCTTGTGTAAGAAAAGGAGCCAAGCATATTGTCGTTATCCCGATCATGCTCCTTCCGGCAGGACATTCCAAGATTCATATTCCTGCGGCGATCGATGAAGCAAAAGAGCATTATCCCGGCGTACAGTTTACATACGGCAGACCCATCGGCATTCACGAGGAAACTTTTGAAATCAGCAAGACCCGGCTTGAAGAAGCCGGTGAAAACTGGCGGGAGAGTGAAGAAGGGACAGCTGTCATCCTTCTTGGCAGAGGGGGAAGCGATCCGGACGCAAATAGCGAGCTTTTCAAAATTGGCCGCCTTCTCTGGGAAAAGACCTCCTTTAAGCTGGTTGAACCGGCATTTATGGGTGTTTCAGACCCTCTCATTCAGGAGGGGGTAGAAAGATGCATAAAGCTTGGAGCAAAAAGAATCATCATTCTGCCGTACTTCCTGTTTACCGGTATTCTGATCAAAAGGCTTGAAAACATGATGGAAGGCTTTACAGCTGCCCACCCGGAAATTGAATTCAAGCTTGCCGGCTATTTTGGATTTCATGAAAGGCTGCATACCATTATAAAAGACCGGATTGATGAGGCCCTTCTAGGGGATGTGAAAATGAACTGTGATACATGCCAGTATCGCCTCGCGGCAATGGAGCATATCGATCACCACCACCATCATGACTATGATCACCATCACCATCATGAGCACGGCGATCACCATCATGACCATGCCCACACCCATGCCGGAGAAGAGCATCAGGAAAAAGAGGTTCAAAAGATATGATCCTCTGCCTTGCCGGCACCAGTGATGCAAGAGAACTGGCAGTGGAAATGAAAAAAGCAGGCTACGATGTCATTACTTCTGTCGTGACTGATAACGCTGCGCTGGAGTTGGAAAAGAAGGGGCTGGAAGTACGTGTCGGCAGGCTGTCAAGGGAGGAATTCTCCGACTACATAAACTTACAGAATATCAAAGTGATCGTCGACGCGAGCCACCCTTTTGCTGAGGAGGCGAGCCGGAACAGCATCCAGGCAGCCGCAGATGCAGAAATTCCTTATATTCGCTATGAAAGGGCTTCCCAGTCTTTTGAGGATGAGAGGATTACCTTCGTTTCCAGTTATGAGGAAGCAGCAGTGGCTGCGGAAGGAAAGAAGGGTGTCATCATGCTGACGACCGGAAGCAAAACACTGCAGATTTTCACGGACAAGCTTCTTGGAGACCCGGATATCCGGCTGGTAGCCCGCATGCTCCCCCGTAAAGACAATATGGAGAAATGTGCTGAGCTTGGTTTTCCGCAAAAAGATATCGTTGCGATGCAGGGACCTTTCACAAAAGAATTTGATAAAGCCCTGTACAGGCAGTTTGGTGTAACGGTCATGATAACGAAGGAAAGCGGGAGGGCCGGGTCAGTAAGTGAAAAATTGGAGGCAGCAAAGGAGCTCGGAATCGATGTGATTGTGATCAGGCGCCCCGAAATCAGCTATGGAATTAAGTACTCCATTTTTTCAGATGTACTGGACCATCTGGGCCGGCTGGCGCCAAACATAAAAAGGAGGCAGGAAAGTGGACTTTAAGATAGACTTTAAGCCGGTGACTGTTCAGCCGGAAATGATTGAAGTGAAGAGCTTTGAAATGATTGATGAAGAAATTGGCGCACATCCCTATACAGAGGAGCAGTATCCGGTCGTCCGCAGGGTCATCCATGCATCCGCAGATTTCCAGCTGGGGAAAAGCATGCTGTTCCATCCGGATGCTGTCACAGCAGGGATCAAAGCCATCCGGAGCGGCCGGCCGGTGGTTGCTGACGTCCAGATGGTCCAGGTTGGTGTGAGCAAACAGCGTATCGAAAAGTACGGAGGCAGTGTGAAAGTATATATTTCCGATCCTGATGTAATGGCGGAGGCAAAGCGCCTGAATACGACAAGGGCAATTGTATCCATGCGGAAAGCGGTCAAGGAGGCGGAAGGAGGCATTTTTGCGATCGGAAATGCCCCGACAGCCCTGCTGGAACTGATCCGGCTTATTAAAGAAGGCGAGGCCAAGCCGGGCCTGATCATCGGTCTCCCGGTCGGTTTTGTTTCCGCGCCGGAGTCCAAAGAAGAACTGGCCAAGCTTGATGTTCCTTTTATCACCAATGTCGGCAGGAAAGGCGGAAGCACAATAACGGTTGCAGCATTGAATGCCATCTCCCTGCTGGCAGAACAGGTTTAAAGCATGGAAGCGGCCGAAGAGAAAAAGCTTAGGCGGGGGTATACGACAGGCGCCTGTGCAGCGGCTGCCACAAAGGCTGCCCTGACTGCCCTCATTACAAAGGAAGAGCAGCCGGAAGCAACGATTCTTTTACCGGTCGGCGAGTTCGCGACTTTTTCCATGGAGGAATGCCTGTTTGCGGAGGAATCTGTACTGGCTGGTACGGTAAAGGATGGGGGAGATGATCCGGATGCCACCCATGGGGCGCTCATCCAATCACAGGTGTCCTGGCATCCCGGGCAAGGGATCATTCTGGACGGCGGACTTGGGGTTGGGCGTGTGACCAAACCAGGCCTGCCGGTGCCAGTCGGGGAAGCGGCCATCAATCCGGTGCCACGGAAGATGATCCTGGAAGCGGCAAAAGAAGTGCTTGGCCGCTTCGGGGTCCAAAGAGGCATCAAGATCATCATCTCGGTCCCCATGGGGGAGGAGCTGGCAAAGAAAACACTGAACGGCCGCCTGGGAATCATCGGTGGCATATCGATATTGGGGACGAGAGGGACGGTCATCCCTTTCTCCACCTCTGCCTACAAAGCCAGCATCGTCTCGGCCATCAATGTGGCGAAGGTGAGCGGCTGTGATCATGTGGTGATCACTACCGGCGGCAGAAGTGAAAAATATGCGATGCAGCAGTATCCGTTTCTCCCGGAGGAAGCCTTCATTGAAATGGGGGACTTTGTCGGATTTACCCTAAAGCAGTGTAAGCGGGCAGGAATGAAAAAGGTGTCGATGGTTGGCATGATGGGCAAGTTTTCAAAGGTCGCCCAGGGAGTCATGATGGTCCACTCGAAAAGCGCCCCCGTGGACTTTGAATTCCTGGCAGAATTGGCAAGAGCTGCAGGGGCACCTTCTGAATTGGCGGAGAAAGTCATAGAGGCCAATACAGCTTCCCAGGTTGGGGAGATGATGATGGAAGAGGGGCTCAGCGGTTTTTTTGAACAAATGTGCCGCAGCTGCTGCCTGTCGGGATTAGAGGAAATAAAGGGCGGAATGACAATTGAAACAAGCATTTACACGATGAAAGGAAGCTTGTTGGGAAAGGCGGCAATAGATGGAGAATCCTATTAAAGTGATTGGAATCGGCGAGGATGGCAGAAACACCATTCTGCCGCTTTATGAACAATGGATCTATGAAAGTGAGCTGCTGGTAGGCGGAGAAAGGCAGCTGTCCTGCTTTTCTGACTACCAGGGTGAAACGATAACTATCAAAGGAGGGTTGCGGGAACTGGCCTCAGCCCTGGAAGAGGAAAAGCGGAACACAGTCATTCTGGCTTCAGGCGATCCCCTCTTTTATGGGATCGGCGGATATCTGTCTTCTAAGGTTAAACTGGAAATCTATCCTTTCTTCAGCTCTGTTCAGCTTGCTTTTGCAAGAATGAAAGAGAGCTGGCAGGATGCTTATTTTGCAAGCGTGCACGGCCGCAGCATGAAGGGGCTGATCCAGCGGATGGACGGATGCGGAAAAGTTGCATTGCTGACAGACAAGGAGAATAGCCCTTCAAAGATCGCCCGTTATTTGCTTTCATATGGAGCGGAAGAATACCGGGCGTTTGTTGCTGAAAATCTGGGCAGTGCCGGCGAAAGGACAGGCTGGTATTCACTGGAGGAAATGGCCGCCGCCGATTTTTCATCCCTTAATGTAGTAATACTTAAGAAAACCGGATCTTCACCGGAATGGCCGATCGGCATCCCAGATGAAGAATTCCTCCAGCGCAGGCCGGATAAAGGACTCATTACCAAAAAAGAAATCCGGACATTGAGCTTAAGCGAACTGAAGCTGAAAAAGAACAGTGTGGTTTGGGACATCGGCACCTGCACGGGGTCTATTGCGATTGAAGCAGCTAAAATTGCCCGCGAAGGCGCCGTTTTTGCAATTGAAAAGAATGAGCAAGATCTGGAAAACTGCCATCAGAATATGAAGAGATTCAGGACCGATTTCACGGCTGTCTGCGGGAAAGCGCCTGAAGGGCTGGAGGGTTTCCCTGATCCGGATGCTGTATTCATAGGCGGCACAGCTGGAGGCATGGAGGAAATACTCGATGTATGCTGCAGCCGCTTAAGGCCGGCTGGGCGGATTGTGCT
This sequence comes from Cytobacillus sp. T106, assembly GCF_040492155.1. NCBI lineage: Bacteria > Bacillati > Bacillota > Bacilli > Caryophanales > Bacillaceae > Cytobacillus > Cytobacillus sp. T106. The sequence goes on along the minus strand of NZ_JBEUMK010000003.1, from coordinate 46,953 downwards.
GAACGCTGCCACGATAGAATCACTGGCAGGGGCTGTAAAAGCATTCAAAGATAGAGGGTATGATGCTTCCGTCACCTTGGCGCAGATTTCAAGAAGCAAACCGATACTGCAATTGACACGATTCGAAGCGCTGAACCCGGTGTATATCATCTCAGCGAAGCGGAAGGAGGAAGCATGATGCATGGGACATTATACGGTCTCGGAGTCGGGCCTGGGGATCCTGAGCTGATCACGGTCAAGGCATTCCGTGTTTTGAAGGAATCGCCTGTAATCGCTTATCCGAGAAAGCGGAAGGGAAGCAAGAGCTACGCCCATCAGATTGTCGACGTGTACATAAATGCAAATGAAAAAGAAATGCTCGGCCTTGTTTTTCCAATGACAAAGGATCCGGAGATACTGGAAAAAGAATGGAGCGCCACAGTGGAAATGGTATGGCAGAGGCTGGCCGAAGGCAAAGATGTCGCCTTTGTCACAGAAGGGGATCCTTTATTATACAGCACCTTCATCCATATGATGAAGCTGATGAAAGAGAAGCATCCCGAAATCATGATTAAAACCGTGCCAGGCATCTCTTCCATCAACGGGGCCGCTTCAAGGCTGGGCATTCCCCTTGCAGAGGGAGATGACCATGTAGCCATCATCCCTGCCCGCGACGATTATGAGGTGATGAAAAAGGCTCTGCTGGAGAACGACTGTGTCATTTTTATCAAAGTGGCCAAGGTGATGGATGTCATGCTTAAGCTTCTGAGGGAGCTGAATCTTCTGGATAAGGCCTCAGTCGTGACGAAGGTTACATCCGGCGAAGAAATCATATGGAAGATTGATGAATTGGAGCATGCGGAACTTGAATATTTAACACTGATGGTGGTGAGGAAATAATGAAGCTTTACATTATCGGAGCGGGCCCGGGAGCAGCCGACCTGATCACTGTAAGGGGATTGAAGCTCCTGCAGAAGGCGGACTCCGTATTTTATGCAGATTCACTCGTAAGCGAGGACCTGATTTCCCAGGCGAAGGAAGACGCGGAAGTGATAAAGACCGCAGGGATGCATCTGGAGGAGATGGTTGGTGCAATGGCAGAGCGCCTTTTGACAGGAAAAAAGGTGGTTCGCGTGCATACTGGCGATCCTGCTGTATACGGGGCCATTCTTGAACAGATGGCATTGCTGAAGGAAAGGGGCATTGAAACGGAAATCGTCCCTGGAGTGAGCTCGGTTTTTGCTGCAGCAGCTGCTGCCGGAGCGGAGCTCACCATACCAGATTTGACGCAGACCGTGATTCTGACAAGGGCAGAGGGCCGGACGCCGGTCCCTGATGCGGAGAAATTGCGGGAATTGGCGCGGCATCACTGTACGGTTGCACTTTTTCTCAGCGCCACTCTGACGAAGAAAGTGGTAAAAGAATTCACCGCAGGAGGATGGCAGGATGATACCCCGGTTGCTGTCATCTATAAGGCAAGCTGGCCTGATCAAAAAATTGTGCGCACCACCCTGGAGAGACTGGACGAAGATATGAAGAAGAATGGGATCAGGAAGCAGGCCATGATTCTTGCGGGCTGGGCATTGGATGAGAAAATCCATGAAAAGGATTACCGTTCAAAGCTGTACGATAAGGAATTCACCCATGGGTTCAGGAAAGGAGTTCCGCATTGATGCTCCAGCTTGAAGAAGGGAAAAGGATAGAGGTTGAAACAAATCATGATTATGCCATCGTTGCCATTACCAAGCACGGGACAGATCTTGCCAGAAAGCTCCAGGATGCATTTCAGCAGGCGGACCTGTTTTATATGGCCAAATTTGAAAAAGGGGATGAAGAGGAAAGGGGGGCCTTTCTTTTTACAGGAAGTGTCCGGCTACTCCTGCCGGACCTTTTCCGCACCTACAAAGGCATCATCCTGATTATTTCCCTCGGTGCAGTCGTCAGGATGATCGCTCCGATTCTGAAGGATAAGAAAACAGATCCGGGGGTTGTAGTGATTGACGATAAAGGGCAACATGTGATCAGCGTTCTTTCCGGCCATCTTGGAGGAGCAAATGAGCTTACAAGGGAGGTGGCCGAGATGCTTGGCGCCCAGCCTGTCATCACTACCGCCTCTGATGTCCAGAAAACAATTGCAGTCGACCTGTTTGGAAAACGATTCGGCTGGATCTGGGATTCTGCGGAAAAATTGACCCCTGTAAGTGCCTCTGTAGTTAATGAAGAGAGTGTCGCCATCATCCAGGAGTCCGGTGAAACAGGCTGGTGGCTATACGGGCAGCCCCTTCCAGGACACATAAAGACCTATTCCAGCATCGTGGAAGCCTTGTCAGAAAAGCCTGACGCGGCGCTGGTTGTCACCCACCGCCTGCTTCAGCCATCAGAAAAGGGGATCCTGCAGAATGGCGTATTGTATCGTCCCAAGGTCATTGTGCTTGGGATTGGATGCAACAGGGGGACTTCACAGAAAGAAATCGAGTCGGTCATCAAGGAAACCTTGCAGGATTTGCAGTTTTCCATCAAAAGTGTGAAGGCTATCTGCTCGATTGATATTAAGAAGGATGAAGAAGGGCTCATCAGTGCAGCCGAAAGTCTCGGCTGTGAGTTCCGGGTCTATTCCCCGGCAGAGCTTAATAGCGTCACACTGAAGGAACCATCCGAAACGGTTTTTAAATATACAGGTGCTTATGGCGTCAGTGAACCGGCTGCCATGCTGTACAGCGGTGCTGAAGAACTTGAGGTGGTGAAAAGGAAGTCCGGGAATGTGACCATTTCTGTGGCCCTCATCCCAATTCAAAGCAGGGAAAAGGAGCAGGAGTCCGTATGAACAAAAGAGTGATTATTGCCGGCACAGGCAGCGGAGTGGGCAAAACGACCTTAACTATCGGTCTCATGCGCGCTTTTCGGGATAGGGGCAAGACCGTCCAGGGATTTAAATGCGGTCCCGATTATATCGATACTTCCTATCATACAGCTGTAACCGGCCGTGCCTCCCGTAATTTGGACAGCTGGATGCTGCCGGCAGAGCGGGTGAGGGAAACGTATGTCCGCGGGAGCGGGAATGCCGACATCTCGATTATTGAAGGTGTCATGGGCTTCTTTGATGGAAAGGATCCGCTCAGCAATGAAGGAAGTACAGCTGATATCGGCCTCCTTACCGGCAGTCCGGTTATCCTGGTTGTCAATTGTGCAAGCATGGCAAGAAGTGCTGCTGCCATAGTCAAAGGCTTCCAGACGTTTGCTGAAGGGACGCAGATCAAAGGCGTCATTGCAAACCGGGTCGGAAGTGAAGGGCATTACAAACTCGTAAAGGCAGCCATCGAACAAGAATGCGGCATTCCGGTTGTAGGGTACCTGGAACGGGAGGAAGGGATCGAAATGCCCGAAAGGCATCTTGGACTTGTTCCTTCTATTGAAAGAGGAGAGCTTGAGGCCTTTTTTGAAAGGCTTGGCCAAATGGCTGCAAAAACGATTGACCTTGATAAAATATTTGAATTGGCAGAGGCTGCTCCTCTGGATCAGGAATTAGAACCGTCCTTTGGGAAAAACGAGGACCCGTCAGTGAGGATAGCCGTTGCTAAAGATGCTGCTTTTAATTTCTATTATCCGGAAAACCTGGAGCTGCTGGAGGATTACGGCGCAGAGATTATCTATTTTTCACCATTGGAAGGCGAGTGTCTGCCTGAGGGCGTCGATGGCCTCTATTTGGGAGGCGGATTTCCTGAAGAATTTGCCGGGAAGCTTAGCAGAGGGATCAGGGTAAAGCAGTCGATTAAGAATGCCATTGAAGTGGGACTGCCCACTTTAGCGGAGTGCGGCGGCTTTATGTACCTGACTGATTCCATTGTGACAGCGGACGGACAGGAATATGAAATGGCCGGCGTCATTTCCGGGCAGGCGAGGATGCAAAAGAAGCGGGCAGCCCTCGGCTATCGCGAAGTGACCGGAGAACCGGGGAATTTTCTGCTTCCGGATGGATTACAGGCAAGGGGGCATGAGTTCCATTACTCTGCCTCAGAATTAAACGGCCCCCAGTCTCCAGCCTATACTGCCAATGGTATGAGGGGAGTAAAGAAAGAGGGATTCATGAAGGATTCTCTTGTTGCCGGCTATGTGCATTTTCACTTTGGATCTTGTCCTCAAATGGCGGAAAATTGGGTGAAAAAGTGCAGGGAGAAAAAAGAATCCAATTTTAGACAACAGCCTATTTGAGCAGAAAGGAAGTCGACATTCATGGCTTATTTCCCTGTTTCCCTTGAGTTGGCGGGCAGGCAGGCAGCAGTAATCGGCGGAGGCCGGGTAGCGGAGCGGCGGGTCAAAAGATTGATTAACGCCGGTGCCGTCACTACTGTCATTAGTCCCGTGGCAACAGACTATATCAAACGCTGCCATGAAGAACGGAAACTGACATGGAAGAAAAAAAAGTTCCATCCGGAGGATCTGGAAGGTGCTTTTATCGTGATGGCTGCCACGGACGACTGCGGCATAAATCAAAAGGTATTAGAAGCATGCGCCCCTGATCAGCTGGTGAATCTTGCGGATGATCCGCTGAACAGCCTGATCACCATCCCTTCGACACTGGAGAGAGGAAAGCTCTCCATTTCCGTCCACACTTCAGCTGCCAGTCCGGGGCTGTCAAAAAAGATAGTCAGGGAGCTGGAGCAGCGCTACGACAGCAGTTATGAAGAGTATGTGGAATTTCTGTTTCAAGCCCGGGGCAGGGTCAGACAGGAAGTCGGGAACACGGAGAAAAGGGCGGATATTCTATTTCGTCTACTGGGGGATGAATTTCTGGACTGGACCCGGAACAGGCAATTTGAGAAGAGAGAACAAAAATTGAATGACCTAATAGAAAGGAGCTTCTGTCATGAATAAAGGAACAGTATACCTTGTCGGTGCAGGGCCTGGAGACATTGGCCTCATGACGATATACGGTCTTGAATGCATAAAAAAAGCAGATGTAATTGCCTATGACCGATTGATCAACAAAGAACTGCTTAACCATGCCAAGGCTGATGCAGAGCTTATTTATGTCGGGAAGCTGCCTGGCAGGCATGCGCTCATCCAGGATGAAATCCACACTCTCCTCGTCGAAAAGGCGCTTGCCGGAAAAAACGTGACCCGATTGAAGGGCGGCGATCCCTGTGTGTTTGGCAGGGCAGGTGAGGAAGCAGCGGTACTGGCTGAGCATGGTATCCCTTTCGAAATCGTTCCCGGCGTCACTGCCGGTATCGCAGCGCCTGCCTATGCAGGAATCCCGGTCACACATCGGGAACATGCTGCATCCTTTACCATTGTTACAGGACATGGAAGAAAAGAAAAGGGCATGGACTCTATCAATTGGAAAGCCCTTGCTGAAGGAAGCGACACAATCGCTTTTTATATGGGCGTTGGAAATCTGCCTGCCATCTGCCGGGAACTGATTGTACATGGCAGAAGCAGCAGCACTCCTGCAGCGGTGATTGAATGGGGTACAACAAGCCGCCAGCGGACCGTCACTGGCAGCCTTGAAACGATAGAGGGAGAAGCGGCAAAATCCGGCATCTCCCATCCAGCCATCATCCTAGTTGGAGAGGTCGTCAGATTAAGAGAGAAAATACAATGGTACAAGGAACAGCAGGAAGCAATCCTATTATAAAATCGGGGAGGAGAAAACATGAGTGTGCTGGAATTGCTCGAAAACAGGAGGGCACTGCGAAACTATCAGCCGGCTCCGGTTGAGCGGGAAAAGATAGAAAAACTGCTTTATGCTGCTACATTGGCGCCAAATGATAAGAATCGGGAGCCGTGGAGCTTTTATGTGATCCAGGGGAAAGCCAAACAAGGCTATGAACAGCTGGCCTATGATTATCTGCTAGAACGCTTTCCAGCAAAGCCGAAATTGGTGGAGGCATCGATGAAGGTGGTCCAGGCTACCCCGGCCATGATTGTGGTTGCGTCGGATATAGCAGAAAACGATGATGAAGCGACGGTGGATAATGAATATGCCGCCTGCTGCGCCATCCATTCGATGTGGCTGGCAGCAGAGGAATTGGGACTTGGTTTTGTCTGGAGGACAAGAGGTGTGGGCCTTGTCCGCGACAGGCGCTTATATGAATTCATCGGCTCCCCGGCAAATAAAAAAATTGTCGGGACAGTGTTCTTTGGTTATCCTGACCCGGAAGAACAGGAAAAGCTTAAGCCGAAATCGAGGATCGATTTTAAAGAAAAAACAAAATGGCTATAGGGGCAGCCCGCAGGCCAATCAAAAGATCTGACAGGAGAGAATAACGATGAAGAAACCCATTCTGCTGACCGGGACGATGATCCTGGCCTTTGCCGGCTTTTTCTGGCTCAACTCATTCCGCCCCGCCTATGCCATGCATATTATGGAAGGCTTCCTTCCGGTCGGCTGGGCAGTTTTCTGGTGGGCGGCAGTCATACCCTTTATGATTGCGGGCTTCCGTTCCATCAAAAAAACTTTGGCTGAAAAGCCGGAGCTCAAAATACTGCTCGGTTTATCAGGTGCATTTGCCTTCGTACTATCAGCCTTAAAAATACCGTCGGTTACAGGAAGCACATCACATCCGACCGGCGTGGGACTGGGAGCCATTCTTTTCAAGCCTGCTGCCATGAGTGTAGTCGGTTCGATCGTTCTGCTTTTTCAGGCCTTGCTTCTGGCTCATGGCGGATTGACAACCCTGGGAGCCAATGCCTTCTCCATGGCAGTGGTCGGCCCTTTTGCCGCCTATGCCGTTTTCAGGGGCGGACTGAAGCTTGGGCTGTCTTTTTCAATATCTGTATTTCTGGCTGCGATGCTGGGGGACCTTGGAACCTATCTAACGACGAGCATCCAGCTGGCGCTTGCCTTCCCGGCTGAAGCCGGCGGCTTTTTGGCATCATTCACAAAGTTTTCCGGAATATTTGCTGTTACACAGATTCCGCTGGCCATCAGTGAAGGGCTATTGACTGTCATTGTCATCAATCTGATTCAAAAATATAATCTGCCGGAATTCAAGCAGCTCTCCATCATGAAGGAGGCAAAGTACTGATGAAAAATCTTGTTCTCTTTATTATGGTTATTCTAATTGCAGCCATCCCGTTGATTTTCATTCAGGATGCAGAATTTGGCGGAGCCGACGGCCAGGCGGAGGAGGCTGTAAAAGAAGTGGCTCCTGACTACACTCCATGGATTGGAAACCTCTGGGAAGCGCCGAGCGGTGAGATTGAGAGTCTGCTGTTTTCGGTCCAGACTGCTATTGGTGCAATCATAATAGGCTATGCCATCGGCTTCGGCAGGGCCAGGAAAAAATATACCAAATAGACCGATATGCTGAAAATAGATGAATACGCATATAGCAGCAGGCTGAAGCACATCCACCCGGCAGAAAAGGCCGTGCTTTCTGCGGGATGCCTGTTATTCTCTGTCATTACCCAAAATATGTGGATTGCACTTTGCGTAAGCTTTCTAATGTGTCTTCTCACTGTTTGGGCAGCGGGAATCCCATTGACTTACTATGTAAAGCTTCTGCTTCTCCCAGCCATGTTCCTCGCTACAGGAACGCTGCCTATCTTCCTTTCCATCATTCCTGCTGATGCAAAAAGCGCAGGTATCTGGCATGCCAATATCGGCTCTTGGAAGCTGTATATTGACGAGAGCGGGCTAGAGCAGGCTTGCCATCTTGCAGCAGGAGCAGCTGCAAGCGTCCTCTGCCTGTATTTCCTTATATTGACCACCCCGGTGCAGCAAATTATGTGGCTGCTCCAGAAGCTGAAACTTCCAGGCATTGTGCTAGACCTGACAGGCTTTACATACCGTTTCATTTTCGTGCTGCTGGAAAAGAGCAGGGAAATTCACCTCGCCCAAACCAGCAGGCTTGGCTACCAGAATCGAAGAACCTGGCTGGCCTCAATGGCCAAGCTTGCAGCAGGGCTTTTTATTAAATCAATCATGACTGCCAGGGAGCTCGAAACCGCTATTGAGAGCCGTGGGGGAAGCGAGGGGCTGTATAGGATGGATATCAGGCAAGAGACAAGGGCAGGCAATTGGATCGCCATCCTCATCATACAGTCTATGCTGCTAATTTTAACCTTGATGTAAAAGGAGGTCACGCCTATGAAAGAGCCATTCCTTTATCTGGACCATGTATCCTACAAATACGGCGACGGTACTCCCGCCCTCAGCGAGATTACGATTTCTATAGAACACGGCAGGAAAATTGCACTGCTGGGGAATAACGGGGCAGGAAAATCAACGCTGCTTTGCCTTTTGAATGGAATAATCAAGCCTTCAAAGGGCTGCCTTTATTATAAAGGAAGGAAATTGTCCCACACCCGCAAAGAAATACGGCAGCTGCGCCAAAAGGTTGGCATCGTCTTTCAGAATTCTGATTCCCAGCTGTTCTCTTCCAGTGTATATGAAGACATTGCTTTTGGGCCAAGGAATCTGGGTCTGGATCCGCAGGAAATGGACCGGCGGGTGCAGCTGGCGATGGAACTGACAGAAACGGAGGAGCTGAAGGAAAAGCCGCCGCACTTATTAAGCATCGGGCAGAAAAAAAGGGTAGCCATTGCAGGTGTTGCAGCTATGCATCCAGAGCTATTGGTGCTTGATGAGCCCTTTGCCGGACTTGACCCGTACTATCAAAGAAAGATAGGTATGCTGCTTGAAAAATTCAGTGAACAATCTAAAACTATTCTGCTCTCAACCCATGACGTCGATTTTGCCTATGAATGGGCGGACGAAATTATCCTTTTGCACAACGGCCGCCTTCTGTTCCAGGGTACGCCTAAAGAGGTATTCAGGAAACGGGATTCAATAGAGAAATGTCACCTGCAGATGCCCTGGATCTTGGAAATTTTTGATAGATTGCAGCAAACGGATAAAGAATCCTATAAGCACATTCCCGGCTCAAAAGAGGAACTATTCGATATGATGAAAGCCACCGGAAAGGGCAGGAAGGCTGAGATTCTTTTTTAGGAGAGCAGAAAGATAGATTTATTCCATATATAAGCCGGTTGACTGCTAAAAGTAGAAGCATAGAACGGACCTTAAATTTTTATTCATGGATAGATAGGATAGATAGAGACCAATCAATGCATGATGGCTTACTAGAGAAGTCGCTCATGTATAGAAAAAGCCGTATCGATCCATGAAGGCCATCAAAAGAAGCTGCTCATGTATAGAAAAAGGACGAATTGATACATGAAGGCCATCAAAAGAAGCTGCTGATGTATAGAAAAAGGACGAATTGATACATGAAGGCCATCAAAAGAAGCTGCTTATGTATAGAAAGAGGCCCAATCAATACATGATGGCTATCAAGAGGAGCCACTTATGTATAGAAAATGGCCCAATCGATGCATGACTGCCATCAAAGGAAGCCGCCCTTGTATAGGAAAAGGCCCGACCGATGCATGAAGGCCATCAAAAGAAGCCACTCATGTATAGAAAAAGGCCCATTCGATGCAAGACGGCCATCAATAAAACTACTCATGTATAGAAAGAGAACTATTGATGCAAGACTATCACCAAAAAGCATCTATGAATGAAAAGCGTCATTCCCAAAAAAATAATTTTTACATCTGCAGCTGCTTCAACTCATAAAAGCTCCCTTGCTGATGCATCAGCTCCTCATAGGTGCCAAATTCTATACATCGGCCATCCTGGATGACGGCGATTTTGTCAGCGTTTCGGATGGTAGAGAATCGGTGAGCCACGATAAAAGTAGTGCGGCCCCTGGTCAAGGTGTCCAATGCCTCCTGGATTTTTTTCTCGGAATGGCTGTCAAGGGCAGAGGTTGCTTCATCCAGAATGATGACCTCAGGATTCCGGATCAGTGCTCTGGCGATGGAGATCCTTTGCCGCTGTCCGCCCGAGAGCTTATCCCCATGCTCGCCTATCCGGGTGTCCAGGCCGTCCGGGAGTTTTTTTACTACCTCCCACAGATTTGCTGCTTTCAGTACTTTTTTCAGCTCATCTTCTGATACTGACAGCTTGCCGTAGGTGACATTTTGCCGGATGGTTCCTGAAAAAAGAATCGTTGATTGCGGGACAACCGCTAGATGGTTGCGGAACGATCTTAGATCAATCTCTGCCATATCATGTCCGTCCAGGAGGATTTTTCCTTCACTCGGCTGAATAAAGCCGATCAGCAGATTGAGAATCGTTGATTTGCCTGAGCCGGATTCACCGACAAAGGCAATGGTTTCACCTTGTTTGACTTCAATTGTGATGTCCTGCAAGGTATTTTCATAGGCGCTGGGGTATCTGTAGCTGACATGCTGGATGGAAAAGCTGCCGTGCACCTTTTTTAGCTTCGGTTTGTTTTCATAGTTTTCCACCTCTCCTGCAGTCAATATTTCGCCAATGGAGTTAACGGACTCAAGCCCCTTGGCAATCGTCGGGATCAAGGTAATCATGCCGGAAACAGAGTTCACCACTGTTGTAAAATAGGTCTGGTACATAACGACCTCACCTGGTGTGATAGAGCCGCGATAGGCTAGGATGCCGGTGAAAACCAGGCAGATAATCTGGAAGATCTGGAAGCTTGCCCAGCTGACTGAGCCGAATAAGGATTGGATGATATCCAGGTGGAAGCCTTTTAACAGTATCTGCTGAAAGCGGTGGTTGAGGCGTTTAACCTCCTGCTTCTCCAGGGCATGCGCCCTTGCAATTGGCACCAGCTCAATCATTTCAATGACCCGGGCAGAGGTTTCTTCCATTTCCTGCCTGAATTCAGAATTCGAGTTTTTTATTTTTTTCCGGAAAACAACAATGATAAGTGCGGAAATCGGAACGGTAAGGATAAAAAACAGGAAGACAACAGGGCTGTTGTAGAGCGTGATGGCCAATGCCACTATCAGGTTAATAAAGATATTCAGCAGGCTTACGAAAACCTGGGAAGACAGTGTTTGGACCGCTTCAACGTCACGCATGATTTTCGACTGCAGCCGGCCTGACTGCATTTCCTTCTGGTAGGGGATGGAGAGCTCCTGCAGTTTTTTAATGAGCGACGCCCGCAGGCCGGATTCAACGCTGCGGATCGCATAGCTGTGCAGCTTTGTATGGTAATAGTTTGAAAGGATATTCTGCAGCACAAGGGCGATCATCACGATGGCATTAATATAGATAGTGCGGATGCCGTTTCCCCCGTGATTGGTGGCTGCATTAATGACATTGGCAATGGCAATGGGCATGACCCATGCAGGGATATGCTTGATCGTGAATAGGACGGCAGAATAAAACAGCTTTAAAGCATGGCCTTTATAAAGACCCAGCAGTACTTTAAGGGAATTCTGCTGATTTTGTTTATAAATATTTTGTATAAAAGAGTCCTCCAAAGCATTCCTCTCCTTGATGCCCATGTTAGCTGCTATTTCAGCAGGTTTTTTAAAGGCAGATCGCTTTCTTTGATCTTTTCAGCAATTAAATGCGCTACTGCCTCGGCGCCTTTTTCATTGAAATGGGTGTTATCTGCAAGTCCATCCGGATAATTCGGTGATTCACCTGGAGCCAGATGCAGGAAGTAAGAGGCTGATTCTCTATGTTCCATGCTATTAAAAAAATCACGTGTGGCTTTGTGGGTGTCCAGGAGCGGCACCTGATTTTTTTCGGCAAACTGCTTCATGGCTTCAGGAAAATCCCCGACTGAATTCTCATCAATGTTACCGCCGCCGTCGTACTTTCTCCTGGTGACAGGAGTGAACAGCACAGGATGAGCTTGATTCCTTCTGGCAGTCTCTACATACTCCATAAGGTTTTCCTGAAAGTCGCCATAGGGACGGGTTCCGCGTTCAGGATCCTCTGTTTTCTGATCGTTATGCCCAAACTGGATGATCAGGTAATCGCCTGGAGAGATGCTGCTTTCAATTGAAGCCAGATGTCCCTGATTGATAAACGATTTTGTGCTTCTGCCATTGATGGCCCGGTTATCCAGGACAGCATTACTTTTGAGGTAATGTTTAAAGGGTTCACCCCAGCCGGTTTCCGGGCGCTTCTCAGGCAATTTGACAGCGGCAGTAGAGTCGCCGGCGATAAAGATGGTGGTTTTTTGATTCATAATCATGCACTCTCTTTCCGGGGAATTTATCAATCTGTCAATTTGTTAACGTTAACATTTTAATGTTAGATTAAAAAAGCCACTATATTAATAGATCATATTATGCTATCATCTATTTAATGGCGGACAAGTTCGAAATTTCTGTATATTTATGTTAACGCTCACATTATATAAAACCGGCTATCAGAAAGTCAAACAAATTGAAGCAGGCATCTAATCATTTCGTTTGATTCATTTATAGATTGTTGATAACGCTTTCATTTATGATATGGCGGAAAACAAGGAGTTGAACATTTTGAGGAATGGCAGAGTGTTTTACAAGCTGTTTATCCCATTCTTTTTATTGGGGATAGGTCTAGTGGCAGGCTTCAGCCTTTTTATCTATAACTCGACTTACAATTCAGTTGAGGAAAGCTTTCTAAAGGATAAGGAAAGCTACACCAAACAAATTCTGCATAATGTTGAGCAGAAGGTCAGGACCATTGAATATGGCTATACCGCCTACAGCTCTACAGCAAGCTTTAAGGAAGTTTTCACAAGACCGCTTTCAGGCAGGGATTTTGAGGTATACCAGGATATCATCAAAGAAATGAGCTATATAGAGATGATGGGAATAGAGGGCAGCAAATACAGTCTCATCAGCCTGGCGGAAAAATGGGGAATCGTTAATGAATCTTTAAAGAAGCTGACTCCTGAAGAATATTATGCGTATAAGGACCAATACATAAATGATAATGACCGCAATCTCTTCTGGAAGCCGACGGATGAAGGCATAGAAATGGTCATGACACTCCCATTCTATCAGCGCGAGAAATTTGCCCTTGGAATTGCCAATATCCCGAGGAGGAGCATTGATCAAATCGTCGGGGAAAAAGATAACAGGGTTGAAATTTATAACAGTCAGGATAAGCTCTTATATTCCAGTGTGAATGAGGGAAGCAGCCTGACAGAAACAAGCTTTAATGAGGTGAAAGCTGCCGCCGAAGCAGGGGGGGAGAAAGCAGAAGTCTATAAAGCTGAAAATGGAAAAAAATATGTTTTCCTTGAGGCTGATTATAACCATTGGCTGTATCTTGTGGAAATCAACGAAAACGAAATCGGAAGCATCATTCACAATACAAGGCAGGGGCTGATTCTTGCTTCTGTCATTTTAATTCTTCTTGTTGGCGGCATATCCTACCTTTTGGCAGATTCTTATTCCAGGCCAATCAAAAAAATCCAGGATAGATTGTCACAGGGCGGGACCAGCCTTAAGCAAAATGGGCTTTCCTTCCTTGCTGCCTCTGTCGACCGGATCGTCGATCAGAATGAATTGCTCACTGAAAGCTTATCTAAACAAAAGCCGGAGCTTGAAACATTGTTTGTTCTGAGTCTGTACAGGAAGCGAATTGCTGAAAAGGATATCCAGCACAGGCTTGAGCAGTTTGACTATCATTTTGGAGCAGACAAGGTCTTTTATACCGGTCTTATCCAGATTGACCAAATGGACGGCGGGCAGAATGCCGATAAAGATATCTTCCTGCTGGCAATCAATCATATTGTGCGCGAGGTCGTCCCGAAGGAGGAAAGGCTGATTCCGATTGTTCTCAATGATGAGATGCAAGCAACGATCTTTGCCTGCGACAAAGAACAGGAAGCTCAACGCCAGATCATGATGTATTACGAGGAAATCCAGGAAAAAGTAAAGGAAACGCTCAATCTAGTTGTAAGTGTTGGCGTCAGCCCGGTGTATTATTCACTGATAGACAGCAAAAAAGCAGTAGATCTGGCAAAAGAGTCGCTTCATTACCGTGTAAATGTCGGGCCAGAAAGCATCATATTTTACCACGACATTTCCTCAATGCTGAATGATGCTTCGATTTCCAAATTTCCGATTGAGTTGCACAATGAATTGATGAGTGCAATCCGCTCCGGCAGGGAGGAAGAGGTTCGGAACCTGACAGGTTTGCTTGTCGATGAAATCTTCAGGCTGAACAAAAACCCGATCAGTCTGGGTGTCACTCTGGTCAGGGTTATCAATGATCTTGTCCAATTAGGACAGCTGCTTGGGGCAGAGTCGAATATATTCGAAAATATTAAGAAGCTCTACCAGACAGCCATGAATGCCTATTATCCGGAAAAAATCAAAGACATGCTATTCCAGCAGCTGATTCAGCCGGTCATCATCAGTACACAGAGCAACACTGAGCAGGGCTTCAAAAACATATCCGATAAAATTGTCTATATTATCCAAAGTGAATTTGACCAGGAGATTTCCCTTGAAATCATTGCTGACAGGCTTCATTACAATCCGAATTATTTAAGCAATGTGTTTAAGAAGGAATATGGGGAGAATTTTGTGGATTATTTAATGAATTACCGGCTTCAGATGGCGCAGATGTGGCTGAAGGAAACAGATATGACAGTTAAAGAGATAGCCGAAAAGCTGCAATACCGGAACTCGCAGAATTTTATCCGTTTTTTCAAAAAGAAATTGGGTAAGACTCCCGGGGATTACCGGAAGGAGTACCGCCGATAATAGAACAGCGCAAAAGCTTCTTTCTTTTGAAGAAGCTTTTGTTATGCTGCCCTTCTTACTGGAGCTTACCTTTTACCCCAATAAAAAATTTCTGCACTACGCAATTCGCTAAAAGAAATCTGTCTGCCATCATGTAAGGCTTCACCTTATAAAACAGCTTATAGATAAATAGTTTCCTGCTTTAAAAGTATCATTATTACGCAAATACTTCTTGAATCCTTGATGTATTAACCTTTATAAGCGTAATCATAAAATGATTATATACGTAATTTTCCTGCTTTTAGTATTCTTAAAGTACCGTTAAGCCAGAAGGTCACACTCTATCGAAAACGCTGCCAAGCATGAATAATAGGCGCAAGGTAATCAAAGAAGGATATAAGCAAGTACAGCGCAGCCGGAAAACAGGGATGGAGGCTAAGCAGAACCTCTATTTCTATTTCAACTTCAAACCACAGTTAGAAACCGGAGGGATTTTAAAATGCAGGATAGAAATTGGTCTGTGAGGACAGCCGATTCCATTATGGAAAGAACTCCCTTATTGTTCGAGGACAAGAGCTATAATGGCAAATGGGCATATGATTATGGTGTGGTTCTAAAAGGATTCCATCTCGTATGGAAGAGTACCGGAGACCGGAAGTATTTTCAGTTTATAAAAGAAAATATGGATCACTTCATCAATGAAGACGGCTCCATCAACCGGTATGAGATGGAAGATTACAATATTGACCATATCAACAACGGGAAGCTGCTATTTGTTTTATATCGTGAAACAGGAGATGAGAAGTACAAAAAAGCAGCCGGCCTTCTCCGCAGGCAGCTGGAAACACACCCGCGCACCTCAGAAGGCGCTTTTTGGCATAAAAAGATCTATCCCTATCAAATATGGCTTGATGGTTTATATATGGGTGCGCCTTTTTATGCGGAATACCAGAGGGCATTTATGGATGGAGAAGGACTTGAAGATATCATCAGCCAATTCAAGATAAGCCTCAACCATTTATTAGATGAAAAAACCGGACTGCTTTATCACGCGTGGGATGAGAAAAAGGAGCAGCCTTGGGCAGATAAAGAAACGGGTCTGTCGGCCAATTTCTGGGGCCGTTCCATGGGCTGGTATCTCCTTGCGCTCACTGATGTGCTGGAGGCCATTCCAGAAGGCACTGCAGACAGGGGCTTTCTTGTCAAAACGCTTGAAAAAACGCTTGAAGCGCTGGTCAGCTATCAGGATGAAGAAAGCGGTGTGTGGCATCAGGTCGTCGATAAGCCAAATGAAAAAGGAAACTATCTCGAAGCATCCTGCAGCAGCATGATTGTCTGTGCAATGGCCCGGGGAATCCGGCTGGGGGTCCTCCATAGGGAAAGATGGGAATCGCAGCTGCAAAAATCCCATCAAGGTCTGCTGGATGAATTTGTTCTTTTGACAAAAGAAGGCTGGGTGAATTTGAACAAAAACTGCCAGGTGGCAGGGCTCGGCGGACCAGAAAAGAGGGACGGGACATATGCCTATTATATTAGTGAGCCGGTTACCTGCAACGACCAGAAAGGGCTTGGGGCATTTTTGCAGGCAGCGGCTGAGTTTGAATATCTGATGAACAGGAGCGTTGATCATGGCAGTCTATCATATTAGCAAATATATAAACGGGAAAGCCGGACTTGCAACCCAAGGCATCCAAAAGGCAATTGATGAAGCCTATCAGAATGGCGGAGGCAAGGTGGTGATTCCAGCCGGCGAGTTCCTTACTGGCGCAATATTCCTTAAAGATAATATTGAACTTCATCTGGAGAATGGCGCCCTTTTAAAGTTTTCCGACAAGCAGGAGGATTATCCGGTAGTAACATCGCGCTGGGAGGGTGTCAAGCGTGAGGTATACGCATCGTGCCTGTTTGCAGAAGGAGCCAGAAATATTGCTGTAACAGGATTTGGCACGATTGACGGTAATGGAATGGAGTGGTGGGATGTTTTCAGGAACCGCAGGGAGGAACTGAAATATCCGCGTCCGAAGCTGATCAGTTTTGACAATTGTGAGCACATCACCCTTCGTGATGTCCGCCTGATCAATTCTCCAAGCTGGACAGTCAATCCGATCCGGTGCCAGGATGTGACAGTCGATAACATTAGCATTCTCAATCCTGCCGACTCACCTAACACGGACGGAATCGATCCTGAATCGTGCAGGAATGTAAGGATCAGCAATTGCCATATTGATGTCGGGGATGACTGCATTGCCATAAAGTCGGGCACAGAGGATACCGAAGAAAGAGTATCCTGCGAGAATATCACGATTACCAATTGTACGATGGTCCATGGCCATGGAGCTGTCGTGTTCGGCAGTGAAATGAGCGGAGATATCCGCAATGTGACAATCAGCAACTGTGTCTTCCAGGATACAGACAGGGGAATCCGCTTTAAATCAAGGCGCGGCCGCGGCGGAGTTGTAGAGGATGTCCGTGTCGACAATATTGTGATGGAGGGGGTCATCTGCCCATTCATTATCAATCTCTACTATTTCTGCGGACCGCGCGGGAAAGATCAATATGTTTGGGACAAAAATCCATATCCCGTTACTGCTGAAACCCCTATGTTCCGCCGCCTCCATTTTGCCAATATTACAGCGAGGAATGTGCACGCGTCAGCCGGATACATTTACGGCCTGGCAGAACAATATGCAACCGATATTACTTTCAGCCAGATTGATATTTCACTTGCGAAAAATGCCGTACCCGGCAAGCCTGCCATGATGGCCGGGATTGAGGATATGGCGAACCGCGGCTTTTACGTCGGCTTTGCGAAGGATGTCCTGTTCAGCCGGGTGACGATTGAAAATCATGAAGGGCCAGCCTTCCATATAGAACACAGCGAGGATGTTGAAGTCATCTCCTGCAAATCAAGGAACACAAAGGAAGGTGAAGAGCTGGTCAGGGAAGTGGCGGCAAAATGACAGCTGCAGATAAACGCCGGAAGCTTCTGAGCCTGCTGGGTGACCGCTCTGTTCCAGAAAATCATGAGCACCAGGTGCTGATGATTGAGAAAAGGCAGGGTTATGTACTGGAGACATTGATGCTGAGCCTGAATGGCCTGGAAACAGTGCCGGCCTATTTTGCAAAGCCTCTTAATGCCTCTGCCCCTTTGCCTGCCGTCATTTACTGCCATTCTCATGGCGGGAATTTTGAGAACGGTAAAGACGAGCTGCTGACAGGCAGCCCTTACCTGGTTGAACACTCTTTTATTGAAGAGATCACGGGGCTGGGATTTGCCGTCTGTGCCATAGATATGTGGGGATTCAATGAAAGAAGAGGAAAGCAGGAAAGCGAATTGGTCAAGGAGATGCTGCTGAAGGGCCAAACATTGTGGGGGATGAGGGTCTTTGACAGCATGTCCCTGATTGATTATCTTCAGGGCCGCCCGGATGTGGATGGAGAACGCCTTGCCGCCATCGGGATGTCGATGGGCGGACTGATGAGCTGGTGGCTCTCTGCACTGGACGAAAGGATCAAAGTTTCAGTTGACATTGCAGCACAGGTGCATATCGAAACACTGATGGAAAAACGCGGACTTGATCATCATGGCTTCTATTATTATGTTCCGGGTCTGCTGAAGCATTTTTCAACTTTAGCAGTCCAGGAGTTGATTTTACCGAGATCGCGCCTTAGCGTAATCGGCAAAGACGACCGCCTGTGTCCAGCGGAAGGAGCTGTATTTTTGAACAGCAGCCTTAAGGATTCTTATGAAAAGCGGCAGGTTCCCGGGAATTGGGAAGGACGGATTTTGACAGGTGGACATCAGGAAACGAAGGAAATGAGAGAATTATGGAAAGCTTTTTTAATAGATCATCTGTGAACATAAAAAAACGATTTCAATAGAATGACATACACTTCGGACTTGGTGCAATCGATCTTTGCCAGCCTGAGTATGAAGGGCTTATAAAGAAAGGCTATCGGAATAAACTATTCCGGCCTTTTTTTTTGGCCAGTAACATCCGGAGCATACTGTCTGTTTCTCTATTTTACAAATCTTTTAGTACAGCATCCGCCTCTCTGCCCGCTCATAAGCTAGCAAAGATTTCCTGCAAATAGGAATAACGAATGTATGGAAGGGTAATTTAAATAAAAATTACAGCGTTTACATGAGCAGGAGGAGAAAATGATGAGAAAGAAAATCACCCTTGTTGGCGGTTCGGGTACGATTGGCACGGTCTTATATAACGGTCTTAGCCCCAAATACGATATCGTCATTCTTGATAAAAAAAAACCTGAACAGACAGCAGAGTTTATTCAAACAGATGCAGCCGATTATGAGGACCTTGTGGAAAACATTCCAAAGGATACGGATGTGCTTGTTAATCTGCTGACAATCAAGACAGACAATGATCTGGAGAATCTAAAGGAATTCCACATGATGACCAGCATCCATTTTATCGCTTCATTTTATATCCTCCATGCTGCCGATTCTCTCGGAATTCCCAAAGTCGTATTTGCAAGCAGCAATCATGCAGCTGATTATTATGAAAAGGATGGCTATTCTTCTTTGGGCAGAGAGATCACACCGCAGGATTTTCCTATATCCATAGGGTTGTACGGTGTTTTAAAATATGCATCTGAAGGCATCGGGCGAATCATGGCCCGGAACGAAAACAATCGCCTTTCAGTGATCAATTTAAGGATCGGAAGCGTTCTTCCAGATGAAAAGGAAGCCGTAAAGGAAGATGACAGGCTGCATAGAACTCTTTTATCACATGAAGATGCTGTACAGCTGTTTGATCTCGCCATCCAGTCGACTGTTAAAAATGGCACCTATTACGGTGTGTCAGATAATGCGGACAAACCCTGGTCTACAGAAACAGCCTGGAAAGAGCTTGGGTTTGTTTCAAAGAAAAATGCACAGCAGGTATTGAAAGAGAATCGTGAATAAACCCAGGAGGCTGGCCCCGGAAGAGCGCCAGCCTATTAATATGGCACTTGAAATTGAAATGGCCTATGTTTGGCTGGAGGAATCTGAATGTATGAACCAGATTAATATTAAAGCAAAAAAAAAGCAGCTGAAACTGTAACGGGTTCCGTTACGAGGTGCAAAAAGAGATAAAGCGTCAAAAAAACAATACAATAACAGGTTATTTAAACAGTAAAACGGCAGCCATTACGCTGCCGTTTTCTTTATTTCGTCTAAGGTGCGGTTCGAAGAAATTCATCTGTAAATTCCATAATTAAAGCGTAAATAAAAAGGCTTATTGGTAACAGATTTACAATCAAAGCAAAAATTCTTTTAGCTAATTTTTCTCTGCTAAACATTGAAATAATGCTAAAAGGGATGCCAATCAAGGAAATGAGAAATACGAGTAATCCAATCACTTTTGGTATCGGTGTGTATATGGATATAGGAATAACAATAATTGTAACTATTGCTATTATGAATGAGATTTTGGTGAATATCTTTAGATTTTTCCTTTCCAAATTAATGCACCTCTCATTTTATTTAACAGGGTATTTGCTAAAATAATCATCTCATATAGATTATATCTTTTAAAGTGAAAACCTTCTCTGTTAAACCCAATCGTTGTGCCGGAGTACCAACTTCAGATTTAAATCCCGTTGTTTTAAACGGGATGCAAAAGTAAAAATAAGAGAGCAAAATCTTTGCGATTTCACTCTCTAAATGTACTGCTAATTATAATGGTAGCACCCTAGAACGGAACCCGTTACTGTAACAGCTGCTTTTTTTGTATTTATACTTCTTATTTCATTGGAAATTGCAGGAAACCCTATGGAAAGGTTTTTAAGCCTTAACAGAACCAACCATAGCTCCTTTAACGAAGTATTTTTGCAGGAATGGATAAACGATAAGCATTGGAACAGTTGCAACCGTTATAACAGCCATCTTAACGGTTTGAGCAGGAGGTACAACATCTACTGCGGAAGAGTCTGCCTGCATGCCGCTTGATACGATAACAATTTGGCGAAGCAATACTTGAACCGGCCACTTATTGGAATCAGTCAGATAAAGGATGGCGTTTGTATACTGATTCCAATATGCAACCGCATAAAACAAAGAAATGGTAGCGATCGAGGGAAGCGATAATGGAAGCATGATTTTAAAGAAAATCATCAAGTCATTGCATCCATCCACTTTTGCTGATTCTTCCAGGCTATCAGGAATGGCTGAAAAAAAGTTTCTCATGATAATAAGGTTAAATGCATTAATGGCGATCGGCAAAATTAAGGACCAGTACGAGTCGATCAAGCCAAGGCTCTTTACTACTAGATAGGTAGGAATCATGCCGCCGCTAAATAACATTGTAAATACTACAAGAAAATTAATTGCACTTCTTCCTGTTAGATACCTTCGTGACAATGAATAGGCCATAAAAGCTGTTAAAACCATACTGACAAATGTTCCGACTAATGTTACGAGAATTGAGACAGTCATACTTTTAAAAATCGTTGGTGTCGAAAAGATATACTCATATGCACTCAGTGAAAATGTAGTAGGGAACAGGATGAAGTCTTTAGCCACCATCTCTTCTGTAGTTGCGAACGAGCTGGCAATTACGTTAATAAAGGGAATTAGGCAGGCTAAGGCGATGAGCAGCAGGATCGCATGGTTAACAAAGTCAAATATGCGATTCCCAAAAGATTTGTCGTGCATTTGAGAATCCCTCCATATTGAAGTTAATTTTTTCTTGAGTTAACTATATCAGCATAAAAAATGGTACGTCCATAATCATTTTTCATCCAACTGTTATATGGAAAGGATCGGACATTCATTGAGCTTTCTTATCACTCTACAAGAAATCTTAGCTACATACTCATTTACAAAAATGGATAATCATTTTATATGATTGATGACGGAAAGCGCTTTCATACCAGCGTTTTCAACTCCATCTAACTGAATGATTGTAGACGTTATTCCTGTTTTTTTATACCTTTGAATTGTACTCTGAAACACAAAAGCCATAAAAACTTAATAAAAAATCTTTAAGAAGGAGGAATTTCTGGTGAGAGAGTCCGTTACTGTTGCAGAGGATCAGCAAAGTGTTTTACCGGGTCTCAATAAGAAAGCAGTCAAAAAGTCCAGGAAAAAAACTTTCGCTGGCATGATGCGAAATAAGTGGCTGTATTTAATGATGATTCCCGGTATCTTATACTTTATTATTTTCAAATACCTTCCCATGGGAGGAATCATAATCGCCTTCCAGGACTATCAGCCATTTTTAGGAATAGCCAATAGTCCATGGGTTGGCTTGAAACACTTTGAGCGGTTATTTACTGAACCTACATTCTTTATGCTGCTTGGGAATACGCTTTTGCTATTTGCATTAAATTTATTCATTTTCTTTCCGATTCCCATATTCTTGGCACTTATGTTAAATGAGGTGAAAAATAAATATTTCAAAAGCGGTGTTCAAACGATTATTTATATACCGCACTTTATGAGCTGGGTTATCATAGTGTCCATTTGTTATGTATTTTTAGCGCAGGACGGCGGAGCAATCAATGCATTAATTGCTGGCATGGGCGGAGAGAAAATACCTTTTCTGACAGATGGCACATGGTCAAGGATCATTTATATCCTTCAAATTATATGGAAAGAAATGGGCTGGTCCACCATCATTTACTTAGCAGCTGTAACGGCAGTGGACCCAGGGTTATATGAAGCAGCCAAAATGGATGGTGCGAGCCGGCTTCGTCAAATTTGGCACATTACATTACCGGCAATCCGGCCAATTATTATTATTATGCTGATTCTAAAAATTGGCCAAACTTTGGACTTAGGGTTTGAACATGTTTACCTGCTATTAAACTCAATCAACAGAGAAGCAATGGAAATATTCGATACCTATGTATATACAGCAGGTATGAAGAACGGACAGTTAAGCTTCAGTACCGCCGTAGGATTATTTAAAGGTATTGTTGGCCTGATTCTCGTCGTTGGAGCGAACCGGTTAGCTAAAAAATTCGGTGAAGAAGGTCTATATTAGAATCAAAATATATTAACAGGGGGGTCCCGATGAGCTTATGAGCAGGATTGGAGAACGTTTTAACAACTTTTGCATCAATCTACTCAAGCTGGTTTATATCCAGCTGTTATGGTTCTTATTCACCTTTCTGGGATTCATAGTATTGGGGATTGGACCTTCTTCTTACGCAATGTTTACCGTACTGAGGCAATGGATTAGAGGAAACAAGGATTTTCCCATTCTTAAGGCATTCTATCATGCGTACAGGACAGGTTTTAAAGAAGCTTCAGTGATCGGCCTTCTTTATACAGCAGGAGGAATGGTCCTTTACGTTGACCTGCTATATGTAGAGTCTCAAGTATTAAGAGGTTTGCTGATTGTGATCGGTGTACTTTACTTAATCTCATTAAGCTACATTTTTCCTATATTAGTTCACTATGATTGGAAAAGTGTCACGCTTAAGCTGAAGTGTTCCTTGCTGTTCGGCATATCGTATTTGCAGTATACATTGATGTTATTTGCTGCACTCGCTGCGGTCTATTTTATTCTTTTAATGTTCATTCCAATAACGGTGGTTCTCTTCGGAGTCAGTATAGGAGCTTACATCACAATGTGGACGGCCAATCAGGTGTTTAGAAGAATAGAATGGCAGGCAGATGGGATAAATGATCCCATTGAAGGAGGTGGTGAGGCTAACACGCCTTCTCTAAGCAAGAATTTTAGCCAGTAGATTAACTTTTGTTTTTCTCTATAAATTTTTATTATCTAGGAGGATGTAAACATGGCGAAATCCAAAAAGTTTGGAAAAGTCTTAGCAGCCGGCACTTTATTGGCCTCATCACTAATTCTGGGTGCTTGCAGCAAGGAAGATGAAGCAAGCAGTACAAAAGCAGCTGTTGATGCGGACGGAAAAGCGAATATCAGCTGGAGCCCTATCCTGTATGTAGCAACAGCTCCAAACGATGTGATAGAGAAGAAAATTGAAGAAGCGACAAATACCAATCTTACATTTAATTGGATTCCAGATGCTACTAAAGATGAGCGGCTGATTGCATCCATTGCTTCCGGCGAATTGGATGATATCATTTCTTTGCCATCTACTCTTGTAACAAATTCATCAGTCAGACAGGCGTTGAAATCAGGAGTATTTTGGGAAGTAAGCAAATACCTGGATGATTATCCGAATTTGAAGAAAATCTCTGAGGATCGCCGCACAGCAGCTTCTATCGAAGGGAATCTATACGGTGTTCCATTTCAAAAGGATTTCGCCCGCGGCGGTGTGCTAATCCGAAAAGACTGGCTCGATAATCTTGGCATGAAGGTTCCAGAGAACCTGGATGAGTTGTTTGAAGTGGCGAAAGCGTTTACTGAGGATGATCCGGATGGAAATGGCAAAAAGGATACATTTGGCTGGAGTGACCGGAATGAGCTGAGATACGGCAGCTTTAAAACACTTGCTTCTTACTTTGGTGTACCAAACGGCTGGGCAGTAGACGACAATGGAAAATTCACACCAGAGCATGAAACAGAGGAATATATGGAAACGATGAAATATTCAAGAGAACTATACAAAAATGGTTATCTTGATCAAGACTTTGCCGTAACCTCAAAAGATGATCAGCTGCAGAAATTTGCTCAAGGCAAAGCAGGTATTTATGCAGGCCTAATAAGTATTACACAATTAAAGAATCTGGCTGAAGGAATCAATAATAATGTGGCAATTGTTCCGCAGAATAAGATTGCCGGCCCGGACGGTGAATACCGTATTTGGTCTGAAGGAAACGGTGTTAACGGATTGCTGGCGTTCCCTAAATCAGCTGTTAAAACAGAAGAGGAATTAAAAGCAGTTCTCCAATTCGTTAACGATTTAATAAATGAAGACGTTTTCATGCTGATGACCGGCGGTATAAAGGAAACCCACTATACCATTGATGATAATAATTCCTATACCATTTTGGATAATGAATTGTGGCAAAAAGAGGTTCAAGGCTTCTCAGGCTCCAGGCCAAGTGAAATTACTTATAAACTAAATGACGCTGATCCTGATAAGCAACTGGTAAATGAAATGATATCAGAAAATGACGAATTTGCAGTCATGGACCCATCTGTTCCGCTTGAGTCACCAACTGCCAGTGAAAGGGGTACAGAGCTTCAAAAGCTGATCATTGATGCTACGATAAAATATATCATGGGTGAAATAGATGATAAAGGATTTAAGGCTGAGGTTAAAAGATGGAAAGAATCAGGCGGAGACCAAATGAAGAAAGAATACGAAGAAGCCTATGAAAAATCAAACAAGTGATAACAAGCTTTAATATGCGGTCCTTCCTTTTATCCTGAAGGAAGGACTGTTCCTGTTTTTTGTTTAACGCCTTTTCTAAAAAACTTATAGGGTGATACAAATGATTGTTGCACAAGACGGAACAGGTCAATTTTTAACGATTCAAGAAGCTATAGACAGTATTCCGGAAGGTAACAGCAGCCGGATAAATATTTATATAAAGGATGGCGTGTACAAGGAAAAGCTCGATATCAATAAGCCGTCAGTATCCCTGATCGGAACACACCGTGATCTGGTGAAAATCACTTTTAATGATTATGCGGATAAATTATTAGATAGCGGCAAAAAAATGGGTACATTCGGGTCTTATTCCTGCATTGTTACCGGTGATAGGTTTTTGGCTGAAAATATCACTTTTGAAAATAACGCAGGCAAAGGCAGTGAGGTTGGACAGGCGGTGGCCATGTATGTGGATGCCGATCAGACTGAGTTTCACAATTGTGCTTTGTTAGCCAGGCAGGATACTGTGTTTACTGCTCCTCTTCCGCCAAAGCCGATTGAAGGCAGTTCGTTCGGAGGGCCGCGTGATGGATTGGAAAAACGGCATTGCCGCAGCTATTTCAAGCACTGCTGTATAGAGGGCGATATGGATTTCATTTTTGGTTCGGCAACTTCTGTTTTTGAAGATTGCGAAATTCATAGTTTAGATTTAAACCGAACAGATGTAAATGGCTATATCACAGCTGCATCCACCCCTTTTGACCAGGAATATGGCTATGTTTTTATCAATTGCACCTTATTAAGTAAGGCAGCAGCCCGTACCGTCTACTTAGGCAGGCCTTGGCGTGATTATGC
Organism: Cytobacillus sp. T106; assembly: GCF_040492155.1. NCBI lineage: Bacteria > Bacillati > Bacillota > Bacilli > Caryophanales > Bacillaceae > Cytobacillus > Cytobacillus sp. T106. The sequence goes on along the minus strand of NZ_JBEUMK010000003.1, from coordinate 21,330 downwards.
CAGGACAGTATTTATCAATACATGGATGGGTGAGCATATTAAAGCTGAAGGCTGGCATAATTGGGATAAACCCCATGCGGAGAACACAGCGTTTTATGCTGAATATAACAGCAGCGGCCCGGGCGGCTGTATGGACAAACGGGTAAGCTGGGCAAAATTTCTAACAGATGAGCAAGTTAAAGAGTATAAGCTTGAGAACATTTTTGGATCTTTGAAAGGCTGGCCAAAATTGGGTCTGCCTTACAGCACTACGGGTTAAAGAAGTCTAATTAAAATGATTAAGGACACTTACAAAGCACTAGAAAAGAAATGAATATATTAGGCTGTATCAGCGGGATCAGTTATTTCGTGTTTTTTCTTATTTTCATAAGTAAATCTCAAAATTACTAAGTAAAAGACCAGAACTGAAGCTATCATAAAGAATTTCGCTTTGCAAAGTATTAATTTGGGTATCCAACGGCCTAAAGTTTACTTCCTGAAAATTGGCGTTAAATATGCGGAATGGGAGCGTTTAGGAAAGGGAGTGGTAAGATAATGACTTTTAAAGAAAGTGTAACTAAACCATTAAAAATGACTGTAGCCAAAGACGGGAAAGGTGCTTATCAGACCGTTCAAGAAGCGATTGATGCTATACCGGCTGATAATAAAAATAAAGTGGAAATCTTTATTAAGAACGGAGTATATAAGGAACGAATCGTAGTTCCGGCAAATAAACCATTTGTGACGCTAATTGGAGAAAGTGTCGAGAACACAATCCTCACTTATGATAACCATGCAAAAATAATGTCCCCCGATGGCGGTATCATTGGAACACGCAATAGCGCAAGTGTATTCCTTTATGCGGGGGATTTTACAGCCAGAAACCTTACCTTTGAAAACTCATTCAATCCAAAACGCTTGGAAGAAGAGACACAGGCGGTAGCTGTTTATGCCAACGGTGAGAGAATGGAATTTTACCAGGTGCGGTTTCTGGGAAATCAAGATACACTTTACCTAAAAGAGGGGTCTCAGTATTTTAGCCGGTGTTATATTGAAGGTGATATTGATTTTATTTTTGGAGGGGCAAGAGCAGTTTTCAAAGAATGTGAGATCTTTTCTTTGAATAGAGGGTCTTCTGCAGAAAACGGATATATATCAGCTGCAAGTACCCATATAAATGAGCCATATGGATTCCTGTTTTTAAACAATCGATTTACAAGCTCAGCGGCCAAAGGAACGGTCTATCTTGGAAGGCCCTGGCACCCTGGCGGGGATCCGGAGGCCATAGCAAGCGTCATATTCAAAAATAATTATTTGGGTGCCCACATTCATCCGGATGGCTGGACTGACATGTCAGGCTTCAGTGCCAAAGATGCAAGATTCTATGAATATATGAATGAAGGACCTGGCTCAAATCCCGATAGGCCTCAGCTTACAGATGAAGAAGCTGAAGCAGCCAACATCGAGACTGTGTTAAAAGGGTGGAATCCGGAATAGAGAAAAGGGTGCAGTCTGAAAATGACTGCCCCCTTTTTAATAGAATGTTTAAACACAAATGCTGTGCATTGAAAAGGAGAATTAGAAAGCTGACCAGAAACCGGTCTTCACTCTGTTGAATTAAATTATTGGCAGAATGCACGCTGAGCGAGCCATACAGCACAAAGCTCAGTCCATTTGCCTGCAGCAGGGTTATCGCTGGCAAGTCCTAGGCCATGCCGTCCATGCGGAAAAACATGTAACTCATATGGCACTTTTAATTTGCTCAATAATGAGACATATAATAGGCTGTTTTCAACAGGAACAGCTGCATCATCAGACGTATGCCATATAAAGGTTGGCGGCGGCAAAGTTTTAGCACCTTCACGTTCGCAGGATAATAAAGCCCTGATCTCCTCATTGGGATCGTCTCCCAGAAGATTAGTCATCGATCCTTCATGATAATGCTCTAATAATGATATGACCGGATAGCTTAAAATAGCTAAATCCGGATGGCAGTTCTCTAAGTCAATGTTATCCTCTTCTTTTGTTGTACGCAGATGTGACAAAGTCGAGGCGCAGGCTGCTAAATGTCCGCCAGCCGAAAACCCCAGAACTCCTATCTTTTGCTTATCGATATTCCACTTTTCAGAGTGGTGCCTGACAAAGCGTATAGCCCGCTGCACATCTGCTAAAGGAACTGGATGCCTGTAGGGAGCTACTCGGTAATGCAGTACAAATGCTGAAATGCCAAGAGAGTTTAGCCATTTTGCAACCGGTTCTCCCTCATGATCAGCTCTATGGTGATACCCCCCTCCAGGACATACAATCACTGAACTTCTGCCTGTATTATTACTTGCAGGATAGAAAGCAAGAACAGGCTTGCGATCCTCATCTCCAGACTCCAGAAAAGGAATCTTTCCTGTCCACAATGAATAAATCAAAAGGTATTCCTCCTAAATTAATCGTTTGTAAAAGAACAGTTACATACACTTGCCGCAATTAAATTATATAGTAATTATAAATGTAGAAGAATAATCATTATTTAGTATTGTGGTTTTTATTCTGCTTTTTCCTTTTATTGTGGTGAATGCTCCTATTTATAAGCTCCATTCTAAGACGCATAGATATAAGACTGTCAGTTAGGCAGTAAGGTGTAATTGAAGCCCAGGGTAATGGGATACTTGAAATTTCTAATAATACAGTAAAGGTTTGTGTTAAAATGTGAAAAAACGAGGTGGATAAAATTGGATATCGACCAGTTTACTTTGACTATAAAAGAATTATTCGGCAAAGAGCTTTTAAAAAATTTTGCAGACGATTATGGCTTCACGAACAGCACAGATAAGGAAATCAGAACCGTTGGCTATGCTACGAATCTATCATTGGAAACCATCGAACATGCCGTCCGGAGTCAGGTTGATTTAATTATCACCCATCATGACGCCTGGGATTTCATTTACGGGCTTAATGAAGAATGCAGGAACAAATTGCAAAAGCATGAGATCAGCAACTTCTGGATTCATGGTCCCCTGGATTATATCCGTTTTGGGACATGTACCTCATTAATGGAGAAAATCGGCATTGACGAGATCATCCAATATTCTATTTTTGATAATGGCGGCATTCCGGGCATCGGTGAATTCAAGGAGCCTTTAGGTTTTGAGGAATTGGCATTTAAGCTCAGCCGCCTATTGAATGAACCGGTGAGACGCTGGAGAAATAACGGCAAAGAAGTCAAGAGGGTGGGGATCATGACAGGAGCCGGCCATTCTACCGATTACCTGAAGCTTGCTCTTGATGGCGGGTGCGATACTTATATTACTGGCGAAGCTTCTTTATATACCATTCAATACGCACAATTTTCCGGAATGAATCTCCTTGTAGGCAGCCATACCTTCACAGAAATTTTGGGGGTAGAGACTCTTGCGGGGAAAGTGAAGGAGAGGCATCCGGAAATCAAAGTTATGAAGCTGGAAGAATCACATTTTGAGCTCAATCCTATAAGATGAAAGATCTTCTGAGCATCTAAAAAGAAAATTTTCTTTAAGGGTGATAGACTAAAATACATAGAGTTTTCAAAAAACTCTATCAATACATAAATAAAGGAGCTAATGATCATGGAATACCGGCGTCTTGGAAATACCGGCCTTAAGGTCAGCGAGATCAGCCTCGGCAGCTGGCTCACCTATGGAGGGTATGTAGAGGAGCAGAAGGCATCATCTTCTATAGATAAAGCATATGAGCTCGGCATCAATTTTTTTGATACGGCGAATGTGTATATGCGCGGAGAGGCAGAAAAGGTCGTTGGAAAAACACTTGCCAAATATGACAGGAGTTCCTATGTTCTTGCAACGAAGGTTTTTGGCAAGATGGGGGACGGGCCCAATGATTCAGGGCTTTCGCGCAAGCATATCATGGAGCAGGCGGATGCAAGCCTGAAGCGGCTCGGGCTTGATTATATCGACATTTATTATTGCCACCGATTTCACCCGGAAACCCCTCTTGAAGAAACCCTGCGAGCTCTTGATGATCTGATCAGGCAAGGAAAGATCTTGTATGCAGGTGTAAGCGAATGGACGGCAGAGCAGATGACCGAAGCTGTTCATCTTGCAGATAAAAGGCTTTGGGACCGGATTGTTGTAAACCAGCCGAATTACAGCATGCTGCATCGGAACATTGAAAAAGAAATCATACCTGTCAGCGAAAAGCATGGAATCGGCCAGGTTGTGTTCTCACCGCTTGCCCAAGGCGTGCTGACAGGCAAATATAAAAAAGGGGAAGCACCTCCAGAAGGAAGCCGTGCCTCTCAAAAGGACCTGGGCACTCTTTACGGTGTCCTGAACGATCGTAATCTTGAAAAAGCAGAGAGCCTGGAAAAGATTGCGCAGCAAGAGGATCTTACCTTATCCCAGCTCGCCCTTGCCTGGATCCTCAGACAGCCAAACGTAGCAAGCGCCCTTGTCGGGGCAAGCCGCCCTGAGCAGCTTGAGGAAAATGTAAAGGCATCAGGCGTAAAGCTGAAAGAAGACAGCCTCCAGCAGATTGAAGAAATTCTTACTGCAGAATAAGGCAATTAATATAGCTGTTGTTCTGCTATTTAAATTTATGGGGGGTTCCGGGGATAAATATTACCGGGGCTCTTTATTTTTTTTTGCTGTGTTAGTGTACCTTGTTGATTTTGGGCTACAACAATGTTTAACAAAGCCTTTTTTAAAAAGAGTGCGTTGCTTTTCAGGCAACAATCTAAACAAATAGTTTAAATGACTGTTTACCAGTACAAAGTATCTTTTTAATTAAGGAAAGGAGCTGGCAGAATAAAAAAATGTTAACGTTAACAAAAGTCGTTTACAGAACTTTCTAAATTTGTTAGACTGAATTTATAGAAAATTGTTAACGTTAACAAATAACGGAGGGTGATTCATATGGAAAAGTTTATGGGCGAGAATTTTCTCCTGAAAAATGAAACGGCTGCATTTTTGTATCATGAGGAAGCAAAGGATTTGCCGATCATCGATTACCATTGTCACATCAGCCCAAAGGAAATTTATGAAAATAAAAAGTTCAAAAATATTACAGAAGCCTGGCTGTATGGGGACCATTATAAATGGAGAGTAATGCGAGCGAATGGGATCAATGAAAAGTACATAACCGGTGATGCAGACGATTATGATAAATTCCTTGCCTGGGCAAGGACAGTGCCGATGACTGTCGGAAATCCATTATATAACTGGACCCATCTGGAGCTGCAGCGCTTTTTTGGCATCTATGACATCTTAAATGAAAAGTCTGCACCAGACATTTGGCATAAGGTCAATAAGCAGCTCGCAACAGATGATTTCAGAGTACGGGAGATCATCAGGAAATCAAATGTCCGGGTCATCTGCACGACCGACGATCCGGCCGATTCGCTTGAATATCACAAGCTTCTTTCAAAGGAGGAGGACTTTCCGGTACTGGTCGTACCAGGATTCAGGCCTGATAAAGGTCTGGAAATCAACCGCCATGGCTACAAAGAATGGATTGAACGGCTTGAGGCAGCGAGCGGGATTACGGTTGACAGCTATGCAAGCCTTCTTGAAGCATTGGATTCAAGAGTCCATTTCTTCCACTCCCTCGGCGGCCGGGTTTCCGACCATGCGCTTGATCAGGTTGTATATGAAGAAGCAGCATTTGAAGAGGTTTCACAAATTTTTGCTAAAAAGCTTTCAGGTGGCACTGTATCCGAGAAAGAGGAAAAGCAGTATAAAACCTATACGCTTATTCATCTGGGCAAGCTTTATGCCAGCCTGGGATGGGCTATGCAATACCATATGAATGCCCACCGCAATAATAATACGAAGATGTTCCAGACCCTTGGCCCTGATACTGGCTACGACTCTATTAATGATGACAAGATTGCAAAGCCGCTCGTCAGTCTGCTTGATTCTTTAGATCAGGCAGGAGGGCTGCCAAAAACGATCCTGTATTCTCTGAATCCGGGTGACAACCATATTCTTGCCAGCATCATCAACAGCTTCCAGGACGGCAGCATACCGGGGAAAATTCAATTTGGGACTGCCTGGTGGTTCAATGATACGAGGGATGGGATGCTCGATCAGATGAAAGCCTTGGCAAATATGGGGCTCTTCAGCAGGTTCATCGGAATGCTTACCGATTCAAGAAGCTTCCTTTCATACACCAGGCATGAATATTTCCGCAGGGTTGTCTGCAGTCTGATCGGTGAATGGGTCGAAAATGGTGAAATTCCAAATGACAAGGAACTGCTCAGCCGGATTATCAAAGGGATCTCCTATTATAATGCGGAAGAATATTTTCAATTCCAGGAGGCTGAAAAACAGCACGCAGCTGCTGTTAAATAAGCCGTGATCATGTCCCGGCTTGGAGCCGGCGGGCAGGGCAGGTTATAATAAAAGGATAAATAGCATTGATTGGTTAAAAAGGAAGGTTTATATATGGTAACAATTAAAGATATTGCAAGAATAGCCAATGTATCGCATACAACGGTATCGCGTGCATTAAACAACAGTCCTATGATCAAAGAGCCGACAAAGAGGAAAATTCTCGAAATTGCTGCCCAGCTTAACTATTCGCCGAATGTAAACGCCAAGAGCCTGGTTATGCAGAAATCGCATACAATCGGTCTGTTTCTGACAAGCTTTATAACTGGGACTTCGGCCAGCTTTCTTGCGGATACAATCAAGGGAGTTAACGGAGCTATTTCACAGGATTATAATCTGTTCATTCGAGGGATCGATGATTATCAGGATTTTACAAGCATCAACAGGCAGCGGTTTGATGGAATCATTCTTATGAGCCAAAGTGTCCGCGATAATCCTTTTATCTACCATGTGCTGCAAAAGGAGATCCCCCTTATTGTACTGAACAGGGATATAGAAGAAGAAAGTGTATATAATATATGCTCTAATGATGCAGAAGGCTCCAAACAGGCAGTGGAATACCTTATTGAAAACGGCCATAGGGATATTGCAATTATTGAAGGAACTTCAAGTTTCAAATCCTCCCAAATGCGCAAGGACGGCTATTTGCAGGCATTGATAGATCACGGGATATCCGTAAAAAGCAGTTATGCAGTGAAAGGCAATTATGATATGGAAAGCGGCTTTCTGGCCATGGAGCAGCTTTTATCCCTTAAGGACCCGCCGACTGCCGTTTTCTGCTCTAATGATGATATGGCGATTGGTGCCATGAACTGTGCATTTGAAAAAGGTCTGAAAGTGCCTGATGATCTATCTGTTATCGGCTTTGATGATATCGGTTATTCACAATACACGACTCCACCGCTATCCACCGTGAAAAGGCCTGTAGAGCAAATCAGCCTGCTGGGTGCGAAAAAAATGCTCTCTCTTGTTCAAGGAGGGCTTGAGGCGGAAAAAATATTTGTTAACACTGAGCTCATCATTAGAAGCTCTGTGAAAAGGATTAGCTAGCACAGCCCGAAGCCAGCGGGCTCCTGGTAAAAATGTTAACGTGTGCATGATTGAATATAAGGGAGGAAGGATATGGAGCGCCTAAGCAGTAAAACACATGCCAAAAGGATATTCCCTGAAAGAATCCTTCAATTTGGCGAAGGGAACTTTTTAAGGGGTTTCGCAGACTGGCAGATTCAAATTTTAAATGAGAAAAAAGGGTTCAATGGAAGTTGCGTTATCGTACAGCCCCGAGGGTCCAGTAAAATTGAACGGCTTAACCGGCAGGATGGGCTGTACACCCTTTATCTTGAAGGGCTGAAGGAAGGGATCCCTGTAAAGGAACATATGGTGATCGATTCAATCAGCAGGGGAATCAATCTTCAAACAGATTATGAGGAATTTATCAGGCTTGCCGGACAGAAGGAGCTCAGATTCATCATCAGCAATGCAACCGAGGCTGGAATGGTCTTTGATCCCGATGACAGGCTGGAGGACCGTCCGCAGAAGGGGTTTACCGGAAAGCTGGCAGGTTTTTTATACCATCGTTACCTGGCCTTTAAGGGCGATGAAAAATATGGTTGCATCATCCTTCCGTGTGAACTGGTGGAAGATAATGGCGCAAAATTGAAGGAAATCATGCTCCAATATGCAGATTCATGGAATCTCGGGGCTGATTTTAAGAATTGGATTGAAAAGTCCAATGTATTCTGCTCGACATTGGTCGACCGGATTGTCCCGGGTTTCCCAAAGGATACACTGGAAGAGAAAACAAAAGAACTGGGTTATGAGGACGAACTTCTTGTTACAGGGGAGCATTATCATCTCTGGGCAATAGAGGGGCCGTCCTGGCTGAAGGATGAGCTGCCTGCTGAAGGGACTGGTCTGAATCTTGTCATCACGGAGGACATCACTTCATTTCGTACAAGGAAAGTAAGGATATTAAACGGTGCTCATACGGCAATGACGCCCCTGGCACTCCTATCCGGGGTTGAAACAGTTGAAGAATCTGTCACACATCCAGAGGTGGGGCTTTTTATAAAAAAGCTGATAGAAGAGGAAATCCTTCCGGCACTTGATGGGGACAGAAAAGAGCTGGAGCAGTATGCAGAAGAGGTAATGAACCGTTTTGCCAACCCTTATATCAAGCATTACCTAAAGAGCATTTCATTGAACTCAGTGTCGAAATTTTCTGCCAGAAATCTGCCGGCCCTGCTAGATTATATAGAACAAGAAGGAAAACTGCCTGCAAAAATCGTCTTTTCCTTATGCTGCCTATTGTATCTATACAAGGAAATGGATGTGGAGGACAGCAGTACGGTACTCGAAATCCTTCAATCGGAATGGCGAAGCTTTGAGAAAAAGCAGATTGGAATAGAGCAGCTGTCCGCTAACCTTTTGAAAGAACAGAAGCTTTGGGGCAGGGATCTCACCGAGGTTGCAGGCCTTAAGGAAGCAGTGGCTGAATATCTCAGGGAAATAGAAGAAACAGGCATTGAGAAAGCGCTTCAGCGCATAATCGACGGCACTGTCTTAGCTAGGGGGGAACTAGAATGAGAGATTTTCTAAAAATCAATCCGGCAGACAATATTATTCTCGCACTGAAAGACCTGAAAGCAGGCGCCGAATTAACAGTGGATGGCCAATCCATCTTATTGCGCGAGGATATCCGCCGAGGGCATAAAATTGCAGCAGCCGGAATCAATGAGAATGAAAATATCGTAAAGTACGGCTATCCAATCGGGCATGCAACAGCAGCGATCGGCCAGGGAGAGCTGGTCCATACCCATAATACGAAAACAAATCTTTCAGGCCAGGAGGAATACAGCTACTCCCCGGCTTTTGCAGACAGTCCTTTCCGTAATGAGCAAAGAACCTTTAAGGGCTATCGGCGCAAGAACGGCAAAGCCGGAATCCGCAATGAATTGTGGATTGTCCCGACGGTCGGCTGTGTGAATGGAATTGCTGAAAAAATCATCAGCCGCTTTGAAAAGCATGCCGGTGACCAAAATCCATTTGACCAGGCCCTGGTTCTAAAGCACAGCTATGGCTGCTCCCAGCTGGGGGATGATCATGAAAATACGAAGCAAATCCTTCTTGATGCGGTCCATCACCCCAATGCAGGCGGCGTGCTCGTTTTAGGGCTTGGCTGTGAGAACAATGAGATGGAGGAATTCAGGAAAGCTCTGGGAACAGTAGATGAAAGCCGGGTTAAATTCCTCGTATCCCAGGAAGTTTCAGATGAGATTGAAGCGGGATTTCAGCTTGTGAAAGAAATCTATGAAGCAGCCAAGGATGATAAAAGAGAGGATATTCCGCTCTCTGAATTGAACATCGGCCTGAAGTGCGGGGGATCAGACGGGTTCTCGGGCATAACCGCCAACCCTCTGCTCGGCCGCTTATCTGATTATCTGATCGCCCAGGGCGGGACGACCGTATTGACTGAAGTGCCGGAAATGTTCGGTGCAGAAACCATCCTTATGGAAAGGGCGGAAAACGAAGAGGTTTTTGAAAAGGTTGTCAGCCTGATCAATGATTTTAAAGGCTATTTCCTTGAACATAAACAGCCGGTTTATGAGAATCCATCACCAGGCAATAAAGCGGGAGGCATCACCACTCTTGAGGATAAGTCTCTTGGCTGCACCCAGAAAGCCGGAACATCCAAGGTGGTTGATGTCCTGCCATACGGCGGTACTCTCCGTAAAAAAGGGCTGAACATTCTCAGCGCGCCAGGGAATGATCTGATTGCTTCCACTGCACTGGCCGCAGCAGGCTGCCATATTGTCCTGTTCACCACAGGCAGGGGAACCCCGTTCGGAACCTTTGTGCCGACGATGAAAATCTCGACCAATACCCAGCTTTATGAAACAAAGCCCCATTGGATCGATTTCAATGCAGGTACACTCCTTGAAGAAGAAATTTCCGCTGATGAAGTACTGCAGCAGTTCACGGACTATATCATCAGTGTGGCAAGCGGGGAATTGGTCAATAACGAGAAAAACGATTTCAGGGAAATTTCAATTTTTAAGAGCGGAGTCACTTTATAGGCGGGAAATGCAAAACAATTTCTGCCGGGGAGGCAATTATGAAGAAGCTGAACATATTGAATCGATTGATTGAATCCGGAGTGGTGGCGGTTGTCAGGGCCGACTCAAGTGAAGAGGCCGTGAAAATTTCAGAAGCCTGTGTAAAGGGAGGAATTGCCGGGATTGAAATCACCTTTACCATTGATGGAGCTGAAGCTGTCTTAAAGGAATTGTCAGGATATTTTGCAGATGACTCGAGTGCAGTTCTGGGGGCCGGAACTGTCCTGGATGCGGCGACAGCGAGGATTGCCATTCTCGCCGGCGCTGAATTCATCGTCAGCCCGGCCTTTGACAGAGAGACTGCTAAGCTGTGCAACCTTTATCAGGTGCCCTATATGCCCGGCTGCATGACGATTACAGAAATGAAGGCAGCGCTGGAATACGGGGCAGATATTATCAAGCTATTTCCTGGCAATGCCTTTGGACCTGACTTCATTAAATCGGTCAAGGCGCCGCTTCCGCAGGCTAATATCATGCCGACAGGTGGAGTCAGCCTGGAAAATGCCGGGGAATGGATCAGAAACGGCTGTGTGGCAGTTGGGGTTGGCGGGAACCTGGCGGCGCCTGCCAAAACAGGAAACTATGAAAAAATTACCGAAATGTCTGCAGAATATATAAAAATTGTCAAAGAAGCAAGGAAAGAGGAACTGCAATGAAGAAGATTGTTACGTTGGGAGAAATTATGCTGCGATTTTCGACAGAAGAGGGCGTAAGGCTTTCCCAGGCAGCAGGCCTTACTGTCCACTATGGCGGTGCAGAAGCTAATGTCGCTGTATCCTTGGCCAACTTTGGCTATGAATCTTTTTTTGCAGGCAAGGTGCCTGACAACCCTTTAGGACAAGGGGCAGAAAGGCATTTAAAAGCAAATGGCGTCCGGACAGATTTCCTTTTAAAAGGCGGAGACCGCCTCGGCACCTACTATTTGGAATCAGGGACAGGGGAACGAAGCGCCGAGGTCACATACGACCGCAAGCATTCGAGCTTCTCGGAACTGGTGCCTGAAGAAGTAGACTTGGACGGCATGCTGCGCGATGCTTCACTTTTTCATGTAAGCGGAATCACACTGGCCCTTTCTCCTGAGCTCAGGGAGCTTGCACTCCTCGCTTTCAAGAAAGCTAAGGAATATGGGGCGCTGACAAGCCTTGACTTCAATTACCGCGGAAAGCTCTGGAGCCAGTCAGAAGCCGGGGAAGCCTTAAAGAAACTGCTTCCATATGCAGATATCTGTTCATGCGGGGAATTGGACAGCATCCATCTCTTGGGGATGGAGCCTGCAGATAGCTCTCTTTCACAAACGGAAAGGCTGCAAAACTATTATCGTAAACTGGCTGCTTCATATCCCGGCATCCGGTATATCTGCTCTACGTTCCGGAAAATCAAATCAGCCACAAGCAACACGCTTCAGGGGAATCTGTACACTGGAAGCCGGCTTTTTCAGTCTAAGGTCCACCATATAGAGCCTATCGTGGACAGGGTTGGCGGAGGGGATGCCTTTATGGCCGGGATTCTTGCTGGTGTGCTGGAGGGGTGGGATCCTCAAATGACGGCAGATTTTGCGACAGCGGCTTCAGCTCTTAAACACACAGTCCATGGAGACAGCAATTCATTTACAAAGGAAGAAGTGTTAGCTTTGGCGGGAAGTGAACCAGGAAAAATACTCCGCTGAAAATAATGATTGAAAAGGAGAATGCACAATGGAAACACGCTATGCGATTCATCCCGAGGACATGAAGAAGTATACGACAGATGATTTAAGAAGAGAGTTCCTGGTGGAAACACTGTTTGAATCAGGGCAGGTCCACTTGACATATACACATAATGACCGGATGATCTTTGGCGGTGTTACACCTGCTGAGAATGAACTGACAATCAAGCTGGACAAGGATTTGGGCGTCGATTATTTCCTGGAGCGGCGTGAGCTCGGCATCATCAATATTGGCGGGGACGGCACGGTTATCCTTGATGGCACAGAATATGATATGCAGGCCAGGGACGGATTATATGTTGGAAAAGGGACGAGGGAAGTACTTTTCCGTTCCAAAAATGCCGCACAGCCAGCCAAATTCTATATCAACTCCACACCTGCCCATCACCAGTATCCGACGATCAAAATTGATATCAATGAAATCAAGCCGCTGGAAATGGGTGAGCCGGGCACCTTGAATGAGCGGAAAATCTATCAGTATGTCCATCCAAATGTCTGTGAGAGCTGCCAGCTGCAGATGGGCTTAACGATGCTGTCTGCGGGAAGCGTCTGGAATACGATGCCGTGCCATACCCATGAGCGGAGAATGGAGGTATATCTCTATTTCGATATGGAGGAAGATACCCGTGTGTTCCACTTCATGGGAAGGCCTTATGAAACAAGGCATCTTGTTATGAAGAACGAACAGGCTGCCATCTCCCCGAGCTGGTCCATCCATACCGGCACGGCAACAAGCAATTATACCTTCATCTGGGGAATGTGCGGAGAGAATATCACTTATACCGATATGGACCATGTCAAAATGGAAGAATTGCGATAAGAGACTGATAGAAACGGAGGATTTCGTATGACAGAGGCACTAAGTTCTTTTTCAATGGATATGTTCAGCCTTGCCGGCAAGACTGCAATCGTAACAGGCGGAAACAAAGGCCTTGGCCAGGCATATGCGGCAGCGCTTGCCAAGGCAGGGGCCGACCTGTTTGTCATTTCCAGAAGCGGCGATTGGCAGGAAACTGAAAAATTAATAGAAGAAACAGGGCAGAAGGCGGTATTCTTCCAGGCAGACCTTAGCAATCGAACAAAGATTAAAGAAGCAGTAGACGCCTGTCTGAATGAATACGGAAAAATTGATATCCTTGTCAATAATGCAGGTACGATCCGCCGTGCCCCGCTTCTTGAGTATAAAGAAGAAGACTGGGATGCTGTATTGGAAGTTAATTTGAATTCACTTTATCTGCTCAGCCAGGAGGCAGCAAAAGTAATGGCTGAACAGAAATCCGGGAAAATCATTAATATTGCGAGCATGCTGTCTTTCCAGGGAGGAAAATTCGTCCCTTCCTATACGGCAAGCAAGCATGCAGTGGCAGGTCTGACAAAGGCGTTTGCAAATGAGCTGGCAGAATCCAATATCCAGGTAAACGCGATTGCACCTGGCTATATTGCGACAGATAATACAGCTGCAATCAGGTCTGATGAAAAGAGGAATGCAGAAATTCTTTCACGGATTCCTGCAGGGAAATGGGGGCAGGCTGCCGACCTGATGGGGGCCGTTGTGTTCCTGGCAAGTGACGCTTCCAGCTATATGAACGGACATCTTTTAGCGGTGGATGGAGGCTGGCTCGTACGATAAGAGAATATATGAAAGAAGCCGTACAAGAGTGCGGCTTTCTTATTAGGAGGAGACTAAGATGAACCTTGGAATCAGAGCCCACGATATTGAAAAAGATTCATTGGAAGAGCTGGCAGAAGAAATTGGCCGCAAGGGGTTTTCATGTATTCAGCTTGCTCTGGGAAAATCACTTCCTGCTCTTTATCCATCACCGGGAACCCTTTCGCCGGGTCTTGCCCGTTACATCGCAAAGACATTCGGAGATGCCGGCGTCCAAATTGCCGTACTTGGCTGTTATGTTAATCTCATTCACCCAGACCTGTCAGAGAGGCGAAAAGGACTGGAGAAATTTAAAGAGCATATCCGGTATGCAAGGGATTTTGGCTGCAGCATCGTCGGTACCGAGACTGGAAGTGTTCTTCCTGAAATGGGCTATAGTGAAAGAAATTTTGAGGAAAAGCCCTTTTTGGACGCAGTGGAAAGTGTTGCCGAGCTCGCCCTTGAAGCTGAAAGATTCGGTGTAATTGTCGGTGTAGAAGCAGGGGTGAATCATCCAGTCCACTCAGCTGATAGGCTCAAACGCCTCTTGGACCTTGTAGATTCAAATAATGTCCAGGTCATATTTGATCCCGCTAACCTCATTACGGTTGAAAACTATCAAAGGCAGGATGAGCTGTTAGCAGAAGCTATTGAACTTCTTGGGGAAAAAATCGCCATTTTCCATGCAAAAGACTTCGTTGTCGAAGAGGACCAGGTGAAGATCGTCCCGGCAGGACAGGGCCTGTTAAACTATAGCCTGATCTCAAAGCTCCTTAAAGATCGAAAGCCGTATATCCAGGTTCTCATGGAAGGAACAAAAGAACCGGATATTGAAGGATGTGCTGACTATTTAAGAATGAAATTCAGCAGCAGAAGCATTGGAAAAGGACTCTTAAGGTAAAAATGGTCACTTCCTCCAGGGAGTGTTTTTCGTTCAGCCAAACTGCTTCCTTTCATTCCCAACTCCCCTAATTCTTTATAAAGAATCCATTTTATTGTAAAATAGTAGATAGTTCCTAGATTTACCGGGAATACCTTCAATATTGAAGAATAAGATGATAAGCGGAAGCTGTATTTAGGATAGAAGTTTGTGGTTTTTGGAAATAAAAAACAGGGTTGGGGGACTCATGACAAAAAGCAGAAGATGGATGGCAGCTTTGTTGATTGGCAGTTTGGCAGTTTTGGGCGGGTGTGCGGACCAGGCATCAAAGGAGGAGAACTTAAAGGAAAAAGTGAATGAACTCGAAAGCCAGCTTCAGAAGGAGAAAGAAAAGCAGGAACAGGAAAAACTGGCTGAAGAAGCAAAAGAACCGGTAGTGGTCCAGGTGATAGATCCGAACACGAAAGCAATCATTAAGACGTTTAAACCCGAGGAAATGGGCTATGAAGATGATCTGGAAAAGTATAAGCAGCAAATCAGCCAATGGGCGAAGGGCCTGGCAAGAGGGACAGATGCAAGTCCCGGCTATGACAAAAGGATGTTCCCTGACCGGATCGATGCGAACGGTGGGATTGTAAAAGGGAATCCAAGGACGATCCTCGAGGAAGCGGAGCTGACCGCAAAGGTGATTGAGGCTTCTGCTGAGGGGGGGAATGTTGAACTGCCGCTCATCGTTTCCGAAAGCGGCTATAAGCCGGAGGACGCGGCCCATTTAAGTGAAGTGGTGGTTGCCTCTTATACAACCAAGTTTAATAGTTCTGTAGCAGGAAGGACTAAGAATATCGAGTTGTCTGCCCAGGCAATTCAAAATGTGATTGTGGGCGTCGACGATTATTTCTCCTTTAACACAACAGTAGGGCCAAGCGATGAGGCACATGGCTATCAGCCGGCTCAGGAGGCTATCAATGGAAAGCTGGTCATGGGCATAGGCGGCGGAATCTGCCAGACTTCGTCAACCCTCTTCAATGCAGTCGATCAGGTGGGGGTAGACTATGTAGAGAAGCACCATCATTCTGTTACGGTCGGTTATGTGCCCGTCGGCAGGGATGCCACTGTTTCCTACGGCGGCAAGGATTTCCGATTTCAGAATAAAGCCGGGGCCCCGTTCCTGCTGAAAACTGTCTTGGCAAACGGACAGCTGACCGTTGAGGTCCGGACCTCCAAGCAGTATGCAGATGTCATTAAGAAGAGAACTTGATTATTTCTATAAATTGGATGTTATCTCTTCCAAAAATCGGGTAATTATATAGTAACAATTCACCGAAGAGAGGGATTCATCCATGAAAATCATTGAAAAACTCTGGGACAATATGATAAAAAGCGACTGGACTTACCTGATAGATGAAGAAGAACATATGAATACGCCAGAAGAAGACGAATGAGAAAGAGCTTCCCCTTTGGAGCTCTTTTTTTTTAGGAAATCAAGTTGTTTGAATTCCTGTAAATAAAGGTGTACGATTCATTTAACCAAGAATTCTTACATAAAATAAACCAATCTTGTCCGTTTCAAGATGAATAAGAAAAAGGAGGAATTCGTTCATGGCCAAGCAGGTAATCCTGAATGGGAACCGGATTGATGTATACAACTATAAAGAGGAAACACTGGCTGAAAAAGGGGAGCAGGCCATTCATCTCTCTTTTGACTTCAAAGTGAGCCATCAGGAATATCATGATATCACTACCCTGTTATATGATCTGTATTTTGATGTATCGGTGCCTGAGGATGCATTGGAGTTTCGGGGAATGATCGATAAATATTATACCTCTTTAACGAATCTGTACGAGGAAGATGCTGTCGGGGAATTCCATCTGGAGCTGAAGGAAACAGACGGGGAAGAGGACTGAAAACAAAAAGCGGGAATCAGAGCGCTGCAGCCTGTTTCCCTTCTTCTTGCCTGATTATTGCGGAGTATTGTCCTGGTCGTATTTTAAATGCAATAGGATTTCATCTTCAAGAAGGGATAATGCCATCCTTACAGCCTTCAGCCGGCTTTTTGAGAACTCCTGGACGGTAATTTGCCGGATCTGTTCCCTGGCCATGGCAACATACCCTTCCTCTCCATCTTTCGTGTTCCCTGCAGGGTAAATGGATATTTCTATCTGCCTGTCCGGGTTATTGATGAATAAACCTCTCCATTCCATAGCATCACCTCTTATGTCTCTACGGTGCTCTTCCATTTTTACCCCCATTTCTCTAATTATAAGCCGTTTTGCTGAATAACAACCGAAAATTAATGAAAACGTTGAGATGATTTGTCCACACTTTTTCCGAAGGATTGAAATATATTGTTAGGGAAGATCTCCTCCGTATATTTCAGTATCTGCTGCTGCAGGTGCTGAGCTGCCGTCTTTATAGACGGGCACCATGAAAGCTGAATGCTTTTATGGTGTTTTTTTTTGAAATCAAAAGAGCAGCATATCTCCGGTATTCACTGATCATATCTAAAAAACAGCAAGCCTCCCCTTAGTCTTTATGCTTGTCTTTTTTCCTGTTTGCAGGTTTGCCGAGAAATGACTGCTTGTACATTTGATGTCCAAGCACAGCGACCCCTGCAGCAATAACGCCGTTCAGGATCCCGTTGATGGAAAAGCCAAAGGCAAACGCCCCAAAGCCGACTGACAGCAGCAAAAGAATCCAGATGATGGTCCAGTCAGGAACCCAGGGTGTGTGCTTCAAAGCCAATCCAATGACCCATAGCGCCGGCACAAGCATGATATATTTCTGGTTCAGAAATTGAAGCAAGTCCAAAATAGCCACCTCCTTCATGGTATGCGAATGCCGGTAAGATATGCTGCTAATGGTACATCCTATGTCTGCTGTGATTTTTTGCCTGTTTTATTGCCGTATGCCGGAAGCATCAATAATGAGTGAATCTATAAAAATATTCGGAATATATTGACTATAAGAAGGCGCTTTCATTATGATGTAATTAATACCAGGTGATAAAAGGAGGTTATAGAATTGAATTCGATTTGGCTGGCTGTTATCGGCATGCTTGTTTTTGCGGCAGGCTACAGGTATTACTCAAAATGGGTGGCAGAAAAGATTTACAGACTTGATCCCAACTATGTCACTCCTGCTCATCAATACCAGGATGGGGTTGACTTTGTGCCCACCAATAAATTTGTCCTGTGGGGCCATCATTTTACATCAGTTGCAGGGGCTGCCCCGATTGTGGGACCAGCAATTGCAGTATATTGGGGGTGGCTGCCTGCCTTTTTGTGGGTCATTCTCGGGACTGTTTTTGCAGCAGGAATCCACGATTTCGGCACACTCGTACTCTCTGTCCGGAATAAAGGGCAGTCAATTGGAACCATCACAAGCAAATTGATAGGCAAAAGAGCAAAAATGATGTTCTTATTCATTATCTTAATTTTAGTCCTCATGGTGAATGCTGTATTTGCCTGGGTTATTTCAAACCTGTTCATCCAGTTTCCTGCGAGCGTCCTGCCGGTGTTCATCGAAATACCCCTCGCCATCTGGATCGGGTATGCCGTATACAAGCGGAAAAAAGAAATGCTTATTCCCTCCATCATTGCCCTGGTTGTCATGTACGGAACCGCCGTACTTGCGAGCATGGTGCCTGCCCTGCAGATCGATTTGCCGAAATACTTTGGCGGAGCGGAAGCTGAGGTCCTTTTTGGCCTTGACGGCGTTGCCATGTCATTTTTTATCTGGATCGTCATTTTAATGGTGTATTGCTATATCGCTTCGATTCTCCCGGTATGGAAGCTGCTGCAGCCTCGGGACTATATCAACTCCCATCAGCTTGTCGTCGGCCTTGTCATCATGTATGCGGGACTTGTATTCCTGCAGCCGAAGGTGACAGCACCTGCTGTTAATGCGAGCGCTGCGGACCCTTCCTGGCTGCCGCTATTATTCATCACGATTGCCTGCGGTGCGATTTCAGGCTTTCACGGGCTAGTTTCCTCCGGTACTTCTTCCAAGCAGCTTGATAAAGAAACTGATGCCAGGTTTGTCGGCTACCTTGGGGCAGTAGGGGAAGGGGCACTTGCCTTAATCTCCATCATCGCTGTCATTACCTTATTCGCCTCACAGGGTGACTTCACGGCTGCTTACAGCAGCTTTGCCGCTGCAAGCTCAGGAGGGCTCGGGTCATTCATCAATGGAGCGGCCCAGCTGGCAACCGGCGTCTGGATACCTGCTGATATTGCAAAGACGATTGTTTCTGTCATTGTCGTCAGTTTTGCTGCGACAACGCTTGATACATCAGTCCGGCTGATGCGCTATATCATTGCGGAAATAGGCGAAGAATACAATTTCAAGCCGCTCACAAAAGCCCATGTCGCCACATCGGCAGCTGTTGTTGCAAGTGCAGCGCTGGTGCTGCTTCCTAAGGGTCCGAATGGCTTTGGTTCTGGCGGGTATCTGCTATGGCCGCTCTTCGGAACAAGCAATCAGCTTCTGGCAGGAGTCAGCCTTTTGCTGATCAGCATCTGGCTGAAGCGCCAGGGCAGGAATTTCCTCGTTACTTTCATACCGATGGTTTTTGTATTCATTATGACTCTGTGGGCAATGATCAAGCAGGTTGTATTTGACTGGTCAGGATTAGGTACAGCAGACGCCAATATGCTTCTGTTTATTTTGGGAGGGCTGATACTTGTGTTTGTTTTCTGGATCATCCTGGAAGCATTTGCAGCTTTCAGAAGGGATGCCCCGCCAGCAGACACAACCCATCATTTCTAAAGCCTGGCCGGCATTGCCGGCCATTGCTTTTTCTGACTGAGAGGAGGCGAAAGTGATGGACTTGCTGTCACAGCTGAAAAAGGCTGCTGCTTTTTATGATGAGGTGCTAAGGCTCCCGCATCGGGCCGAAATTGTGAGGGGGCTCAGGGATGAAGAGGATTTATTCATTCTTTTATGCTTCTCGGAAATGGCAGGGCTGCCCAATCCAGCTTTTTATTACACGCTGGAGCTTTATCCGCATATCATCGAGAAATTCCATGAGTGGCATCTCCGGATGGGGATGGAAAAGTCCCCGCTTGACGGAATCCGCTGCTGCTGAAAAGGAGGCTATGAAACTGATACTGGATAAAAAGGTTTATTTTGTCGGAGGAAAAGGGGGAGTAGGGAAAAGCACCTGTTCTGCGGCGCTTGCCCTGCTGCTTTCAGAAAAAGGAAAAAAGGTTCTGCTCGTTTCAACGGATCCTGCCCATAATGCTGGGGACCTGTTCCATCTTAAGCCGGGTCAGGGTATCATGAATGTCAGCCGGAACCTCGATATTCTTGAAATTAATTCTGAGAGTGAAGCTAAAAGATATATTGAAGAGGTAAAAGGCAATCTCAAAGGCTTGGTCAAAGCGTCTATGGCTGAAGAGGTATACCGCCAGATCGATTTGGCCGCATCTTCTCCAGGCGCCGATGAAGCGGCCGTATTCGACCGGATCACTTCCCTGCTGCTTGATGAAATGGCCGCCTACGATACCATTGTGTTTGATACTGCCCCGACAGGACATACAATCCGGCTGCTGACACTTCCTGAGCTGATGAGTGCCTGGATAGATGGGCTGCTTCAAAGAAGAAAGAAAAATAACGATAACTTCGCCCAATGGATGAATGACGGGGAACCAGTTGAGGATCCCATATACGAAAAGCTTCTCAGCCGCAAAAATAAGTTTGCCAAAGTGCGGGAAATCCTCTTGGACAGCCAGTCTGCAGCCTGCCTGTTCGTCCTGAATGCCGAGCGTCTCCCGATCCTCGAAACAGAAAAAGCGGTTAGGGTCCTGGCTGGCCATGGACTTCATACGGAGGCAGTCATAGTCAATAAAGTGATACCGGAAGAAGCAGACGGCCATTTCATGAAGATGAGAAGAGAAAATGAAAATCAGCATCTTAATGAGATCACAAAGGTGTTCTCTGCTATGAAGAATATCCATATTCCCCTGTTTCATCATGATATATCAGAGCCTGCTCATCTAGGCGTGTTTGCCAGGCATTTAAGCTCCGAACTGGTGAAAAGCATAGAATAACAGGAGTGGTTCAAGAGCCACTGGATTTTTTGTAAGCAAGCCTATATGATAGCAATGAAAGGGCTTTGACCTTGATTGGAAAGGGGAGGATTGACCATGAACACACCGATAGGACGCTTTCGCATCATGGGGTTTCTTGAGGGAGGCTCGCTGCTGGTCCTGCTGTTTATCGCGATGCCTTTGAAGTATTTTGCCGGATTTCCGGAAGCGGTTACTGTAGTAGGTTCCCTGCATGGATTTTTGTTTGTTACATACCTGTTCATCATCGCCTATGTGACCTTTAAGGTCCGCTGGTCCTTTATATGGGTCGCAAGTGCATTGGCCGTAGCTTTTATCCCATTCGGCAATTTCGTTTTGGATTCAAGGCTGAGAAAATCGAGATTTGCTTAAAAAGCCGGTTACCCGGCTTTTTTTTGTTTATAGGCAAGGTAAAAAATAATTTTGTCTGTGAATCAAAAATATTTAGGGCATGAGGTAACGCTATCTAATTCTAGAAGCCCTGCTGATTGGAGTGGAAGGCACGTAGACTCCTGCGGGATTGCAGCGGCAGAGCTGAGACCCCGCAGGAGGTACGA